>NZ_JBJGZB010000026.1:0-54853 GCF_054050295.1 Geodermatophilus sp. SYSU D01045
ACCTTGATCGCTCCCCCGGCGGCCGACCCAGCCGAGCGGCGGGGGCGCGCCCCCCCCCCCCCCCCCCCCCCCCCCCCCCCCCCCCCCCCCCCCCCCCCCCCCCCCCCCCCCCCCCCCCAGCACGATCAGCTGACCCGATCGTGCTCACGCGGCGACGGCGGCCTCGGCGCGGCGGCGCTGCACCATCCGCGCCCCGACGACGAACGCGGGGACGGCGCCGACCAGCGCGAAGCCGGCGTACAGCAGCGGGGTGAAGGTGAGCGCCGCCGACGCGACCAGGCAGGCCACGGCCGGGACCAGCAGCCACCAGCTGATCACGCCGGCCCGCGCGAGGCCGGCGTAGCCGACCAGCGGGCCGAGCAGGCCGAACAGCGTCACGGTGCCGACGACGCCCACGGCCGCCTGACCCTGCACCGACTCGAACAGCGCGAGCGCGGTGTCGGCGGGCAGCTCCTGGCCGATGCCGCCGGTCCAGAAGTCGTAGAGCACCATGCCCGTCACGGTGACCAGGCCGATCGCGGACAGCAGGGCGCCGACGATCGTCGGGATCCGGCCGCGGCGGCCGCGGACCAGCGCCGGGGCGGCCAGCCAGGCCAGTGCGAGGGCCATGTTGCCGTAGTGCAGCAGCAGCGCCGACAGCGCCGTCTGCCCCTCGTCGGCGGCCAGGGAGGCGATGTAGTCGGCGTCGGCCGGGGAGGCCTGCGGCGGGGAGGTGGCCAGGCCGGCGACGTAGAGCAGCGAGCCGCCGACCAGGGCGGCGCCGGCGATCGGCAGCATCAGCGAGCCGGCGCTGCGGGCCGGGCGCGCCTCGGAGGCGGTGGGGGTGCGGGTGGGGAGCGCGGAGGTGGTCATCGGTCCTCGTCGGTCGGGGCACCGCTCGCTGCGGTGCGTCGGCGAGGACTCTCCGGCCGGGCGACCCTCCGGCACGTCCGTCCCGGCGGACCGACCGTCCTCCGCCGCGCGGGGGAGGGGCGGCGGCTGTCCATCGGCCGCGCGGGGGATCCCGGGCACCCCCGCGGGCCCCTACCGTGCTCGCCGTGCCCCGCTGGTCCGCCTCCCCGTCCCTCCGCCGCCTGGTCTGGCCGGCCCTCGGGCTGCTGCTCGCGGTGCTGGCGGTCGTGGAGACGGCGATCGACGAGACCCACCGCTTCCCGCTGGTCACCGCGGTGCCCGGCGTCGTCGTCGGCGCGGTGGTGGCCCTGGGCACCCGGTGGCCCGAGGCGGCCGCGGTGGCCGGCGGGCTCAGCGTGCTCGGCAACTACGCGCTCGGGACGCCCGGTCCCGGCGGCGCCCAGCTGATCGCCATGGCGGTGCTCGTCGGGCACGCCGCCGCGGTGCTGCCGGTGCGGCGGGGGCTGCGCGCGGCCGCCGTCGCGACGCTGGTCGTGGTGGTCAGCGGGATCGTGTTCGGCCCGTCGACCTGGGAGAGCGTCTTCTACCTCGTCGTCACCGGGACCGCCTGGGGGGTGGGCGTGCTGGTGCGCCAGTCGCGCGAGCGGGCCAGCGAGCTGCAGGTCCTCGCCGCGCGGCTGGCCGAGCAGCAGGAGGCGGTGGCCGGCGCCGCGGTGGTCGCCGAGCGGGCGCGCATCGCCCGCGAGGTGCACGACTCGGTGGCGCACGCGGTGAGCGTGATGGTGCTGCAGATGGGCGGCCTGCGCCGGCTGCTGCCCGACCACCCCGAGGCGCAGGAGGTGCTGCTCGGCCTCGAGCGGCTCGGCCGCGAGTCGGTCGACGAGATGCGCCGGGTGGTCGGCATCCTCCGCGAGTCCGGCAGCGGGGACCCGGCGACGCAGCCGTCGCTGTCCCGGCTCGACGCCGTGCTCGCCGAGCTGCGCGCCGGCGGGATGCCGGTGCAGCACGTCGTCACCGGTGAGCCGGCCGAGCTGCCGCCGCTGGTCGACGTCGCGGCCGTCCGCGTGGTCCAGGAGGCGCTGTCCAACGTCGTCCGGCACGCCGGTGCCGCGGCCACGCGGGTCGAGGTCGCCTGGACGCCGGGCCGGGTCACCGTGACCGTCACCGACGACGGCCGGCCGCGGGTCCCCGTGCCGCCGCCGGCCCCCGGCACCGGCGGCCACGGCCAGGTGCACATGCGCGAGCGGGTGGCCGTGGCCGGCGGCGACCTCTCGGTGGGGCCGGTCCGCGGCGGCTACCGGGTCCGGGCCGGCTTCCCGGTGCCCGCACCGGCGAGCGCGCCCGCGGCGGTGGGCGCGTGACGATCCGGGTGGTGCTGGTCGACGACCAGTCGATGATCCGCACCGGCCTGCGGATGGTCCTCGCCGCCGAGCCCGACATCGAGGTGGTCGGGGAGGCCGGCGACGGCGCCGGCGGCGTCCGGGTGGTCACCGAGCTCGCGCCCGACGTGGTGCTGCTCGACGTCCGGATGCCCGGCATGGACGGGCTGGAGGCCGCGCGGCGGATCGCCGAGGCCGGCCTGCCCACGCGCGTCGTCGTCCTCACCACCTTCGACGAGGACGAGTACGTGGCCGCCGCGCTGCGCGCCGGGGTCAGCGGGTTCCTGCTCAAGGTGGCCCCGCCCGAGGACCTGGTCGCCGCGGTGCGCACCGTGGCCGCCGGGCAGGGGCTGCTCGACCCGGCGGTGACGCTGCGGGTGATCCGGTCCTTCGCCGCCGCGCCCGCGCCCGACCCCGGCCGCGCCGCCGAGCTCGCCCGGCTGACCGAGCGGGAGACCGACGTCCTGGCGCTGGTCGCGGCCGGGCTGTCCAACGCCGAGATCGCCGCGCGGCTGTACCTCGGCGAGGCGACGGTGAAGACGCACGTCAGCCGGGTGCTGCTGAAGCTGGGCCTGCGCGACCGGGTGCAGGCGGTGGCCTTCGCCTACGAGTCGGGGCTGGTGACGCCGGGTAGGTGACCCGGTCCTCCCCGCCGTCGGTTTCCCGGCGCGGGAGCGGCGGTACCCCCACGAGGGGGCGACGCCGCCGCACCGCCGTCGTCGCGTGCTCCCCTCCGCCGCCGACCCGGGAGCCCCGTGATCGCACTGCTGCTCGCGCACCTGGTGGCCGCCCTGGCGGCGCCGGTGCTGGTGCGGTGGTGGGGACGCAACGCCTTCCTCGCCCTCGCGCTGGTGCCCGCGGCCGGGCTGGCCTGGACGCTCGCGCAGCTGTCGGCGGTCGCGTCCGGCGGCGACGTCCGCGAGACCGTGCCCTGGGTGCCGGAGCTCGACCTGTCGGTCGCGCTGCGGCTGGACCCGCTCGCCCTCGTGTTCGCCGGGCTGGTCACCGGCGTCGGGGCGCTGGTGCTCCTCTACTGCAGCCGCTACGTGGAGCCGGACGACGAGGGCACCGGTCGGCTGGCCGGCTGCCTGACCGCCTTCGCCGGCTCCATGCTGGCGCTGGTCCTCGCCGACGACGTCTACCTGCTGTACGGCGCCTGGGAGCTGACGACGGTCTTCTCCTTCCTGCTCATCGGCGGGTCGGGGAGGTCGCTGGCGGCGCGGCGGGCGGCCAGCCAGGCGCTGGTGCTCACCACCGCCGGCGGCCTGGCGATGCTGGCCGGGCTGGTCGTGCTGGCGCACGCCGCGGGCACGTCGCGGCTGTCGGCGATCGTCGCCGACCCCGGCAGCGGGCCGGCCGTCGTCGCCGGGGTGCTGCTCGTGCTGGCCGGCGCGGTGACCAAGTCCGCGCTGGTGCCGTTCCACTTCTGGCTGCCGGCGGCCATGGAGGCGCCGACGCCGGTGAGCGCCTACCTGCACGCGGCGGCCATGGTGAAGGCCGGCGTCTACCTGGTCGCGCGCCTGGCGCCCGGCGTCGCGGACCTGCCCGGCTGGCGGCCGCTGGTGCTCGGCCTGGGTGTGGCCACGATGCTGGTCGGCGGCTACCGGGCGCTGCGCCAGTCCGACCTCAAGCTGCTGCTCGCCTTCGGCACGGTCAGCCAGCTCGGGTTCCTCACCACGCTGGTCGGCGCCGGCAGCGCTGAGCTCGCCCGCGCCGGGCTGGCCATGGTGCTCGCCCACGGGCTGTTCAAGTCCACGCTGTTCCTCACCGTCGGCGTCGTCGACCACGCCACCGGCACCCGCGACCTGCGGGAGTTGTCCGGCCTCGGCCGCCGGATGCCGGTGGTCGCCGCCGTCGCCGGCCTGGCCGCGGCGTCGATGGCCGGGCTGCCGCCGCTGCTCGGCTTCGTCGGCAAGGAGGCGGCGTTCACCGCGCTGCTCGACGGCGGCCTGCCCGGCCGCACCGCCGCGCTGCTGGTCCTCGCCGGTCTGGTGCTCGGGTCGGTGCTCACCGTCGGCTACACGCTGCGCTTCCTGTGGGGCGCGTTCGCGGCGAAGCCCGGCCGCCCGGCCACCGAGGTGGCGCACCCGCCGGGGCCGCTGTTCCTCGCCGCCCCGGTCGTCCTCGCCGTCCTCGGCCTCGCGGGTGGCGTCCTCGCCAAGGGCCTCGAGCCGGTCGTCGGCCGCTACGCCGACGAGCTGTCCACCTACGCCCCGGAGGTGGAGGAGCTCGCGCTGTGGCACGGGCTCCAGCCGGCCCTGGCCCTGTCGGCGCTCACCCTGCTCGGCGGTGCGGCGCTGTTCGTGGGGCGCGCGGCGGTGGCCCGGGTGCAGCGGCGGCTCACGGTCCGGGCGTCGGCCGACGAGGGTTACTGGAACGTGCTGCAGGGCGTCGACCGGCTCGCCGTCCTCGTCACCGGGACGACGCAGCGCGGGTCGCTGCCGGCCTACCTCGGCACCATCCTCACCGCGGTCGTCCTGCTGCCGGGCGCGTTGCTCACCACCGTCGCGGAGCGGCCGGCGCAGTGGCGGGCCTGGGACACCCCCGTCCAGGTGCTGGTCGGCGTCGTCGTGCTGCTCGCCGCGGCGATGGCGGTGCGGGTGCGCCAGCGGCTCTCGGCGGCGCTGGTCGTCGGCGTCACCGGCTACGGGCTGGCGGTGTTCTTCGTGATCGCCGGTGCGCCGGACCTCGCGCTCACCCAGTTCCTCGTCGAGACGGTCACGATCGTGGTGTTCGTCCTGGTGCTGCGGAAGCTGCCCAAGGACGTGTCCGAGCGGCACCGCCGCCGGGAGCGCACCGGCCGCGGCCTGCTCGCCGTCGGCGTCGGCCTGCTGATGGGCGCGGTCTCCGCCGTGGCGCTGGCCGCCCGCGACGCGCCGCCGGTGTCCGACGAGTACGCCCGGCTCGCCGAGGAGGCGGAGGGGGACAACGTCGTCAACGTGACCCTGGTCGACATCCGCGCCTGGGACACCTTCGGGGAGATCTCGGTGCTCATCGTCGCCGCCACCGGCGTGGCCAGCCTGGTCTTCCTGCGGCGGCGCAGCGGGGCGATCGAGCGGGCCGAGCGCGAGGACCAGGCCGCCGGGCCGTCCCGGCGGGCGCCGGTCGGGGAGTGGCTGGCCGCCGGCGCCACGCTCGACCCGCGGCGCCGGTCGGTGGTGCTCGAGGTCGTCGTCCGGATGCTGTTCCACACCGTCCTGGTCTTCTCGCTGTACCTGCTGTTCGCCGGCCACAACCAGCCCGGCGGAGGGTTCGCCGGCGGCCTGGTCGCGGGGCTCGCGCTGGTGCTGCGCTACCTGGCCGGCGGCCGCTACGAGCTCGGCGAGGCGGCTCCCCTGGACCCCGGCCGGCTGCTCGGCGCGGGCCTGCTGCTGGCCGGCGGCACCGGCGTCGCCGCGCTCCTGCTGGGCGGGCAGGAGCTGGAGTCCACCTACTGGGAGTGGACGCTGCCCGTCCTCGGCGACGTCAAGCTCGTCTCGCCCCTGTTCTTCGACGTCGGCGTCTACCTGGTCGTCGTCGGCCTGGTGCTCGACGTGCTGCGCAGCCTCGGCGCCGAGCTCGACCGCCAGGAGGACGAGGACGACCCGGTCGAGATCGCGCCGGGGGAGGTGGTGGCGCGGTGACGCCGACCGTCGTCCTGCCCGTGGTCATCGGCGGCCTGTACGCCGCCGGGGTCTTCCTGCTGCTCGACCGCAGCCTCACCCGGGTGCTGCTCGGCTTCCTGCTGCTGGGCAACGCCACCAACCTGCTGCTGATCAGCGCCGCGGGCCCGGCCGGGAGCGCGCCGCTGCTCGGCCGCGGCGACGGCGACACCGCCGACCCGCTGCCGCAGGCGTTCGTGCTCACCTCGATCGTCATCACCTTCGGCGTCTCGGCGTTCCTGCTCGCGGTGATCCACCGCTCGTGGCGGCTGGCCCGCCAGGAGGCGGTGGAGGCCGACGAGGAGGACCGCCGGCTGGCCACCCGCGAGGGCCGTCGCTCCGGCCGCGAGGACCCCGACGAGATGGACCCGGACCGGCTCGCCGCCGAGGACCGGCGGCCCTTCCACGCCGAGCCGCCCCGGCGCCGCGTGCAGCCGCCGCCGGGCACCCCCGCGGACGACGTCGACCTGCCCCCGGCGCGACGGCGGTCGCGGTGATCCGGGTCCTCGCGCCGCTGCCGGTGGTCCTGCCGCTGCTGGGCGCCGCCGTCTCGCTGCTGCTCAGCCGCCACACGCGGACCCAGCGGACGCTCAGCGTCGCGGTGCTCGCCGCGGTCCTGGGCGTGTCCGCGACCCTGCTGGTCCTCGCCGACCGGTCGGGGGCGGTCGCGGTGGCGGTCGGCGACTGGCCGGTGCCGCAGGCGATCTCTCTGGTCGTCGACCGGCTGTCGGCGCTGATGCTGGTGGTGGCGCACACCGTGGGCCTCGGGGTGCTGCTGTTCGCCGTCGGCCAGGGCGCCGCCGACGGCGGGGAGCAGGCGCCGGTGTCGATCTTCCACCCGACGTTCCTGGTGCTCATGGCCGGCGTCGGGTTCGCGTTCCTCTCCGGCGACCTGTTCAACCTCTACGTCGGCTTCGAGGTGCTGCTGACCGCCAGCTACGTGCTCATCACCCTCGGCGGGTCCGCGCCGCGGGTGCGCGGCGGGATCACCTACGTCGTGGTCAGCCTGGTCGGGTCGCTGCTGTTCCTCGCCGCGATCGGCCTGGTGTACGCGGCCACCGGCACCGTGGACATGGCCGACCTGTCGGTGCGGCTGGCCGAGGTCCCCGAGGGCACCCGCACGCTGCTGCACGCGCTGCTGCTCATCGCCTTCGGCATCAAGGCCGCCGTCTTCCCGCTCTCGGCGTGGCTGCCCGACAGCTACCCGACCGCTCCGGCGCCGGTGACCGCGGTGTTCGCCGGGCTGCTCACCAAGGTCGGCGTCTACGCGATCATCCGCACGCAGACGCTGCTGTTCCCCGACGGCGCGCTGGACACCCTGCTGATGGCGGCGGCGCTGGCCACGCTGGTCGTCGGCATCCTCGGTGCGGTCGCGCAGACCGACCTGCGCCGGATCCTGTCCTTCACGCTGGTCAGCCACATCGGCTACCTGGTGTTCGGCATCGCGCTGGGCAGCGTCGCCGGGCTGACCGCCGCGGTCTTCTACGTCGTCCACCACATCGTCGTCCAGACCACGCTGTTCCTCGTCGCCGGGCTGGTCGAGCGCACCGGCGGGTCGACGTCGATCCGCCGGCTCGGCGGCCTGGCCGCCGCCTCCCCGCTGCTCGCGGTGCTGTACCTGCTGCCGGCGCTGAACCTGGCCGGCATCCCGCCGCTGTCGGGGTTCCTCGGCAAGCTGGGGCTGGTGCAGGCGGGGGTCGCCGACGGCCGCCCCCTGGCGCTGGTGCTGGTCGGCGCCGGGCTGGTGACCAGCCTGCTCACCCTGCTGGCGGTGGCCCGGGTGTGGACCCGCGCCTTCTGGCGGCCGCGGGCGCAGGAGCCCGGCGCCGACACCGCGACCGCCGCGGCGGCGGACGCGGGGCCGCGCCCGGCCGGGGCCCGCCCCTCGGGGAACGGCGTCGCCCGGCCGTCGTCGGCATGGCAGCGCCAGGTGGCCGTGGCGACGGCGTCCGAGGGGCCCGAGGAGCCCGACGAGCACCCGGGCGAGCCCGCGGAGCGGCTGCCGCGCCTGCTGGTCGGCGCGACGACGGCGCTGGTGGCGCTGACCGTCGCCCTCACCGTGCTGGCCGGCCCGCTCTACGGCCTGGCCGACCGCGCCGCCACCGACCTGCTCGACCGCGGGCCCTACCGCTCGGCCGTCGAGGGGGAGCGGTGACCGACCGCGCCCGCCACCTGCTGCGCCAGCTGCCCGCGCTGGTCTGGCTGGTCCTGGTCTGGGTGCTGTTGTGGGGCACCTGGTCGTGGGCGAACGTGCTGGGCGGCGTGCTGGTCGCCGTCCTGGTCACCCGGGTGGTGCCGCTGCCGGCGGTGGTGGAGAACGTCCGGATCCGTCCGCTCGCGCTGCTGCGCTTCCTCGCGGTGTTCGCCGTCGACCTCGCCGTCTCCAGCGCGCAGGTGGCCTGGCGCGCGCTGCGGCCGGGCCCGCCGCTGCGCAGTGCCGTCATCCGGGTGCAGCTGCGCACCGACTCCGACCTGCTGCTCGCGGTCACCAGCGAGGCGCTCAGCCTGGTGCCCGGGTCGGTGGTGCTCGACCTGGACCGCGAGCACCGGGTGCTCGCCGTCCACCTGCTCGAGGTCCGCGACCGCGACGACCTCGAGCGCCAGCGCGCGGGCGTGCTGGCCATGGAGGACCGGGTGGTGCGGGCGTTCGGCCGGTCCCGCGAGCGCGCCGCGCTGGACGCGGAGCCTGCGGAGGTGGCGCGGTGAGCGGGGTGGCCGTCGTGGCGTTCGCCTTCCTCGGGGCGGGGGCGCTGCTCGCGCTGGTGCGGCTGGTCCGCGGCCCGTCGCTGCTGGACCGGGTCGTGGCCGGCGACGCGATGCTGGTGATCGTGGCCGGCGGGCTCGGCGTGCACGTGGCGCTGTCCCGCGACGCGTCGGCGGTGCCGGTGCTCGTCGTCGTGGCGCTGCTGGGCTACATCGGCGCGATCGCGGTGGTCCGCTACGTCGGCGGCATGGTGCTCGACCGACCCCCGGGCGAGGACCCGGTGGGGGAGGAGCGGCCGTGAACGCCGTCCTCGACGTCGTCGCGACCGTCTGCCTGCTGCTCGGGTCGTTCCTCGCCTTCACCGCGGGACTCGGGCTGCTGCACTTCCCGGACGTGCTGACCCGCCTGCACGCGGCCACGAAGCCGCAGGTCACCGGGTTACTGCTGGTGCTGGTCGGCGGGGCGATCAGGCTGGCCGGGACGCCCGCGATGTCGGCCCTGCTGCTGGTGGCGATGCTGCAGGTGCTGACCGCGCCGCTGTCGGCGCACATGGTCAGCCGGATCGCCTACCGCCGCCGGCACGTGCGCCGGGACCTGCTGGTGGTCGACGAGGTGGCCGAGCACGCCGGCCGGGACGCGGACCCGGGGCTCCGCGGCGACTGACGCCACGGAGCCCCGGGGTCCTCAGCGCAGGGCCCGGTTGACCGCCGAGACGACGGCACGCAGCGAGGCGCTGACGATGTTCGGGTCGATGCCCACGCCCCACAGCACGCGCTCGCCGACGGCGCACTCGACGTAGGCGGCGGCGCGGGCGTCGCCACCG
Source organism: Geodermatophilus sp. SYSU D01045 (assembly GCF_054050295.1). Classification (NCBI taxonomy): domain Bacteria; kingdom Bacillati; phylum Actinomycetota; class Actinomycetes; order Geodermatophilales; family Geodermatophilaceae; genus Geodermatophilus; species Geodermatophilus sp. SYSU D01045. The sequence goes on from NZ_JBJGZB010000026.1 coordinate 9,400, forward strand.
GCGGACAGCGCGTGCTCGGCGTAGTCCAGGACCCGGACGTCGACGTCGAGGGTCTTCAGCGCGTCGACGAACGCGGCGATCGGACCGTTGCCGCGGCCCTGCACGGTGACCGGTACGCCGTCGGCGGTCAGCTCGACCACCATCTCGTCGAGCTGCTCGCCGTGGGCGGTGTGCCGGTGGCCGGTGAGGGCGAACCGGCCCCACGGGGCGTCGGGGTCGGGCAGGTACTCGCTGGTGAACGCGGCCCACATCTGCTGGGCGGTGACCTCCCCGCCCTCGTCGTCCGTGTGCCGCTGGACGACGCCGCTGAACTCGATCTGCAGCCGCCGGGGCAGGTCGAGGTGGTTCTCGGTCTTCATGACGTAGGCCACGCCGCCCTTGCCGGACTGGCTGTTGACCCGGATGACCGCCTCGTAGCTGCGGCCGACGTCCTTGGGGTCGATCGGCAGGTACGGCACCGCCCACGGCATCTGCTCGACCGGCGTCCCGGCGGCGGCCGCGTCGGCCTCGAGGGCCTTGAAGCCCTTGTTGATGGCGTCCTGGTGGGAGCCGGAGAAGGCGGTGTAGACCAGGTCGCCGCCGTAGGGGTGCCGCTCGTGCACGCCGAGCTGGTTGCAGTACTCGACGGTGCGGCGGATGTCGTCGATGTCGGAGAAGTCGATCTGCGGGTCGATGCCCTGGCTGAACAGGTTCAGGCCCAGGGTGACCAGGTCGACGTTGCCGGTGCGCTCGCCGTTGCCGAACAGGCAGCCCTCGATGCGGTCGGCGCCGGCGCGGTAGCCCAGCTCGGCGGCGGCGACGGCGGTCCCGCGGTCGTTGTGCGGGTGCAGGCTCAGCACGACGGCGTCGCGGCGGCCCAGGTTGCGGTGCATCCACTCGACCTGGTCGGCGTAGACGGTCGGCTCGGCCATCTCGACGGTCGCCGGGAGGTTGAGGATGGTCGGCCGGTCGGGGGTCGGCTCCCAGACGTCGGTGACGGCGTTGCAGATCTCGACGGCGAAGTCCAGCTCGGTGCCGGTGAAGGACTCGGGGCTGTACTCGAACCGGATCTCGGTGTCGCCGGCCTGCTCGGCCAGCTTGCGCACCAGCTGGGCGCCGTGGACGGCGATGTCGACGATGCCGGCGCGGTCGCTGTCGAAGACGACGCGGCGCTGCAGCGTGCTGGTCGAGTTGTAGAGGTGGACGATCGCCTGCTCGGCGCCGCGCAGCGACTCGAAGGTGCGCTCGATCAGCTCGTCCCGGGCCTGCGTGAGGACCTGGATCGTGACGTCGTCGGGTACCAGGTCGTCCTCGACGAGCTGGCGGACGAAGTCGTAGTCGGTCTGGCTGGCCGCCGGGAAGCCGACCTCGATCTCCTTGTAGCCCATCCGCACCAGCAACTCGAACATCCGGCGCTTGCGGTCGGGGCTCATCGGGTCGATCAGGGCCTGGTTGCCGTCACGCAGGTCGACGGCGCACCAGCGCGGGGCCACCGTGGTGACCTTCTCCGGCCAGGTGCGGTCGGGCAGGTCGACCGGCTGGAACGGGGCGTAGCGGGAGATCGGCATCCCCGAGGGGCGCTGGGGGTTGCGGGCGTGCGGGTGCTGCGGGCTGGTCACGGTGGGATGACTCCTCTGGCGCGGGCTGGACTGTCGCTCCTGGGGGGCGGTCAGCGGGCACCGGGACGTCATCGACCACGGCAGGATCTCCGCGGCGAGGGAGCCGACCTAGGAGGAGGCCTCGCCGCGGCGGGTAAGCAGGAGGCTGCCGCGCACGGAGCCCACGGTAGCAGCGGGTCAGCCGAGGTCGCAGCCACACGCGCAGTCCGGCGCGTGCGGTGCAGGCGGCGCCGGCCGTCCCGGTGCCGGCGGGAGCTCGTCGAGCAGCAGGTCGTCGCAGGCCGGAGGGCAGACGCAGCGGAACTCCGGCGGGGGCGGCGGGAGCAGCCCGGCGGCCCGCCGGCGTTCCAGGTCCTCCGCGCGGGCCCTCTCCGCGGCCGCCCGCCGGGCTGCGGCCCGGTCGGCCAGGCCGTCCCCGGGCCGGGGGAGCTGGTGGTCCTCCGGCGTCCCGCATCTCCGGCGGCGTTCGTCCCTGCTCCACCGGTCGCGGGTGAACGTGTAGGTGACCGGCGTGCGGTCGTACCGGTGCGGCCCGTGCCACCAGCCGTCGTCGCCGTGCCGGGTGTCGAGGTGCGCCGGGAAGTGCCGGTCGCCCTCGTCCCGGACCGCCGCGCCGTCCATCGGCGCCACCTCCCGCCCCTCGGCGTCCAGCAGCGCCAGCCGCAGCCCCGCGACGGCCGCCAGCCGGGCCAGCACGCGGGCGTCGAGCCCGCGCGTCCCGGCCTCGATCGCCGCGATGGTCGACTTGGACAGCCCGACCGTCCCCGCCAGCTCACGCTGCGACAGGTCCGCGGTCCTGCGGATGCGTCGCAGGACGCCGGTGAGGTCGAAGTCGGCCACGCGCCGAGCTTGGGCCCGTGCGTCAGACGCGGGGGTCGGCAGGTGCACCTGGGGAAGCTCGTGCCCTGCCCACAGACGCGGGGCAGAGCACGAGCTCCTGTGGTGTACACGTGCCCGTCTCCCTTCGCGCTCTGCCCCGTGTGCGGGGGCAGAGCACGAGCTCGCTCGGGAGGAGGTGCTGCCCGGGTCGGCACGGGCGAGTGGGGTGCGCCGGGGAGCGGCCGGTCGGACTCGTGGGGCAGGGCGTGCCGGGACCGGGCGGCTGGGCCGCTGGGGCGTCCGCGTGCTCAGGACCCGGGTGCTCAGAACTCGCGGCGGCGGCGGAGGCGGAGCGGGCGGCCGTCGGGGTCGTCGACGAGGCGGTACAGCGGCGTCGCCCACAGCCGGGTGGTCAGCGAGAGCCGCTCGGGGCGGTGGTGGCGCAGCCGGCCGCGCGGGCGGGGGCCGTGGCGGCCGCCGTCGTACCAGGCGTCGAGCGCGTCGGCCGAGGCGTCGAGGGTCGCGACGCACGAGGCCGGGTCGAGCAGGTCGGCGTCCTCGCTGCCGTCCTCGGCCCGGTCGGTGTGCTCGCGGGCGAGCACCAGCCGCAGGTCGCGGGCGAAGGTCCGGGCGCCGTCGCCGGTGCCGGCCGGGTCGCGCGGCTCGCGGGGGTCGAGCGTGGTGTCGAGGACGGCCGAGGACAGCTCGCTGTCGTGGGTCCAGGAGCGGCGGTTGAAGTTGTCGCTGCCCACGCTGGCCCACACGTCGTCGACCACGCAGACCTTCGCGTGCACGTAGACCGGCGTCCCCTCGTGGTTCTCGACGTCGTACACGTGCACCCGGTCCCGGCCGGCCCGGCGGCACATCTCGATCGCCTGCCAGCGGCCCACGTACTGCGGCCGCTGGGCGATCGCGCCGTCCTGGTCGGGCACCCGCGGCACGACGACGACCAGGTGCAGGTCGGAGTGCTGGCGCAACGCGTCGGCGAACAGCTCGGCCACCTCGGCCGACCACATGTACTGGTCCTCGAGGTAGATCAGCCGCCGCGCCCGCCGGATCGCCTTGGAGTAGCCGCGGGCGACCGACCGCTCGCCGTCGGGGGCGAAGTCGTAACGCGGCCGGATCGCCGGGTAGGTCCGCAGGTTCTGCACCAGGTGCGGTCCCGTCGGCGGCGGGGCCGGCAGCTGTGGCGGCAGCGGGTCGGCGAACATGCGGCCCCGGCGGAACCGGTCGACGACGTGCGCGATCGGGTTGCCCTCGTCGGGGTCGGTGGGGTCGTCCCACCGCTCGCGGAACACCGTGTCCAGGGCCGCGACCGCCGGACCCCGGACCATCAGCTGCACGTCGTGCCAGGGCGGGGTGGGGCCGTACGCCGCGGCCATCGGCAGCGTCTGCGGGTCGCCGCGGTGGTCGGCGTCGTCGCGGCGGCTGTGGCACAGGTCGATCCCGCCGACGAAGGCGGTGTCCTTGGTCGGGTCCTGGTCGTGCCGGCAGACGACGAGCTTCTGGTGGTGGCTGCCCCCGCGGCGCACCCGCTGGTCGAGCACCACCAGGCCGCCGCCGTCCTCGACCTCGCGGTCCAGGGCCCGGTTCTCGCGGGCGCTGAACGACAGCCAGTCCACGTGCGAGCGCCAGACCAGACCGCGCACGGTCACCCCGCGGCGCACCGCCTCGGTGAACAGCTGGGCGACGGTCGGCCCACCGGGGCGCAGCTCCTCGTCGGGGTCGCCGCGCCAGTCGGTGAAGAACAGGTGGTCGCCCTCGTCGAGCCCCTCGACGCACTCGACCAGCCGGTCGAAGTAGGTGGCGCCGTGCACCAGCGGCACGGCGAGGTTGCCCTCGGTCCAGGCCGGTAGCTCCGTGGCCGTGTTACCTCGCTCCTCGGCGCTGAGCAGCCAGTCCTCGGGAGCGGTCACCCGGTGATCACATCGCCCGCGGCGGCGGGACGCAACGGGACCGCGCCGGGCTGATTCACGGGGGAGGAGGCCGGCATCGGTAGCCTGTGGACCCGTGGCCCTCGTCGTGCAGAAGTACGGTGGCTCCTCCGTGGCCTCCGCCGCCCACATCAAGCGCGTCGCGGAGCGCATCGTCGCGGAGAAGAAGGCCGGCAACGACGTCGTCGTCGTGGTCTCGGCGATGGGCGACACCACCGACGAGCTGCTCGACCAGGCCGCGCAGATCACCGACGAACCGCCCGGCCGCGAGCTGGACATGCTGCTCACCGCGGGCGAGCGCATCTCCATGGCGCTGCTGGCCATCGCGATCAGCACGCACGGCTACGAGGCCCGCTCGTTCACCGGCTCGCAGGCCGGGGTGATCACGACCTCCAGCCACGGCAAGGCGCGGATCATCGACGTCACGCCCGGCCGGCTGCGCTCCGCGCTCGACGAGGGCTCGGTCGTCATCGTCGCCGGCTTCCAGGGCGTCAGCCAGGACACCAAGGACGTCACCACGCTCGGCCGCGGCGGGTCGGACACCACCGCCGTCGCCGTCGCCGCGGCCCTGCAGGCCGACGTCTGCGAGATCTACACCGACGTCGACGGCGTGTTCACCGCCGACCCGCGGATCGTCCCCAACGCCCGCCGGCTGGAGACGGTCACCTACGAGGAGATGCTCGAGCTGGCGGCCTCCGGCGCGAAGGTGCTCATGCTCCGCTGCGTCGAGTACGCCCGCCGCTACGGCATCCCGGTGCACGTCCGCAGCTCCTACTCACAGCTCCCCGGCACCGTGGTGACCGGCTCGATGGAGGACCTCAGCGTGGAACAGGCGATCATCACCGGCGTCGCGCACGACCGCAGCGAGGGCAAGATCACCGTCTACGGCGTGCCGGACCGGCCGGGCGAGGCCGCGCAGATCTTCCGCGTGCTCGCCGACGCCGAGATCAACATCGACATGATCGTGCAGAACGTGTCGGCCGAGGCCAGCAAGCTCGCCGACATCTCCTTCACGCTGCCCAAGAGCGACGGCCCGGCCGCGATCGCCGCGCTGGAGAAGGTCAAGCACACCGTCGGCTACAGCGACGTCCGCTTCGACCAGCACATCGGCAAGGTCAGCCTGGTCGGCGCCGGCATGCGCAGCCACCCCGGCGTCTCGGCCCGCTTCTTCGGCGCCCTGGCCGACGCCGGCGTCAACCTCGAGCTCATCAGCACCTCGGAGATCCGCATCTCCGTGGTCTGCCGCGACAGCGACGTCGACCTCGCCGTCCGCGCGGTGCACGACGCCTTCGACCTCGGCTCCGACGAGGAGGAGGCCGTGGTCTACGGAGGGACCGGACGATGAGCACCTTCAAGCGCGACGGCCTGCGCGTCGGGATCGTCGGCGCCACCGGCCAGGTCGGCGCCGTCATGCGCCGGATCCTCGCCGAGCGGCAGTTCCCGCTCGCCGAGCTGCGGTACTTCGCGAGTGCCCGCAGCGCCGGCAGCACCCTGCCCTGGGGCGACGGCGAGATCACCGTCGAGGACGCCGCCACCGCCGACCCCACCGGGCTCGACGTCGCCCTGTTCTCCGCGGGCGCGAGCACCTCGCGGGCGCAGGCGCCGCGGTTCGCCGAGGCCGGCGTGACCGTCGTCGACAACAGCTCCGCGTGGCGCCGGGACCCCGACGTGCCGCTCGTCGTCGCCGAGGTCAACCCGCACGCGCTGGCCGAGATCCCCAAGGGGATCGTCGCCAACCCGAACTGCACCACGATGGCCGCGATGCCGGTGCTCAAGCCGCTGCACGACGAGGCGCAGCTGGTCCGGCTGGTCGCGAGCACCTACCAGGCGGTCTCCGGCAGCGGCCTGGCCGGCGTCGAGGAGCTCGACGGGCAGGTGCGGGCGGTCGCCGACAAGGCCGCCGAGCTCACCCACGACGGCGCGGCGGTGGCCTTCCCCGAGCCGCAGAAGTACGTGCGCCCGATCGCGTTCAACGTGCTGCCGCTGGCGGGGAGCGTCGTCGACGACGGCTCGCTGGAGACCGACGAGGAGCAGAAGCTCCGCAACGAGAGCCGCAAGATCCTCGGCATCCCCGACCTGCGGGTCTCGGGCACCTGCGTGCGCGTGCCGGTCTTCACCGGGCACTCGCTGTCGCTCAACGTCGAGTTCGCCCGGCCGCTGCCGGTCGCCCGCGCCACCGAGCTGCTCACCGGGGCGCCCGGCGTGCAGCTCACCGACGTGCCGACGCCGCTGCAGGCCGCCGGGCAGGACCCCAGCTACGTCGGGCGCATCCGGCAGGACCGGAGCGTCGACGACGACCGCGGTCTGGTGCTGTTCGTCAGCAACGACAACCTGCGCAAGGGCGCGGCGCTCAACACCGTCCAGATCGCCGAGCTGCTGCTCCGGCGCTGAGCGGGCCGCGCTGAGGGACGTGGCACCCGTCGGCCGTCCGGGGGCCGGGTGGCGGGTCGCCGCGCAGGTCGCCGTCGTCCTCGCGCTGGCGGTGCTGGCCGGGCTGGCCTCGGCGCTGGGTCCCAACGACCCCTGGCACAACTGGTTCGACCTGCGGGTCTACGACGGCGCGGTCGAGTGGTGGCGCTCGGGCCGGCCGCTCTACGACTACGCGTTCGGCCGCACCGACTACGGCTTCACCTACCCGCCGTTCGCGGCGCTGGCGGTGCTGCCGATGACGCTGCTGTCGATCGAGGCGGTCGCGGCGGTGCACGCCGGGCTCAACCTGCTGGTGCTGGCCGGGATCACCGCGTGGCTGGTCGCACCCCTGGCCCGCCGGCACGGGTGGCCGGTCGCGTTCACCGTCGCCGCCGCCCTGCCGGTGGTGTTCGTGCTCGAACCGGTGCGGGAGACGATCGGCTTCGGCCAGGTCAACCTGCTGCTGCTCGCGCTGGTGCTGGCCGACGTCACCGCGCTGCGCCGCGGGTGGCGGTGGGCCGGCGTCGGCATCGGGCTGGCCGCGGCCTTCAAGATCACGCCCGGGCTGTTCGTCGTGTACCTGCTGCTGACGCGGCGCTGGCGCGCGGCGGCGGTCGCGACCGGCACCGCGGCCGTCGCGACCGGCCTGGCGTTCGCCCTCGCCCCGGCGACCTCGTGGCGGTTCTTCACCGAGACGCTGTGGCAGACCGAGCGGGTCGGCCGGCTGGACAAGACGTCCAACCAGTCGCTGCTCGGCGCGCTGGCGCGGCTCACCGACCCGGCGCAGCCGCCGCGGCTGCTGTGGCTGGTGCTCGCGGTCGCCGTCCTCGCGCTGGTGCTCACCCGCGCGGTGCGGGCCGCCCGCGCCGGTGACGACCTGGCCGGCGTCGCCCTCACCGGCCTGGCCGCCTGCCTGGTCAGCCCGATCGCCTGGTCGCACCACTTCGTCTGGCTGGTGCCGGCGCTGCTCGTCCTCGTGGACGTCGCCGCGGGCCGCCCGGCGGCCCCGGAACAGCTGACCGGGCGCCGGGCGGCCGCGGTGCTCGCCGTCGTCACCGGGCTGGTGCTGGCGTCGTCGTCGATCTGGTTCGCGGAGGCCGACCCGGGCCACCACCACGACCTCGGCGTCCCGGGGATCCTGGTCGAGGACCTCTACCTGCTGACGACCCTCGCCGTCGTCGCCCTGCTCCCGGCCAGGGCGACGACACCGTCGGCCTACCGGCCGACACCGCGGCCACGTGCCGTCCCCGACCGCCGTTGAGCCGCTCCGTGGTCCCGGTCGGGGAGCCTCCGGCCCCCGCTCCCGAGACCACACGTCACGGTGTGACGTGCCTGAGGGCGAACGACAGCGCCGTCTCGACCTGCCGGATCGTCTCCTCGATGACCAGCGAGCCGTGCCCGGCGTCGAAGCGGTACACCTCGTGCGGGCGGCCCAGCCGGTCCAGCTCGGCGAGGTAGTTCTCGATCTGCCGGATCGGGCAGCGCGGGTCGTTGGCCCCGGCGACGACGAGCACCGGCGCCCGCACCTGCTCGACGTAGGTGATCGGCGAGGACCGCACGTACCGCTCGTGCACCTCGTCGGGGGAGCCGCCGAACAGCGCCCGGTCGTAGGCCCGCAGGCCCTCCATCTCGTCCTCGTAGGCGGCCAGGTAGTCGGCCACCGGGACCTCGGCGATGCCGGCGGCCCAGCGCTCGGGCTGCGTGCCCAGGCCCAGCAGGGTGAGGAAGCCGCCCCACGAGCCGCCGGTCAGCACCGCGCGCGCCGGGTCGAGGAAGCCCTCGGCGACCAGCGCGTCGTAGACGGCGGCGACGTCCTCGAGCTCGGTGAGCCCGGGCCGGCCGGTGAGCGCGTCCCGCCAGGCGCTGCCGTAGCCGGTGGAGCCGCGGTAGTTGACGTGCACGACCGCGTAGCCGGCGTCGACGTAGGCGGCGCGGCGGGCGCGGTAGGAGTCGTCGTCGGCGGACTCGGGGCCGCCGTGCACCAGGAACGCGGTCGCGTACGGCGGCTCCCCGGCCGGCCGGACGACGAGCGCGTGCACGTCCCCGCCCGGGCCGGGCACCCAGCGGTCCTCGACCGGGTGCGCCGCCGGCGGTTCCTCGCCGGGGGCGGCGAGCACCACCGGCCCGTCGGCGCGGCGGATCACCGGCGGGCGCTCCGAGGACGACCAGGCCAGCTCTACGGTGCCGTCCGGGCGCGCGGTGGCCCCGCGGACGACGCCGGACGGGGTGTCCAGCCGCTCCAGCGCGCCCGTGGCCAGGTCGTAGCGGTACAGCTCGCTGCGGGCGGCGTGGTCGTGGCCGACCAGCAGCGCCGACCCGTCCGCGTACCAGCCGGCGGTCACGTCGCCGGGCAGGTCGAGCACGATCTCGGTCTCGGTGTCGGCCACGACGTCCCAGACCAGCAGCTCCTCCCGGCCGCGCCGCTCGTGGCCGACCAGCAGCCGCCGGTCGCCGGGCAGCGGGGCGAACTCCAGCGCGTGCAGGCCGCGGCCCTCGCCGTCCCACTTCTCGGCCACGACGGAGTCGTCGGCGGTCCGCAGCACCCGCAGCGCGGGGTAGCGCGGGTCGCCGTGCTCGGAGTGCGAGATGACCAGCAGCTCGTCGTCGAGGGTGAGGGCGTCGACCGAGGCGGGGTCCTCGTGCCGGTAGACCACCCGCGGCGTCCCGCCGGCGGGCGCCAGCCACAGCTCGCTGCCGTCGTCGGTGGAGCGGCCGATCGCCACGAGCGAGGAGCCGATCTCCAGGCCGGCGGGGTAGGCCGGCCCGACCTCCGGGACGGCGACCCGGTCCTCGCCGCCCGCGAACGGCTGCACCATCCAGACGCCGAACTCGTCGCCGTCGGTGTCGGCGAACCACCAGATCGTCTCGCCGTCGGGGGACAGCGTGCCGATCAGCGTGCCGTTGGGCCGGTCGGTGGCCTGGCGGTGCGCGTCGGTGGTGCGATCCCAGGCGTACTGCTCGACGACGCCGCTGACGTCCGAGGCGTACAGGCAGCGCTGCGGCGCGCGCAGCGCCCAGTCGGGCAGGCTGACGCGGGGCGCGCGGAAGCGGGCCTGCCAGCGGGCGGTGACCTCCGGGGACAGGACGGGGGCGCTCACCCGCTCATCTTCCCCCGGCGCCCGCCCCGGCCCACCGGCCGCCCCGGGCGGCGATCGCCCGGGCCTGTTCGGCCGCGGCGTCGGCGGCGGCGTCGCGGACGTCGCCGATGAGCAGCTCGAGCACGTCCTCCAGCGCCACCAGGCCGACGGTGCGCCGCTCCGCGCCGCGGGTGTCCACCACGCCGCCGAGGTGGGCGCCCTGCGCGCGCATCTCCGACAGCACCTCGGGCAGCCCCGTGCCGGGCGCGATCGGCACCAGCCGGTTGACGTGCTCCTCCGGGATCGGCCGGTCCCGGCCCTCGGCCCCGATGCCCAGCACGTCCTTGACGTGCACGAAGCCGGTCAGCGACCCGTCCTCGTCCTGCAGCGGGTAGCGGCTGAAGCCGTGCTCGGCGACGACGGCCTCCAGCTGCCGGGGCGTCGTCCCGCGCGGCACCGTGACGACGGTGTCCATCGGCAGCAGCACGTCCTCGACGGTGTGCTGCTCGAAGGTGAGCGCGCCCGCCGCCAGCTCGCTGACCTCGGTGCCCAGCAGCCCCTCGCGGCGCGACTGGGTGATCATCGAGCGGATCTCGGTCTCGTCGAAGCTGGCCGCCACCTCGTCGGTGGGCGTGGCGCCGAACGCCCGCACGAACGCGTTGGCCGTGGTGTTGAAGAACCAGATGACCGGCTTGAGCAGCCGGGTGAAGGTGGCCAGCGGCGGGCCGAGCACGATCGCCGCGCGGTCCGGCCCGGCGATGGTGATGTTCTTGGGCACCATCTCGCCGAGCACCATGTGCAGCACGGTCACCAGTGCCAGCGCGATGACCAGGGCGATCGGGTGCAGCAGCCCGTCGGGGACGCCGACGGCGTGCAGCGGCGCCTCGATGAGGTGGGCGACGGCGGGCTCGCCCACGGCGCCCAGGCCCAGCGAGCACAGCGTGATCCCCAGCTGGGCGCCCGCCATGTTCTGCGACACGTTGCGCATCGCGGCCAGCGTCCTGGCCGCCCGCGCGGAGCCCTCCGCGACACGCGGCTCGATCTGGTCGACCCGCGCGGACACCAGCGCGAACTCGGCGGCCACGAAGAAGGCGTTGCCCAGCAGCAGGGCGACCAGGACCAGCAGGCTGACGACGTCGCTCACGCCGCCGCCTCCTGCCGCGCCCGTGCCCGCGAGGCCGTGGCGCCCGGCGGCAGCACCACCGTCCGCTCGGCCAGGATCCGCGCGACCCGGCGGCCGTCGAGGCCCTGCACGGTCAGCCGCGCGCCGTCGAACTCGACGCAGTCGCCGACCTCGGGCAGCCGCTGCAGCCGCTCGGCGAGGAACCCGGCCAGCGTCTCGTACCGCCCCTCGGGCACCGCGATGCCGGTCCGCTCCAGCACCTCGTCGGGGCGCAGCAGCCCGGACAGCGCCCAGCGCACGTCGTCGACCCGGCGCATGGTGCGCAGCGGCCGGTCGGTCTCGTCGGTGATCTCCCCGACCAGCTCCTCCACGATGTCCTCCAGCGTCACCACGCCGTGCGTGGCGCCCTACTCGTCGACCACCAGCGCGATCTGCAGGCCCTGCTCGCGCAGCAGGTCCAGCAGCCGCTCCAGCCGCAGGGACGAGGGGACGGCGAGCACCGGGTCGGCCAGCTCGCCGGCGGTGCGGCGGCCCCGCTCGGCCTCCGGGACGGCGACCGCGCGCTTGACGTGCACGACCCCGGTGACCTCGTCGAGGTCGGAGCCGTAGACGGGGAAGCGGGAGTTGCCCGACTCGGTGGCCGCGGTGATGACGTCGGCGGCGGTGGCGCTGGCCCGCAGCGTCCACAGCCGGGTCCGCGGCGTCATGACGTCGGTGGCGTACTTGGCGCGCAGGCCCAGCGAGCGCTCGAGCAGGCGGGCGGCGACGGGGGAGAGGTCGCCCTCGGCCGCCGACCGGCGGGCCACCGCGGCCAGTTCCTCGGCGCCGCGGGCGGAGTCCAGCTCCTCGCGGGGCTCGAAGCCCAGCCGGCGCACGATCGCGTTGGCCAGCCGCTGCAGCGCGTTGACGACGACGCCCGCGACCGCGGTGAACGCGCGCATCCCCGGCGCGACGACCTTCGCGATGCCCAGCGGGTCGGCGATGGCCAGGTTCTTCGGCCCGAGCTCGCCGAGGAGCATCTGCAGCGTCGTCGCCAGGGCCAGCGCGAGGCCGTAGGAGACGCCCGTGGCCACGGCCCGGGACAGGCCGAGCGCCTCGAGCGGGCCGTGCAGCAGCTGGCCGATCGCGGGCTCGGCCAGGTAGCCGACCACCAGCGTCGTCAGCGTGATCCCGAGCTGGGCCGCCGACAGCTGGGTCGACAGGGTCCGCAGCGCGGTCACCACGCCGCCGGCCCGGGAGTCCCCGGCGCGGGCGGCCTCCTCGACGCGGCCGCGGTCGACCGTGGTGAGGGAGAACTCGGCCGCGACGAAGAAGCCGGTCAGTGCCGTGAGCAGCACGGCGGCGAGGAGGAGCAGCCACTCGGTCATCGGGTCCCCGGTGCCCGCATCGGCGCCCGGCCAACCCCCGGGAACGACTCAGGGGCCGCCCGCAGGCGGCCCCTGAGCTGGAGTCGGGGTGACAGGATTTGAACCTGCGGCCTCGTCGTCCCGAACGACGCGCGCTACCAAGCTGCGCCACACCCCGGTGCCTCGACCACTGTAGCCGAGCGGTGCCAGCCGCCCGGCGGCGGGTCAGGCGGGCCGCGCCGTCAGCGTGAGCAGCGTCGCCTCGGGCGGGCAGGCGAACCGGACGGGCGCGTAGGGGCTGGTGCCCAGGCCTGCCGAGACGTGCAGCCAGGTGCCGTTCGGCCGCCCCGGCGCGGGCTCGGCCCAGCGGTGCAGCCAGCGGACCCGGTCCCGGTCGATGCCGCAGTTGGTGACCAGCGCGCCGTAGAACGGCACCCGCAGCTGCCCGCCGTGGGTGTGGCCGCACAGCAGGAGGTCGTAGCCGTCGGCGGCGAAGCGGTCGAGCACCCGCGGCTCGGGGGAGTGGACGACGCCGATGCGCAGGTCCGCCGTCGGGTCGGCCGGGCCGGCGACGGCGTCGTGGTCGTCCCGGCCGATGTGCGGGTCGTCGCACCCGGCGAACACGATCCGCCGGCCGGCGACGGTCAGTTCCCCGCGGGCGTTGGTGAGGTCCAGCCAGCCGCGGCCGGTCAGCCCGTCGCGCAGGTCGCGCCAGGGCAGCTCGGTGCCGTGCACCCGCTTGTCGGGCCGGGTGAGGTAGCTGAACGGGTTCTTCGGCCGCGGCGCGAAGTAGTCGTTGGACGAGGTGACGAAGGCCCCGGGCCGGTCCAGCAGCGGGTCCAGCGCCTGCAGCACCGTCGGGACGGCGTCGGTCCCGGCCAGGTTGTCCCCGGTGTCGACGACGAGGTCGGGCTCGAGGCCGTCCAGCGCCGCCACCCAGTCGCGCTTGGACCGCTGCCCGGCGGTCATGTGCAGATCCGACAGGTGCAGCACGGTCAGCGGCGCCGAGCCGGGGGCCAGCACGGGGACGTCGAAGCGGCGCAGCGTCCAGCGGTTGCGCTCGTACAGCGACGCGTAGGCGACGGTGGAGGCGCCCGCGGCGACGGTGGCCGTGGGCAGGGCGGTGTACCAGCGCACGGGCCCGAGCGTACGGGCCGCCCCCGGACCCGGGACGAGCCGACGGGGACCCTCCGCCGGCGTCGTGCCAGGCTGGACGGCGTGTCTGACCTCAAGGACCGGCTGCGCGCCGACCTCACCACCGCCATGAAGGCCCGCGACGAGCTGCGCACCGCGACGCTGCGGATGGTGCTCGCGGCGGTCAGCGCGGAGGAGGTCGCCGGCAAGGAGGCCCGGGAGCTGTCCGACGACGAGGTGCTCGCCGTGCTGCGGCGCGAGGCCAAGCGGCGCCGGGAGGCGGCCGAGGCGTTCGACACCGCCGGCCGCGCCGAGCAGGCCGGCCGCGAGCGCGCGGAGGGCGAGGTGGTGGCCGCCTACCTGCCCGCCCAGCTCGACGACGCCGACCTCGCCGCGATCGTGGCCGACGCGATCACCCGCACCGGCGCGAGCGGCATGAAGGACATGGGCCGGGTCATGGGCGCCGCCAACGCGGCCGTCGCCGGCCGGGCCGAGGGCGCCCGGGTGGCCGCGGAGGTCCGCCGCCAGCTGGGCTGACCGGGGCCGGGGCCGGGTCAGTTGTCGCCCCGGCCCCCGTCGCCGCCGCCCCAGTTCCCGTTGCCGGGCCGGCCGTTCGCGTCGCCCTGGCCGGCGTCGCCCTGGCCGGCGCCGCCCTGGTCCGGCGTCGCGGTCCCCTGGTCCGGCGTGGGCACGGGGGCGCTCGGCGCCGGCGGGGCGGGCTGCCCCTGCAGCAGGACCGGGTCGGCCGGCGGGAACGCCGAGGTGGGCTTGTCGGCGAGGAAGGGGGCGAAGGCGTTGTGCCAGATGGTGGCCGGCATGTTGCCGCCGTAGCCGCCGACGTCCTGCTGCTCCTTGGGGTTGAACACCATGACGCTGGCCGCGTACTCGGGCATGACCCCGACGAAGGCCACCGAGTCCCGGCCCTGCGCGGTACCGGTCTTGCCGGCGATCGCGTGACCCGGGATGGCGGCCCGGGTGCCCGTGCCCTCGGGGAGGGCGGTGTCGCCGACCAGGATGTTGGCCAGCGTGTTGGCGATGTTCGGCGGGATCGCGTTCGGGGTGCACTGGTTGCCGCGGGCCACGGGCTGCCCGTCGTCGCCGGTGAGCGGCCGGCCGTCGCGGTCCAGCACCTGGGTGACCGGGATCGGGTCGCACTGGGTGCCCTGGGCGCCGAGCGTGGCGTACGCGTTGGCCAGGTCCAGCGGGCTGGTGGCCTCGGCGCCGAGCGTGAACGAGCCGAAGTTGCCGTCGATGATCTCGTCGGCGGAGTTCTGGGTGGGCTGGTCGAAGCCCATGCCCATCCGCTCGGCCATCCGCACCGGGCCCTCGACGCTGCCCAGCCGGTCCTCCAGCGCGAGGAAGTAGGTGTTCGACGAGCGGACCAGCGCGCCGACCATGTCGAGGGTGTCGGGGTAGTTGCCGGCGTTCTCGACGCAGTACATGCCGGTCGACTGGGACCGGTCGCCGCCGCAGGAGGGGCCGCGGAACACCCGCGAGGTGTACTGGTTGCCCGGCGTGCTGATCACGGTGCTGGCCGGGATGCCCGCCTCCAGCGCCGCGGCGGCGGTGAACACCTTGTAGGTCGAGCCGGAGCCCTTGCTGGCCGCCGTGTGCAGGACGACGGACTCGCACTGCGGGTCGGCGCAGCCGTACTGCCGGTTGACGCTCATCGCCAGGACGGCGCCGGTGCCCGGCTGCACGGCGGTGAACATGCCGGCGAGCCGGTCGCCCATCGGCAGGGTGGTGAGGACGGCCTGGTCGCCGAGGGTCTGCAGCTGCGGGTTCAGCGTCGTCTGGATGGTCAGGCCGCCGTTGTCCAGCAGTTCCTGGCTGATGCCGAGGGTCTGGGTCAGGTACTGCTGCATGAAGGCGCAGAAGAACCCGCCGACGGCGGCGTCGATGCAGCCGTTGGGCGGGCTGATGCCCGGCGCCACCTGCACCGGCTCGGCCATGAGCGCGGCGAGCTGCTCCTCGGTCGTCCCCTCGAGGTGGCCGAGGTCGAACATCCGCTGCAGCACCTGGTTGCGGCGGGTCTGGCCGTTCCCCGGCTGGGTGATCGGGTCGTCGTTGGTCGGGCTCTGCACCAGCCCGGCGAGCATCGCCGCCTGCGGGAGGGTGAGGTCGGCGGCGTTGACGCTGAAGTACTTCTGGGCGGCGGCCTGGATGCCGTAGGCGCCCTGCCCGAAGTACACGATGTTGAGGTAGCGGGTGAGGATCTCGTCCTTGGAGTAGGTCTCCTCCAGCGCCAGGGCCAGCCGGGCCTCGCGCAGCTTGCGGGACAGGCCCTCGACGCCGTCCTGCTCGATGGCCTCCTGCCGCTCCTCGGCGCTGTCGGCGGTCTCCAGCAGGGTCTGCTTGACCAGCTGCTGGGTGATCGTCGAGCCGCCCTCCTGCACCGAGCCCGCGGCCACGTTGGTCACCGCGGCGCGCAGCGTGCCCTGCACGTCCAGGCCGTTGTGCTCGTAGAAGCGCGAGTCCTCGATGTCGACCAGCGCCTGCTTCATCACGTCGGCGATCTGGTCGGACGCCACCACCGTGCGGTTGTGGGAGTAGAAGTTCGTGATCAGCGAGCCGTCGGCGGCGAGCACGCGGGAGTTGCCCGCGGGCGTGGCGTCGGTGAGCTCGACCGGCAGCGCGTCGAGCAGGGACGCCGAGTTGCGCGCCACCAGCCCGCTCCCGCCGACGAGGGGGAAGAGCATGCCGGCGACGAGCGCGCCGGCCACGACGATCATCGCGAGGAGCTTGCCCAGGACTCGGGCGCGGGAGGCAGCAGACATCACCGCCAATGTACGGGGCCGGGGTGGCCCGGACGGGTGATCAGGCGCGGCGCGCGGGCAGCACCCGGGTGCGCGGCACGCCCGTCGGCGTGTCGGCGTCGGGACCGGTCAGCGCGTCGGCCATGGTGCGCAGCCCGTCGAGGTCGTGGACGTCGCCGGCGGCCGCCGGGACCGTCCGCATCGCCACCTCCGGGTGGGCGCTGGTGAACCGGTCGGCCAGCCGCTGCTCGCGGGCGGCCACGGTCATCCGCTCGGCGTGCACCCGCAGGGCGCCGGCGGCCAGCGCCGCGGCGGGGTCGCCGTCCCCGTTCTCGGCGGCGGCCTCGGCGGCCGCCTCGGCGCGGGTGGCCGACAGCCGGGTGCTCGCCGGCGGGTGGGTGCGGTTGAGCACCAGCCCGGCCAGCGGCATGCCCTCGGCCGAGAGCCGGTCGACGAAGTAGGAGGCCTCGCGCAGCGCGTCCGGCTCCGGCGTCGCGACGACGACGAACCAGGTGCCCGGGCGCCGCAGCAGCTCGTAGGTGGCGGTGGCCCGCTCGCGGAAGCCGCCGAACATCGTGTCCAGCGCGGTGACGAACGCGGAGATGTCGCGCAGCAGCTGGCCGCCGAGGACCTTGCTGATGATCCGGCTGAAGAACATCAGCCCCGCGCCGGCGACGCGCAACCCGGCCCGGCCGCCGGCGCGGGCCGGCGCGGTGAGCAGCCGGATCATCGTGCCGTCGAGGAACCGGCTCATCCTGTTGGGCGCGTCGAGGAAGTCCAGCGCCGACCGGGACGGGGGCGTGTCGACGACGATCAGGTCCCAGGTGTCGGCCGCCCGCAGCTGGCTCAGCTTCTCCATCGCCATGTACTCCTGCGTCCCGGAGAACGACGAGGACAGGGTCTGGTAGAAGGGGTTGGCCAGGATCTGCTCGGCGCGCTCGGGCGTCGAGTGAGCGGACACGATGTCGTCGAACGTCCGCTTCATGTCCAGCATCATCGCGTGGAGCTCGCCCGCCGCCCCCGGGACGTCGACCCGCCGCGGCTCGTTGTCCAGCTCCCGCAGGCCCAGCGACTGCGCCAGCCGGCGGGCCGGGTCGATGGTCAGCACGACGACGCGGCGGCCGGCCTCCGCGGCGGCGAGGGCGAGCGCGGCCGACGTCGTCGTCTTGCCGACCCCGCCCGAGCCGCAGCAGACGACGATCCGGGTGCCGCGGTCCTCGATCAGGGAGGCGAGGTCCATCGGCGGGGCGTGCCGGTCGGCCGCCGGGGAGGCGGCGCGGGCCGCGCTCACGCCGGCACCTCCGCGCCGAGGTGCTCCTCGAGCCGGTCGGCCAGCTCGAACAGGCAGCCGAGGTCCACGGGGCCGGGCAGCAGCGGCAGCTCCACCGTCGGCCGGTCGAAGGACTCCACCCGGGCGCGCAGCGCGTCCTGCGCCGCCCACCGCTGCGCGTGCTCGACCGCCTCCGCGGCCAGCGCGTCGGCCAGCGCCGGGTCGGCCGGCAGGCCCGCGGCGGTCAGCCCGGGCACGAGGTCGGCCCCGGTCACCTCGCCCTCGGCGGCCCGCACCAGCGCCGGCTCGGGCAGCACCGGCTCGGTGGCCATGTTCACGATCACCGAGCCGACGGGCAGCTTGGCCTCGGTGAGCTCGGCGATGGCGTCGGCGGTCTCCTGCACCGGCATGTCCTCGAGGAGGGTGACCAGGTGCACCGCCGTCTGGGGGGAGCGCAGCACCGCCATCACGCCGTCGCTCTGCGTCTTGATCGGGCCGGAGCGTGCCAGGCCGGCCATCTCGCTGGTGACGTTGAGGAACCTGGTGATCCGCCCGGTCGGCGGGGCGTCGACGACGACCGCGTCGTAGACCCGGTGGCCGTCCTTGCGCCGGGTCACCGCCTCCTTGATCTTCCCGGTGATCAGGACGTCGCGCAGGCCCGGGGCGATCGTCGTCGCGAAGTCGACGGCGCCCATCCTGCGCAGCGCCCGGCCGGCGCGGCGGAGGTTGTAGAACATCTCGAGGTACTCGAGCAGGGCCTCCTCGACGTCGATCGCCAGCGCCCGCACCTCCCCGCCGTGGCGGGTGACCGCGACCCGGCGCTCCTCGTAGGGCAGCGGCGGGGTGTCGAAGAGCTGGGCGATGCCCTGCCGGCCCTCGCACTCGACGAGCAGGACGGTGCGGCCCTCCGACGCCAGGGCCAGGGCCAGGGCGGCGGCGACCGTGGTCTTGCCGGTCCCGCCCTTCCCGGTGACGACGTGGCAGCGCACGGGGAAGTCGGGGCTCACCCTGACCAGCCTAGGAGCACTCCGGGGACCACGGCCCGTCGCGGCCGCAGCGCACCCCCGGCTGGGCTCCCGGCGCTGCGCTAGCGTCGTCCCCCATGAGCGATCCGGCCCGCCGCAGGTGGGAGTACGCCACCATCCCGCTGCTGATCCACAACACCAAGGCGATCCTCGACTCGTGGGGGACCGACGGGTGGGAGCTGGTGACGGTGCTGCCCGGCCCGACCGGCCCCGAGCAGCCGGTCGCCTACCTCAAGCGCCCGCTGGACTGAGGCGGCGGCGATGACGCAGGGGATGCAGGCCCCGAGCTGGCACGCGCGGCTGGCCGAACTCGGCATCCGGCTGCCCCCGGTGGCCGCGCCGGTCGCCTCCTACGTGCCGGCCGTGCGCACCGGGACCTTGGTGTTCACCTCCGGCCAGCTGCCGTTCGTCGACGGCGGGCTGCGGCGCACCGGCAAGGTGGGCGGCTCCGTCGACCCCGAGGACGCCGCCGCCGACGCCAAGCTGTGCGCCCTCAACGCGCTGGCCGCCGTGGACGACCTGGTCGGCCTGGACCAGGTGGCCCGGATCGTGCGCGTCGTCGGCTACGTGGCCAGCGCGGAGGGCTTCAGCGGCCAGCCGCGGGTGGTCAACGGCGCCAGCGAGCTGCTCGGCAAGGTCTTCGGCGACGCCGGCCGGCACGCCCGCAGCGCGATCGGCGTGGCCGAGCTGCCGCTGGGCGCGCCGGTGGAGATCGAGCTCACCGTCGAACTGCGCGCATGACGGAGATCCGCCCGGCGGCGACGGTCCTGCTGCTCCGCGACGGCGCGGGAGGGCTGGAGGTGCACCTGCTGCGCCGCACGCGCGGCATGCCCTTCGCCGGGGGGATGACCGCCTACCCCGGCGGCGGGGTGGACCCGCGCGACGGGGACACCGCGGTCGCCTGGGCCGGGCCGCCGCCCGCCGAGTGGGCGCAGGCGCTGGGCTGCGACGAGCGGGTGGCCCGGGAGCTGGTGTGCGCCGCCGTCCGCGAGACCTTCGAGGAGGCCGGCGTCCTGCTGGCCGGCTCGCCCGACGGCGGCGACGTCGTGCCGGACGTGTCCGGGGACGACTGGGAGGCGCAGCGGCAGGCGCTGCTCACCCGCGAGCTGTCGCTGGCCGAGCTGCTGGCCGCCCGCGGCCTGGCGCTGCGGGCGGACCTGCTGCGGCCGTTTGCGCACTGGATCACGCCGCCGCAGGAGACCCGCCGCTACGACACCCGCTTCTTCGTCGCGGCGCTGCCGGTGGGGCAGGAGGCCCGCGACGTCTCCGGGGAGGCCGACGAGGCCAGCTGGCTGACGCCGGAGGCCGCGCTGACCGAGATGTCGGCCGGCGCCCGGCCGATGCTGCCGCCCACGATCCACACGCTGCGCCAGCTGTCGGCCTTCCCCGACGCGGCGGCCGCGCTGGCGGGATCCCCGCCGGAGCCGCTGCACCCGATCGTGCCGGAGCTGCGGACCACGCCCGAGGGACGCTTCGCCGAGCTCCCCGACGGCACCCGCATCGGCCTCGTGGTGCCCCTTCCTTCCTGAGGGGGTGGACACGAGAGGCCCAGGACCCGGCGGGTCCTGGGCCTCTCGTGTTCAGACGATCAGCGCGCGCGGCGGCGGAGGCGGTCCTCGTCGAGGACGACGACCGACTTGCCCTGCAGCTGGATCCAGCCGCGGTGCACGAAGTCGGCCAGCGCCTTGTTGACCGTCTCGCGGGAGGCGCCGACCAGCTGGGCCAGCTCCTCCTGCGTGAGGTCGTGCTTGACCCGCAGGCCGTCGGCCTCGCGGCTGCCGAACCGGTCGGCCATCTGCAGCAGCGCCTTGGCCACCCGGCCGGGGACGTCGGTGAAGATCAGGTCGGCCACCGAGTCGTTGGTGCGCCGCAGCCGGCGGGCGAGCACGTGCAGCAGCCGCTCGCCGACCTCGGGGTGCGCCTCGATCCACGGGCGCAGCACCGACTGCGGCATCTTGGCCAGCTTGACGTCGGTGACCGCGGTGGCCGTGGCCGTGCGCGGGCCGGGGTCGAACACCGACAGCTCACCGAACTGGTCGGAGGGGCCCATGACGGCCAGCACGTTCTCGCGGCCGTCGGGGGAGCGCCGCGACAGCTTGATCTTGCCGCTCAGCACGATGTAGAGGCTGTCGCCCGGCTCGCCCTCGTTGAACACGACCCGACCGCGGGGCAGGGTGATCGTCTCCAGACGGCTGGCGACCGGGTCGACGGCGTCCTCCGAGAGTCCCTGGAAGAGCCCCGACTGGGCCAGCACCTCGTCCACCACGATTTCTCTCCACCCCACCGTTCCGCGTTCGACCTGCGGGGCGTCGGCCCCGCATCCAGACGGGAGTCTAGGCGGCTGTGCGCACGGTCACCCGTTCGGAGACACGGGGGGTGACCCGCGGGGGTGAGGACCGGCCCCCGGGGAGCGACGCGGTGTGAGGGACTAGACCAGCGGTTCGGCGCCCTGGCGGACCCGCGACCGGCGACGGCGGCGCCAGCGGGCCATCGCCCGGCGGATGCCCGAGGCGGCGAGGGTGTCCACGTCGCCCGGGGTCGCCGACTCGAGGAACTCGGCCACCTCGCGCGGCGACGTCGGACGGCGCAGGGGCTCCTCGACGCGCTCCATGACCAGCAGGAACGCGATGACCATCGGGGGGAAGAGGATGACGATGAGCGCGACCACGTCACCTCCATGGTCCGGTCGCTGCTGAGCGGGCCTGTACCGCCATGGTGGCACGGCCCGGAGGGTGTCGCCGGTGACGCCTACCCTCGACCGCGTGTCCACGCCGGCCTACGCGCGCCCCGCTGCGCGCCGTGCTCCCGACCGCCGTCCGGCCGCCGTGCCCTTCGACCCGGACGAGACGCCGCTGGCCCGCACCCGCCGCGCCCGCCGGATGGCCCGTGAGCTGGCCGTCATCCACCCCGACGCGCACTGCGAGCTCGACTTCACCGACGCCTTCGAGCTCCTCGTGGCCACCGTGCTCTCGGCGCAGACCACCGACAAGACGGTGAACAAGGTCACGCCGGCGCTGTTCGCGAGGTACCCCGACCCGGTGGCGCTCGCCGGGGCCGACCGGGCCGACCTCGAGGAGATCCTCAAGCCCACCGGCTTCTTCCGCGCCAAGGCCACCTCGGTGCTGGGCCTGGCGCAGGCGCTGGT
Organism: Geodermatophilus sp. SYSU D01045; assembly: GCF_054050295.1. NCBI lineage: Bacteria > Bacillati > Actinomycetota > Actinomycetes > Geodermatophilales > Geodermatophilaceae > Geodermatophilus > Geodermatophilus sp. SYSU D01045. The sequence continues at coordinate 31,036 of NZ_JBJGZB010000026.1, forward strand.
CGAGCGCTTCGACGGCGAGGTGCCGGGCCGGATGGCCGACCTGGTCACGCTGCCCGGGGTCGGCCGCAAGACGGCGAACGTCGTGCTCGGCAACGCCTTCGGCGTCCCGGGGCTGACCGTCGACACCCACTTCGGCCGGCTGGTCCGCCGCTTCGGCTGGACCGCCGAGGAGGACCCGGTCAAGGTCGAGGCCGAGGTCGCCGGGCTGGTCCCCAAGCGCGACTGGACCATGTTCAGCCACCGCGTGATCTTCCACGGCCGCCGCGTCTGCCACGCCAAGAAGGCGGCCTGCGGGGCGTGCGGGCTGGCCCGCTGGTGCCCGTCCTACGGCATCGGGCCCACCGACCCCGAGGCCGCCACGAAGCTGGTCAAGACGCCCGCGGCGTCGGACACCGAGTGAGCGCCCGGCGCGCGGCGGCGCTGCTGCTCGGCCTCGGGCTGCTGGTGTCGTCCTGCACCGCCGAGGCCGACGAGCCCGAGGCGCCCGAGCGGGCCACCGTCGCCTCCACCCGGACGGACCTGGCGGCCTGTCCGGAGCAGCCGGACGCGCCGGCCGCCGGCAGCGACCTGTCGGGCGTCGCGCCGATCGAGTGCTTCAGCGGCGGCACGCTCGACCTCGGCCGCGCCCCGGGCGTGCCCACCGTGCTCAACCTGTGGGCCAGCTGGTGCGGCCCGTGCCGCGAGGAGCTGCCGCTGGTGCAGCAGCTCGCCGACGCCGCCGGCGACCGGGTCCGCGTCGTGGGCGTGATCAGCCAGGACGGCGTCCCGCAGGCGGCGTCCTTCGCGGCGGACGCCGGGGTGACGGTCCCCGGCGCGTTCGACGGGCACGGCGACGTCGCCGCGGCGCTGGGGCTGCGCGGCCTCCCGCACACGGTCCTCCTGGCCGCCGACGGCTCGGTGGCCTTCGTGCGGACCGGCGCGGTCGAGTCGCTCGACGAGCTGCGCGCCCTGGTCGCCGAGCACCTCGGGGTGCAGCTGTGACCGGGCTCCTGCCCGGCGCCGACACCACCGGCCTGCCGGGCTACCTGCTGCGGCTGGTGGCCGCCGCAGCCGACCTCCCGCTGCGGCACCGGGTGCAGGCGGCCACCGACACCGCACGCCGCTCGGCGGTGCTCGTCCTCTTCGGTGAGGGTCCGCGCGGCGCCGACGTCCTGCTCATCGAGAAGTCCGCGCGGCTGCGCACGCACGCCGGGCAGCCGGCCTTCCCCGGCGGCGGCGCCGACCCGGGGGAGGACTACCCGGTGGGCACCGCGCTGCGCGAGGCGCAGGAGGAGGCCGGCGTCGACCCGGCGGGGGTCCGGGTGCTGGCCACGCTGCCCGAGCTGTTCCTCGGGCCGTCGGACAACCTCGTCGTCCCGGTGGTGGCCTGGTGGGACGACCCGGGCGACGTCGCGGTCGGCGACCCGGCGGAGGTGGCGCGGGTGGCCCGGGTGCCGCTGGCCGACCTCACCGACCCGGTCAACCGGTTCCGCGTGCGCCACCCGGCGGGGTACGTCGGGCCGGCGTTCGGCGTCGCCGGGATGGTCGTGTGGGGCTTCACCGCGGCGCTGCTCGACGCCGTCCTCGAGGCCGCGGGCCTGGCGCGGCCCTGGGACGCCCGGGACGTGCGCCCGCTGGCGCCGGTGCGGCCCGCGACCGCCCCGGGTTCGCTGGGGGAGGGCGGCACCGAGGACGCCGCCGCGCCGACGGTGGCCGACGGCGCGACCGGGGACGCCGCGGCCAGTACGGTTCCGCGGCGATGAGCGGGATCTGGACGCGCCGCCTCCCCGCGGCGCTGGCCGGCGCGGTGCTGGCGGCCGGGGTGCTGGCCGGTTGTGGCTCCGGCGGCGACGACGGCGGTACCGCGGCGCAGCCGAGCGCCGGTGCGGCGCCCGGCACGGTCACCACGGCCGAGGACGGCGTCCAGGAGGTCACCATCCAGACGCCGGACGACTACGTGTTCGTCCCCGACACCTTCACCGTGGCGCCCGGCCGGGTCCGGCTGACCGTGCAGAGCACCGCCACGCAGGCCACCCACAACTTCCGCTTCACGCCCGGCGCCGGCGTGGAGGAGATCCCCGAGGAGATCCCGCTGCTGGCCGCCGGTGCGACGGAGACGATCGAGTTCGAGGTCACCGCGCCCGGGGACCACCCGTTCGAGTGCAGCTTCCACGTCCAGCTCGGCCAGACCGGCGTCATGACGGTGCGCGGCTGACCCATGTCGCTGGTCGACCTCGTCCTCATCGCGCTGGCCCTGGGCTTCGCCTTCTCCGGCTTCCGGCAGGGGCTGGTGGTGTCGGCGACCTCGTTCCTCGGCTTCCTCGGCGGCGCGGTGCTCGGCGCCCAGCTGTCCGGGCCCGTCGCCGACCGGCTCGACGGCTCCCCGGTCACCCGGGTGTTCGCCGCGCTCGTCGTCGTCCTGGCGGGGGCGCTGCTCGGGCAGCTGCTGGCCGGCGCGATCGGGCGGGCGGTGCGTCGCCGGGTCACCTGGGAGCCGGCCGAGGTGCTCGACTCGGTCGCCGGCGCCGTGGTGTCGGCGATCGCGGTGCTGCTCGTGGCGTGGATGGTCGCCACCCCGCTGGCCACCGCGCCGTTCCCCGGGCTCGCCGGGCAGGTGCGCACGTCGGCGCTGGTGCAGGCGGTGGACCGGGCCGTGCCCGACAGCGTCCGGGCGGTGTACGACTCGCTGCGCGAGGCGATCGACCGGCGCGGGCTGCCCGACGTCCTGGACCCGCTCACGCCCACCCAGGCCCGCGAGGTCGAGGCGCCGGACGCGGCGCTGGCCGCCAGCCCGGTCGTCGGGCAGGTGCAGGGGTCGGTCGTGAAGATCAGCGGCATCGCGCCGTCGTGCTCGCGGCAGATCGACGGCTCCGGGTTCGTCTACGCGCCCGGCCGGGTCATGACCAACGCGCACGTGCTCGCCGGCGTGGACGACCCGGTCGTGGAGGCCGAGGGCGGGGAGTACGAGGCGACGCCGGTGTACGTCGACGAGGAGGTCGACGTCGCGGTGCTCGCCGTCCCGGACCTCCCGCAGGTGCCGCTGGCCTTCGCCCCCGAGGTCGCCGGCACCGGCGACGACGCGATCATCATGGGCTACCCCGGCGGCGGCGGGCTGTTCATCGGCCCGGCCCGCGTCCGCGACGAGGGCCCGATCAGCGGGCCGGACTTCCGCAACACCCGCACCGTCCAGCGCGACGTCTACGCGCTCTACGGCGAGGTGCGGGCCGGCAACTCCGGCGGGCCGCTGTTCGACCCGGCCGGGCAGGTCCTCGGCGTCGTGTTCGCCTCGGCGATCGACGACCCCACCACCGGCTACGCGCTCACCGCCCAGCAGGTCGCGCCCGCCGCCCAGGCCGGCGCCACCGCCACCGCCGAGGTCGACACCGGCCCGTGTGAGTAGAAGGACCCCCTTGCCCCCCACGGCTCGCAGGCTCGCCGCGGGACCCTGCAAGGGGGCCGTTCCAGCACGTCACCTATCCCGCGGCCCAGTCGGCGACGGCGCTGCCGACCGCGGCGGCGGCCTCCTCGGGCGGGAAGTGGCCGATGCCGGGGAGCTCGCGCCACTCGTAGGCGCCGGCCACGTAGCGGCCCGAGCCGCGGGCGGTCCGCGGCAGCACCAGCGGGTCGCCGTCGCCGTGCAGCTGCAGGGTCGGCGCGGTGACCGGCGCGGCCATCCGGCGGGCGTAGCGCAGCCCGTCGGGCCGCAGCTGGGAGCGCCCGGCCCAGCGGAAGTACTCCATCGAGCCGTAGGCCGCCTGCGGGATCCGCGCGGCGGACCGGTAGCGCTCGACGGCCTCGGCGAAGTCGGCGGTGTGCGTCCAGTCCCGCCCCGCCCAGTTGCGCAGGAACTCCGCGACCGGGTCGTCGTCGGTGCGGGTCAGCCGCCGCTCGGGCAGCCGGGGGACCTGGAAGCCCAGGACGTGCCGCAGCGCCCGCCGCTGCGCGGGGTCGCGCAGACCGGCGCGCAGCAGCCGCGGGTGGGCCATCGAGACGACGACCAGGCGGCGCACGCTGCGCGGGTGCAGCGCGGCCATCGTCCAGGCGACCAGCCCGCCCCAGTCGTGCCCGACGACGACGGCGTCCCGCTCGCCGAGGGCGCGGACCAGCGCCGCGACGTCGCCGGCCGCCGTCGGCAGGTCGTAGCCGCGCGGGGGCTTGTCGCTGGCGCCGTAGCCTCGCAGGTCCGGCGCGACCGCCCGGAAGCCGGCCGCGGCGAGCACCGGCAGCTGGGCGCGCCAGGTCCACCAGAACTGGGGGAAGCCGTGCAGCAGGAGCACCAGCGGGCCCTCGCCGGCCTCGGCCAGGTGCAGCCGGACGCCGTTGGCCGAGGCGTCGCGGTGGATCCAGGGACCGGGCAGCAGGACGCTGGTGGCGTCGGGGCGCTCGTCGGCGGGGGCGCCCCCGGTCTTCGCGGCGCTCAGACCAGGTAGCTGTCGGGGGAGCGCCGCTCGACGCGCCCGTTGCTCACCGTCGGCAGCGCGCGGCGCCGCTGGCCCGGCTGCTCGCGGTGCATGACCTCGGGCAGCTCGCGCAGCGACTCCAGGGTCCGCTCCGGCTTGTCGATCCGCTTGATCATGCGCACGCCCACCAGCGCGGCGAGGCCGGCGATCAGCAGCAGGCCCGCGGTGACGATGAGGTAGGAGACCCAGCGGGGCAGGCCCAGCCAGGTGAAGAGCTCGGCGAGCATGATGAACAGGAAGATGCCGGCGAAGGCCACGAGCACGCCGGCGGCGGCGAACAGCCCGCCGCTGATGCCGGCCTTCTTCGCCGAGCGGCCGATCTCGGACTTGGCCAGCTCGATCTCCCCGCGGATCAGCGTGGAGACGTCGGCCATGGCGCTCTGCACCAGCACGCCCACGGAGGGGTCGGCGCTGACGGCATGCCGCCCGGCGGGCTGGGTGGTCGACGCGCTGTGGGCCACGGGGGCTCCTCCCTGGTCGGACTGCTCGGACGGCCGCGGACGGCCTGGGGAGGATCTTGCCCCGTGACCGCCCGGATCACGCACCCGGAACCCGATCGGGCGGCCGGCGCAGGCACAGGAGGCTCTCCGCACGTCCCGGGCGTCAGGACGTGCGGAGAGCCTCCAGTACCTCAGTCCTCGGAGCCGCTGCTGGCGGGCAGCTTGTCCTTGATCAGGTTCATGACCGAGGAGTCGGTCAGCGTGGTGACGTCGCCGAGCTCGCGGTTCTCGGCCACGTCGCGCAGCAGCCGCCGCATGATCTTGCCCGAGCGGGTCTTGGGCAGCTCCTGGACGACCATGATCTGGCGCGGCTTGGCGATCGGGCCGATGTCCTTGGACACGTGGGCGCGCAGCTGCTGCACGAGGTCCTCGCCGGAGTCCTCGGCCGACCCGCGCAGGATCACGAACGCGACGATGCCCTGGCCGGTGGTCGGGTCCGACGCGCCGACGACCGCGGCCTCGGCGACGGCGGGGTGGGCGACCAGCGAGGACTCGACCTCGGTGGTCGAGATCCGGTGGCCCGACACGTTCATGACGTCGTCGACCCGGCCCAGCAGCCAGATGTCGCCGTCGGCGTCCTTCTTGGCCCCGTCGCCGGCGAAGTAGACCTCCTTGCCGAACCGCGACCAGTAGGTGTCGACGTAGCGGTCGTCGTCGCCCCAGATGGTGCGCAGCATCGACGGCCAGGGCTGCGTGAGGACCAGCAGGCCGGTGGTGTCGTCGCCGAGCTCGTTGCCCTCGTCGTCGACGACCTTGGCCGAAATGCCGGGGAACGGCGTCTGCGCCGAGCCGGGCTTCAGGTCGGTGACGCCGGGCAGCGGCGTGATCATGTGCGCGCCGGTCTCGGTCTGCCACCAGGTGTCGACGATCGGGCACCGGCCGCCGCCGATGTTCTGGTGGTACCAGAGCCACGCCTCGGGGTTGATCGGCTCGCCGACCGAGCCGAGCACCCGCAGCGAGGTGAGGTCGAAGCCGGCGGGGATGTCCTCGCCCCACTTCATGAACGTCCGGATCACCGTCGGGGCGGTGTAGAGGATCGAGACGCGGTACTTCTCGATCAGCTCGAACCAGCGGCCGCGGTGCGGGGTCTCCGGGGTGCCCTCGTACACCACCGACGTCGCCCGGTTGGCCAGCGGCCCGTAGACGATGTAGCTGTGGCCGGTGACCCAGCCGACGTCGGCGGCGGTCCAGTAGACGTCGGTGTCCGGCTTGAGGTCGAACGTCGCCCAGTGCGTGTAGGCGACCTGGGTGAGGTAGCCGCCGGAGGTGTGCAGGATCCCCTTCGGCTTCGCCGTCGTCCCGGACGTGTACATGATGTAGAGCGGGTGCTCGGCGTCGAAGGCCTCGGGCGTGTGCTCGGGCGACTGCCGGTCGACGACGTCGTGCCACCACAGGTCGCGGCCCTCGGTCCACTCGACGTCCTGCTCGGTCCGCTTCACCACCAGCACGTTGCGGACGCCCTCGGTGCGGCTCACGGCGTCGTCGACGGCGGGCTTGAGCGCGCTGGGCGCCCCCCGCCGGTAGCCGCCGTCGGCGGTGATCACCAGGACGGCGCCGGCGTCGGTGATCCGGCTGGCCAGCGCGTCGGCGGAGAAGCCGCCGAAGACGACCATGTGGACCGCGCCGATGCGGGCGCAGGCGAGCATCGCGACGATCGTCTCGGGGATCATCGGCATGTAGATCGCGACCCGGTCGCCGGCCTGCACGCCGAGCTCGAGCAGCGCGTTGGCCGCGCGGCAGACGTCCTCGGTGAGCTGGGCGTAGGTGATCGTGCGGGTGTCGCCCGGCTCGCCCTCCCAGTGGTAGGCGACCCGGTCGCCGTGGCCGGCCTCGACGTGCCGGTCCAGGCAGTTGTAGGCGACGTTGAGCTTCCCGCCGACGAACCACTTCGCGAACGGTGGGTTCGTCCAGTCGAGGACCTCGTCCCACTCCTGGGCCCAGGTCAGCCGGCGGGCGGCCTCCTCCCAGAACGCCAGCCGGTCGCGCTCGGCCTGCTCGTACACGTCCGGGCCCACGTTGGCGGACGCGGCCAGCTGCTCCGGCGCCGGGAACCGGCGGCCCTCCGACCCGGTCGACTCGCTCACGTGTGCTCCCTCCGTCTCGTCGCTGCGCACGCCGGGCTGGCGGCGTGTCCCAGCACACACCGTAGGGGCCCCGGCGGCCCGCGGGGCCGGGGACCGCAACGTCGTTGCAGCAGACTGGGGCCGTGGACGGCGGGCCGCAGGCGGTCGTGGCGGCCCGGGTGCCCGGGGCCGCCGGCCTCGGCCTGCTCGCCCCGCCGTCGGCGCGCCCGTTCCCGGCCACCCTGCTGGCCGACCCGGACTGGACGGCGGATCGGGTCACCGCGCTGGGCCACCGCTACCGCAGCACCGACCGGCGGGCGCTGGCGACCGTGTGGTGGTACTCGGCCTCGGCGGTGCTGCTGACGCCGGTCGCCGCCGGGCTGGCCGCCGGCCGGCCGCTGTCGGCGCGGCTGGCCGACACCACGCTGTACGAGATCGCCGGCGGCACGGTGCTGGCCGGGGTCTCGCGGGCGCCCGCGGGCCCGGACCCGGTGGGGGAGCTGCGGGAGGCCCTGGGGTCGGCGGTCGCGGCTGTCGCCGCGGCCGGCGGGGTCCGCGAGCGGCCGCTGTGGGCCGTGGCCACCGACTCGCTGGCCGGCCGGCTGCTCGCCGTCGGCCGGGCGCTCGGCGACGTGGGGACGGTCACCGCGCTGGCCGCGCCGCTCGCCGCGGCCGTCGGCGAGCCGATGCCCGTCCCCCGGTACACCGACGTCGGCGGCGTCCGGTTCGTCCGCCGCGCCTCCTGCTGCCTGCTGGTCCGCGTGCCGGGCCAGCCGATGTGCACCGCCTGCCCGGCGCGCCCGCCGGCGGACCGGCAGGTGCTGCTGGAGGCCGCCGCCGGGCTCTGGTGAGGAGCCCGGGTCAGGGGAGGAAGAGCATCGAGTCGCCGAACTCGTGCCACAGGTAGGCGCCGGCCGCGGCCGCCTCGTAGGCGCGCGCGACCAGGTCCCGGCCGGCCACCGCCTCGAGCAGCAGCAGGTGGCTGGCCTCGGGCTCGTGCAGGCCGGTGACCAGCCCGGTCACCGCGCGGGCCGGGCGCTCCGGCCCCAGCACCAGGTCGGTCCAGCCCTCGCCGGGCCGGGTGACGCCGTCCTCGCCGGTCACCGTCTCCAGCGCCCGGGTGACGGTGGTGCCGACCGCGACCACCCGCCGCCCGGCCGCCCGCGTCGCGGTGACCAGCCGCGCGGTGACCTCCGGCACCCGGTAGCGCTCCGGCGCCGGTGGCTCGTGCAGCTCGGGGCTGGAGACGCCGGCGTGCAGCACGAGCGGCACCACCGGGACGCCGCGGGCCATCAGGCGGACCAGCAGGCGGTCGGTGAACGGCCGGCCGGCGCTGGCGTTCTCGGCGCTGCCCGGCTCGGTGGCGTAGACGTTGCGGACGTCGTCGAGGGCGGGCGGCCCGTGCAGGTGGCGGTAGCGGACCGGCTCGCCGTGCCGGGCCAGGTAGGCGGGGACGGCGACGGCCGGCTCGGCGACCGCCCGCCACAGCCGGCCGGGGCGCGCGGGGTCGGGGAAGCCGGCGCGCAGGACCAGCCGCACGCCGCCGGGCAGGGCGAGCGCGGCGCCGGGCTCCAGCCCGGTCTCGGGGCCGTCGTCGGCCGGGCGGCGGACCTCGACCACCCAGGTCCCGTCGTCGAGCGTGGTCGAGACGTGCACCGGCGTGCGGGAGCCGTCGGCCCGGCGGGCGGTCAGGCGGGCCGGCAGCGTCGCCGAGGTGTTGACCACGACGAGGTCGCCGGGCTCCAGCAGGCCGGGCAGGTCGCGGAACCGGGCGTGGGTGAGGCTGCCCGGGCGGACGGCCATCAGCCGCACGCCGTCGCGGGTCAGGCCGCGGTGCTCCGGCGGCTCGGCGGCCTCCGCCCCCATCGGCACGGCGACGGCGGTCACCGGCGCACCGCCGCCGTCAGGTCGGCCACGCGCACCCGCGGGCCGGGCAGGTCGCCCTCGAGCAGCGTCAGCAGCGCCGGGGCGACGTCGGCGGGGTCGGCCAGGTCGGCCGGGTCGGCGCCGGGGTCGGCGGCGGCGTGCATGTCGGTGGCCATGTCGCCGGGGTCGACGGCGACCACGCGCAGCGCCGGGTGCTCGACGGCCAGCACCGCGGTGAGCAGGTCGAGCGCCGCCTTGCCCGCCCCGTAGCCGCCCCAGCCGGGGTAGGGCTCGACGGCGGCGTCGCTGCTGATCGACACGACCGTCCCGCCGGCGCGCCCGAGGGCCGGCAGCACGGCCTGCACCAACGCGAGCGGGGCGACGGCGTTGGTCCGCAGCAGGTCCTCCAGCACCGCCGGCGGGAGGTCGGCCAGCCGGGGCAGCGGGGTGGGGCCGAGCGCGGAGGCGTTGTTGACCAGCAGGTCGAGGCGGTCGCCGGCGGCGGCGGCCAGCGCGGCGCGGTGGGCGGGGTCGGCGACGTCGCCCGGCACGGCGGTGACCAGGTCGGGGCGGGGGAGCCCGGCGACGGCGGCGGCCAGCCGGCCGGCGTCCCGGGCGTCGACGACGAGCCGCCAGCCGCGGCGGGACAGCTCGGTGGCGAGGGCCAGCCCGAGGCCGCGGGAGGCGCCGGTGACCACTGCGGTGGATGTCATGCGGCTACCGTGGGACCTCAAGTCGACTTGAGGTCAAGGGGGCGCCGTGGAGCTGCTCGCGATCGGGGAGGTCGCCGCCCGGTCCGGCCTCGCGCCGTCGGCCCTGCGCCACTACGAGGCCGAGGGGCTCATCGCGGCGAGCCGCACCCCCGGCGGCGCGCGGCGCTACCCCCGCTCGGTGCTGCGCCGGCTGGCGTTCGTCCGCGCGGCGCAGAACGTGGGGCTGTCGCTGCCGGAGATCCGCGAGGCGCTGGCCACGCTGCCCGACGGCCGCACCCCCTCGGCGCGCGACTGGGCGCGGCTGTCCCGCGGCTGGCGCGACCGGCTCGACGCGCAGATCGCCGCGCTCGAGCAGCTGCGCGACGGCCTCACCTCCTGCATCGGCTGCGGGTGCCTGTCGCTGACGGCGTGCGCGCTGTCCAACCCGGGCGACGCCGCGGCGGCCGAGGGGCCCGGCGCCCGGCGGCTGTCCCCGCTGCTGCGCCGGGTGCCGCCGGCCGGCCGCGCGGGCTGAGCGCACCTCGCGGGGCCGGTCGGAGGCGGGCATGATCCGGACGGGACCGGGCCGCCGGACGCCGTCACCCCCGGGGGAGGACAGTCGCATGACCCTCATGCCCGCCGCCTTCATCGGCCACGGCAACCCGCTGAACGCGCTGGAGCGCAACCGCTACACCGACGCCTGGCGCGCCTTCGGCCGCGCGGTGCCCCGGCCGCGGGCGATCCTCGTCGTCTCCGCGCACTGGTACGTGCACGCCACCGCGGTGACGGCGATGCCGCGCCCGCGCACCATCCACGACTTCTTCGGTTTCCCCGACCAGCTGTTCGACGTCTCCTACGAGGCGCCGGGGCTGCCCGAGCTGCACGAGCAGGTGTCCGACGTCGTGTCCCCGACCTGGGTGGGGGCCGACCTCGACAGCTGGGGGATCGACCACGGCGCCTGGTCGGTGCTGGTGCACGCCTTCCCCGACGCGGACGTCCCGGTGGTGCAGCTGTCGATCAACGCGCTCAAGGGCCCGGACTACCACCTGCAGATGGGCGCGGCCCTGGCGCCGCTGCGCGAGGACGGCGTCCTGGTGATCGGCAGCGGCAACGTGGTGCACAACCTCGGCGGGGTCAGCCGCGCGATGCCCGACGCCGGCTTCGACTGGGCGCAGCGCTTCGACCAGGCCGCGCGCGAGGCCATGCTCACCGACCCCGGCGCGGTGGGCCGCCTCGACGGGCACCGGGACTTCGACCTCGCCGTCCCCACGCCCGACCACTTCCTGCCGCTGCTGTACGTCGCCGGCATGGCCGGGGCCACCGGGACGACGGCGGAGGTGCTGGTCGACGGCTACGCCTACGGGTCGCTGTCGATGACCTCCTACACGGTCGGCATGCCCGCGCCCGGCAACGAGGGCGGCGGCTTCGCCGCCCCGCTGCCCGAGGGACCCCCACCGGACGGCGCCAACATCTAGCCGCTGCCGCAATGGTGACCGGTCCACTCCGGAGCGTGACGGCGGGCCGCCCGGGCGGAGGGGTCCGTCACCGATCACTGTCACGGTCGTTCCCCCCGGACAGTGACGCAGCTCGCGTCCTGACATCCCCGGGGGGTCCCGTTGTCGTCCGCTCGCCGTTCCCCGTCCCGCAGGCCACGCGGCCGCCGGGCGCTCCTCGTCGCCGGCCTGGTCGCCGCGGCGGTCGCGACGCCCGGCGTCGCCGCGGCCGCGCCGGGCGACGCCCCCGCCGATCCGCTGGGCGAGGTCGTCACGACGCTCGGGCAGACCGTGACCGGGCAGGGCGACGTCCCCGCCGATCCCCCGGTGCTGCCCGGCACCGATGCGGTCCCGCCACCGGGCGTCGACCAGGAGGGCCCCTCCGAGCCTGCCCCCGCGGAGGAGGGCCCGGTCCCGCCGCTGCCGGAGGCGCTCGTGCAGGGCCTGCAGTCCGCGCTCACCCCGCTCGGCGTGCCGGAGCACTGCGTCCAGGGGGTGGCCGACCGCGTGCAGGACCTGCTCGACGGCGTGCTGGCCCAGGACCCCGCGGCGGCCGTGCAGGAGCTGGCCACCGGGCTGCAGCGGGCACTGACCGGCCTGGCCGCCGGGCAGCCGCCGGCACTGGACCCGGCCGTGCTCGGGGCCGGCGCCGCTGACGTGGCAGCCGACGTCGAGGCGCTGATCGCGGCGTTCCAGGCCTGCCTGCCCGCCCCGCCGGAGGCCCCCGAGCCGCCGGCGCCGGGGCCCGCTCCGGAGGCCCCGCACGCCGCGCCGGCCGCCGCGCCCGCGGCCCAGCAGCCCGTGCAGTACCTCGGCTACGCGCCGACCGGCGGGGACGAGGGCGTCGAGACCGAGGGGCCCGGCGCGGCGGTCCCGCTGGCCGCGCTGGGCGGTGCCCTCCTGGTCGCGGGCGGCGCAGGTGCCGCCGTCTCCCGGGCGCGGTCCCGTGCGGTCGGTCGCTAGGGAGCTGTCGGGCCAGCGCCTGCCGCTGCTGGTCTTCCTCGTCGTCCTCCTCGCCGGGGCCGGCGTGTTCGTCTGGACGGGGCGCCCGGCGGCCGACGCCGCCGCGGCGCCCCCGGCCGCCTCGCTGGTGGCGGTGCCGGCGACCGGGGAGGTGCCCGCCCTGCCGGCCGCCGCCACCCCGGCCGGGGGCCCGGTCGTGCCGGCGCGGATCGCGGTCCCGGCCCTCGGCGTCGACACCGCGGTCGAGTCCCGCGGGACGGTGCGGTACGAGAACCCGTTCACCGGCGAGCCCGTCGACGGCTACGGCGTGCCGCAGTCGATGCGCACGACGTCGTGGTGGTCCGACGGGCCGGCGCCCGGGTCCGGGCAGATGGCCGTCGTGCTCGGCCACGCCGGGGCCGCGGGCGGCGCGGTGTTCGACCGGCTGCCGGAGCTGTCCCCGGGCGACGAGGTGGTCCTGGTCGACGCCGGCGGCGCCTGGCTGCGGCTCGAGGTGCTGGGTGACCCCGTGACCGGGCTGGACAAGGCGACCTCCGCGCTGGCCGACACGCTGAACGGGCACCCGGCCGGCGCCGACCTCGCGCTGGTCACCTGCGGCGGCGAGTTCGACGAGTCCGCCGGCGCCAGCGAGGAGAACACCGTCGTCTTCGCCCGGGTCGTCTAGCCGGCCGCCGCAGGCGGGTCGCCGGGCGCCGGGCGGGCGACGTCGCTGATCCGCGGGAACGGCCGGGTGGAGAAGACCACCTCGACCGGGAGCCCGAAGAACTCCGCGATGCGCAGCGCCAGGTGCAGGCTGGGGTTGTACTCGCCGCGCTCCAGGTAGCCGACCGTCTGGTAGTGGACGCCGAGGGCGTCGGCCAGCTCCCGCCGGGTCACGCCCTGCTCGGCCCGCAGCAGGGCGATCCGGTTGTAGACCGCGTCCTGGCCCCGGTCCGCGGTCACCGCACCCACTGCAGCGAGGCCTCGCGGGCCGCCTCGACCTGCGACCCCGACTGCCGGCGGGCCATCCGGCGCAACACCCGCGGGGTGACCAGCGCCCCGGACACCGCCCAGGCGGCGAGCACCAGCACCGTCGTGCCGGTGCGCCAGGAGTCGCCCACCTCGAGGGTCACCGCGGCGTCGGGCAGGAAGGCCGACCGGAGGCCGAGGCCGATCCAGTACACGGGGAACACCTGGGCGACCCCCTGCACCCAGCCCCACAGCGACTGCAGCGGGAAGAAGATCCCCGAGATCGCGGTGAGGACGAGGACGGGCAGCATCCCCCAGGTGCCCACCTTCTGGGTGCTGGGGACGACCGAGCCCAGCAGCATCCCGAGCGGCAGCGTCGCCAGCAGGCCGAGGACGACGACCCAGGCCACCGTGAGCCAGCCTGCGCCGCCGCCGTGCATGAGCCCGTCGAAGAGCAGGAAGCTCGGCACCAGGATCGTGAGCAGCGACGGCACCAGGTTCAGCGACTGGTAGGTGAGCTGCCCGGTGACGTAGCCCTGCATGCCGTGGGGCAGCGCCTTGTGCCGCAGGAGCGTGCCGTCCTCCCGCTGCATGGCCAGGTCGAACGCGGGGCCGATCACCAGACCGAAGGCCAGCAGCCCGCCGAGGATGCTCGGCAGCGCGTACGTCGGGTACGTCAGCCCGCTGTCCCCGATCTCGTTGTCCCGGTTGAACCACAGCAGGAGCAGCGTGCCCACGGCGGTGAACAGGTAGAACCCCTGGTCCTGCGGGCTGCGCACGCTCTGCAGGAACTCCCGCCAGCCCCGGCGCAGGCCCAGGGCGATCGCGTTCCGGGTCGGGTTCACCGCGCGGCCTCCTCCAGCACCGGCTCGGTCCGGGCGCCGGACTCGAGCCGCTGCACCATCGCCAGGTAGGTGTCCTCGAGGCTCGCCCGCCGGACCTCCAGGTCGGTCAGCTCGTCGCCGTGCTGCTCGAACAGGCGGCGGACGAAGGCGACGACGTCGGTGGTGGGGTGCACGAACCGCTCGGGGCCGCACGCCCAGCGCACCTCCGCGGTGCCGGCGACCTGGCGGCCGAGCTCCTCCGCGCTGCCGTCGGCGACGATCCGGCCGCCGGCCAGGATCAGGATGCGGTCGGCCAGCTTCTCCGCCTCCGCGAGGTCGTGCGTCGTCAGCAGGATGCTGGTGCCCTCGAGGTCGGACAGCCGGTGCACCAGCTCGTGGAAGTCGCGGCGGGCCTGCGGGTCGAACCCGGCGGTCGGCTCGTCGAGGAAGAGCAGCTCGGGACGGCCGATGATGCCGACCGCGACGTCCAGCCGCCGCCGCTGCCCGCCGGAGAGGGTGACGATCTTGCGGTCGGCGTGCTCGGTCAGCCCGACGGTGTCCAGGAGCCGGTCGACGTCGTACGGGCGCGGGCGGTCGGGCGTCGAGTACGGCGCGTAGTAGCCGCCGAGCTGGGTCAGCAGGCGGCGGGGCGTCCACCGGGCGTGGTCGCGCCAGGACTGCAGGACCACGCCCACCCGCGCCCGCCACGCGTCGCCGGCGCGCGCCGGGTCCTCCCCGAGCACCCGGACCTCCCCGGCCGAGCGGACCCGGAAGCCCTCCAGGATCTCGATCGTCGTCGTCTTCCCGGCGCCGTTGGGGCCGAGCAGGCAGACCACCTCGCCGGCCGAGACGGTGAGGTCGACGCCGGTCAGCACCTCGTGGGTGCCGTAGGTCATGCGCAGGCCGCGCACCTCGACGACGGGGTCGGACACCGGAGGGGACACGGGCATCAGGGCCTCCGCGCAGGGGAGCCGGTGGTGTCCCGCGATAGTAGGACTGCTACATCGGCAGCGGAAGTGCTGTGGCGGCCAGCGCCTCGGCCCAGAGTGCGCAGGCCGCGGCGCCCGGGTGGAAGCCGTCCGCGGCGAACAGCCCGGGCCCGTCCAGCGGCGGCGCCGGCGCGTGCCGGACGCCCGGGCGAGCCAGGCGCCCCAGCTCGGCGTCGAGCGCCCGGGCCTGGCGGCCGAGCACCCCGCGCAGCGGCTGCGGCAGGGTGGGGAAGCGGCCGAGGTCCGGCAGCCCGGCCAGCACGACGACGCCGCCGGGCGCGGTCAGCGGCGCCAGGGCGGCGAGCAGCGCGGTCACGTCGCGGCGCCAGGCGCCCGGCGAGCGCAGCCGCAGCGTGTCGTTGACGCCGAACGCGACCAGGACGACGTCGGCGGGCGGGCCGGCCAGCCCGGGGACCAGCAGCCCGAGGGCCCGAGCGACCGTGGTCCCGGTGCGCGCCGCCAGCCGCCAGTGCACCTCCCGGCCGCTGCGCCCGGCCAGCGCGGCGGCGAACCGGGCGGCGAGCCCGTCCTCCTGCGTGGCGACCCCGACGCCCGCGGCCGGCGACTCCCCGACGACCGCCACGGTCAGCGGCGGCCCGCCCCCGGGGACGACGCCGGCGCGCGGCCCGGGCGCCTCCGGCAGCACCGGCGTGCGGCGGCAGACACCCGCGCCCTGGACCAGCAGCACCGGGGCCAGGGCGACCGCGAGCGCGCGCACGGGTTACAGCCGCGTCCCCAGGGCGACGACCTCGCCCACGACCCAGACGGCCGGCGGGCGGATGCCCTCGTCGGCCAGCGTCCCCGCCAGGCCGGCCAGCGTGGTCCGGACCGCGCGCTGGGTGGCCGTGGACCCGTCGGCGACGACGGCGACCGGCGTGTCCGGCGCCCGGCCGTGCTCGACCAGCGCCGCGGCGATCGCCCCGGCGGTGTCCACGCCCATGAGCACGACGACCGTCCCGCGCAGCCGCCCGAGCGCCGCCCAGTCCACCAGCGACTGCGGGTGCCCGGGCGGCACGTGCCCGGAGACGACGACGAACTCGTGGGTCAGCCCGCGGTGGGTGACCGGGATGCCGGCGAGCGCCGGCACCGCGATGGCGCTGGTCACGCCGGGCACCACCTCGACCGGCACGCCCGCGGCGACGCACGCCTCGAGCTCCTCCATGCCGCGGCCGAAGACGAACGGGTCGCCGCCCTTGAGCCGCACCACCCGCCGGCCGGCCAGCGCGTGCTCGACCAGCAGCGCGTTGATCTGCTCCTGCGCCATCGACCGGCCGCGCGGCAGCTTCGAGGCGTCGATGACCTCGACCTCCGGCGGCAGCGAGGCCAGCAGCGACTGCGGTGCCAGGTGGTCGGCCAGCACCACGTCGGCCTGCGCGACCGCCTGCTGCCCGCGCACGGTGATCAGCCCGGGATCGCCCGGCCCGCCGCCGACGAGCACCACGCTGCCGGCCCGGCCGCCCTGCGGCTCGCGGGCGGCGCGGTCGCGGATGCTGCCGTCGGCCAGCCCCGCGACGACGGCGTCGCGCACGCCGACCGCCCGCTGCGGGTCCCCGCCGCCGTGCACGCCGATCACCAGGTCGCCCTGCCGGCCGACGGCGGGGGTCCAGACGGTGGAGGCCGACCGGTCGTCGGCGCGGGCGCAGAACACCCGCAGCCGCTCGGCCTCCTCGGCGACCGCGGCGTTGACGGCGGGGTCGTCGGTGGCGGCCACCGCGTACCAGGCGCCGTCGAGGTCGCCGGGCTGCCAGCCGCGGCGCACCCAGGTCAGCGAGCCGGGCACGACCAGCGCCTCCAGCGCCGGGGTGACCTCCGGGCTGACGACGGTCACCCGCGCGCGGGCCTCGAGCAGCCCGGCCACCCGGCGGTGCGCGACCTGCCCGCCGCCGACCACCACGACGCGGCGGTCGAGCAGGCGCAGGCCGACGGGGTAGACGACCCCGGACCCGGGGTCGACGGGCGTCGCGTTCACGGGACCGGTCCGCGGCCCGCGGACGGGGTCGGGTGGGTGTTCAGCGGTGCTCCTCCGGGACGGCGGCCGGTCGCGACGACGTCGTCGGCGTCGGGGATCTCGGTTCCAAGGATCGCAGCGAGGTCCGCGGCGAACGCACGCGAGGTGGCGGGGTCGCGGACGGCGACGCGGAGGTGGTCGCCGTCCAGCCCGGGGAAGGTGTCGCCGCGGCGCACCGCCCACCCGCGCTCGCGCAGCGCCGCGCGCACCCGCCCACCGCCGGGCACCCGCAGCAGCACGAACGACGACCGCGGCTCCCCGAGGACGGTCACGCCGGCCGGCAGCGCGGCCAGCAGGGCGGCGCGGTGACCGGCCAGCGCGCGGGCGGCGGCGTCGGCCTCGGCCCGGGCGGCCGGCGTGGTGCAGGCGACCGCCGCGGCCAGCGCGGGCGTGGACAGCGGCCAGTGCGGCTGGGCGGCGGCCATCGCGGCGACCAGGTCCGCGGGGCCGAGCGCGTAGCCGACCCGCAACCCGGCCAGCCCCCAGGTCTTGGTCAGGCTGCGCACGACGAGCAGGCCGGGCAGGTCGGGACGGCCGGCCAGGGACGCCGGCTCGCCGGGCACGGTGTCGGCGAAGGCCTCGTCGACCAGCAGCACCCGCCCGGGGCGGGCGAGCGCGGCGACGGCGGCGGCCGGGTGCAGCACCGACGTCGGGTTGGTCGGGTTGCCCAGGACCACGAGGTCGGCGTCGTCGGGCACGTCCCGCAGGCGGTAGGACGGCGGCTCCAGCAGCAGCCGTTCGACCGGGTGCCCGGCCGCGCGCAGCGCCGCCTCCGGCTCGGTGAACGACGGGTGCACCACCACCGCCCGCCGCGGCCGGACCGCGCGGGCGAGCAGCACGAACGCCTCGGCGGCGCCGGCGGTGAGCAGCACCTCGGCGGGGTCGCGGCCGTGCGCGGCGGCCACCGCGGCGCGGGCCGGGCGGGCGTCGGGGTAGGCGGCGACGTCGTCGAGGGCCCGCCGCAGCACCGCCCGCAGCCACGGCGGAGGCGTGCCGGCGCGCACGTTGACCGCGAGGTCGGTGAGGCCGGGGGCCAGCTCGAGGTCGCCGTGGTGGTCCAGGTCGATGCCGTCTGCCGCCCTCCGGGCTCCGACCGCGGCCACCTACCGTCCCCCGGTCGCGTGGAGCCGGTCCGTCTCCGCCGTCCGGAGGGCCTCCGGCCCCCCACCCGGCGAGGACACCGCCACCGCGGCGGTCACGCGGCCGTGCACCGTCTTGCCCACCACCAGCCGGGCGCCGCCGAGCAGGGCCGCGGCCTCGGCCACCGACGCGGTGCCCACCGCCGCGGCCACCCGCGCCGAGGGCGAGGGCACGGCGACCCGGGCGAGCTCCGCGGCGGGGTGGCCGGTGAGCGGCCAGCCACGGGCGGCCGCGGCGGCGACCAGGCCGGGCTCGGCGGCGCGCGCGTCGAGGGTGGCCAGCCGGGCCACCCGGGCGCCCGGCGGCAGGACGGCGTCGACGGCGGCGAGCACCTCGTGCGCGGCCACCCCGGGGACCGCGCCGACGCCGACGGTCACGTCCACCGGGTCACGCCCGGCCGGTCGGGGAGGGCGGCGAGCAGCGCGGCGGCGTCGCGGGGGAGCGGGCCGGCGGGCAGCAGGCCGAGCTCGCGCAGCCGGGCGCCGACGGTGAGCGCCCAGGGCCGGTCGAGGCGGGCGCGGGCGAGCAGGCCGTCGTCGGCGAGGAGCTCCTCGGGCGGGCCCTGCACGACCCGCCGGTCGACGACGACGGCGACCTCGTCGGCCCAGGCCAGCGCGAGGTCGACGTCGTGCGTGCTCATCACGACGGTGGAGCCGGAGGCCTGCAGCCGGTCGAGCGCGGCCAGCGCCTCGACGACGGCGGAGGGGTCGAGGCCGGCGGTGGGCTCGTCGAGCAGCAGCACGCAGGGGCGCATGGCCACCGCGCCGGCGATCGCCACCCGCTTGCGCTCGCCGTAGGACAGCTGGTGGGTGGGCCGCCCGGCCAGGCCGTCGACGGCGAGCAGCGCCAGCGCCTCGGCCACCCGGGTGCGCACCTCGTCCTCGGGCAGGCCGAGGTTGAGCGGGCCGAAGGAGACGTCCTGGGCCACCGAGGCGCTGAACAGCTGGTCGTCGGGGTCCTGCAGGACCAGCTGGACCTCTTGCCGGTGCGCGCGCAGGCCGCGGCGGGTGTGGTGCAGCAGCGCGCCGTCGACGGCCACCCCGCCGGCGTCCGGGCGCAGCGCGCCGGACAGGCAGCGCAGCAGCGTCGTCTTGCCCGAGCCGTTGGCGCCCAGCACCGCCAGCCGGCGCCCGGCCGGGACGGTGAGCGAGGCGCCCTCCAGCACCCGGCGGCCGCGCGCGTAGCCGACGACGAGGCCCTCGGCGGTCAGCGTCCGGTGGCTCACGCCAGCACGCCGACGGCGACGAGCGCGGCGAGCCCCGCGGCGGTGGCGGCGAGGAAGCCGCGGGACGAGGGCCGGGACTCCGGCAGCACCCGCAGCCCGGTCTCCATCCCGCGGCCGGCCAGGCCCTCCTGCAGCCGGCGGGCGCGGTCGAAGGACCGGGTGAGCACCGCGGCCGCCAGCGCACCGGAGGAGCGGTACGAGCGGCGCCAGGTCGAGTGGCCCATCCGCGCGGTCTGCGCCTCGCGGATCGTGCGCAGGCTCTCCAGCAGCACGAACAGCAGCCGGTAGGTCACCCCGGCCACCTCGACGACGGCCGCCGGGACGCGCAGCCGGCGCAGCGCGGCCAGCAGGTCGGTCATCGGCGTGGTGGTGGCCAGCAGCAGCACCGCGGCGCCGCCGGCGACCGAGTGCCCGACCAGCGCGCCGGCCCGCTCCGCGGCGTCCGGCGCCCAGCCGGGGTCGCCGTCGCCCACGGAGACGACGGCGGTCAGCGCACCGACGGCGACGAAGGCCAGCGGCCAGCGCACCGCGCGGCCGAAGGTGCGCGCCGGCACCCGCGCCGGGCCCAGCGCGAGGACCACGGCGGTGGCCGCGACCAGCACGCTGCCCGGCCACACCGGCAGCACCAGCGCGCAGACGACCAGGCCGCCGGTGAGCAGCAGCTTGTCCACCGGCGAGCGGGTCCGCCAGGCGCTGGCCCAGGCGGCGTCGTCGACCGCCAGCCCCGTCACGGCGCCTCGCGGGGCGGGGCGGCCTGCTGCTCCCGCGCCTGCCGCCGGCCGCGCAGCCGGCCCAGCACGTAGCCGAGCACGCCGCCGCCGAGGGCGGCCTGCAGCGCGAACAGCCCCGACTCGACCTCGGCCGACGACGGCGAGAACACCGACTCGAACCACGGCGTGTAGCCGGACTCCTCGATCGCCTCGGTGGCCCGGCTGTCGGAGCCGGCGTAGTCGGAGGCGCCGCCGTGGAGGGCGAGCGGGAGGGCGAACAGGGCCACCACCGCGAGCACCAGCAGGGCGGTGACCAGACGGCGGCGGGTCACCGGACCTCCTCCGCGGCGGCCGGGCGCAGCAGGCCCAGGCGCTCGAGCTCCGGCCGGGCGTTGACGGTGAGCACCCGGAACAGCAGCACGCCCAGCAGGCCCTCGCCGACCGCCAGCGGGACCTGGGTGACCGCGAAGACGCCGAGGAACTTCACCGCCGCGGCGAGGAAGCCGCCGTCGGCGTCGGGGAAGGCCAGCGCGAGCTGCAGCGACGTCGTCACGTAGGTGGCGAGGTCGGCCAGCGCGAGGGCGACGAAGACGCCGGGCAGCAGCCCGGCACCCAGCGCCCGCGCCAGCCGGTAGGCGCCGTACCCGGCCCACGGCCCGACGACGGCGAAGGAGAAGGCGTTGGCGCCGAGCGTGGTGAGCCCGCCGTGGGCCAGCAGCAGCGCCTGGAACAGCAGGACGACCGTGCCGAGCAGCGCCATCACCGGCGGCCGGAACAGCACCGCCCCGGCGCCGGTGCCGGTCGGGTGGCTCGAGCTGCCGGTGACCGAGGGCAGCTTGATCGCGCTGAGCACGAAGGTGAACGCCCCGGCCGCGCCGAGCAGCAGCGTGGACTCGGGGTGCTCGCGCACCTCGCGCACCACCGCCCGGGCCCCGTGTACGACGAACGGCGCGGCGGCGACGGTCCAGCCGAGCGCGTGCGGCACCGGCAGGAAGCCCTCAGCGACGTGCATGGCGCGCCCCCTCCGGGACGGCCGCCGCGCAGGCGGCCACGAACCGTTCGGCCAGGGCCGGCGAGCCGGCCCAGTGCAGGTGCAGGTAGGAGGCGTGCACGGAGCCGGCGACGAACCCCTCGGGCCCGCCCCCGGGCCACCGCCAGGCCGGGGTGGGGCCGGCGCCGGGGAGCGCGTGCGTGCGGTGGAACTCGTGCCCGCGCACCCGGGTGCCGGCCGGCGCCAGGACGCTGTCGGACAGGGCCACCGCGGCGCGGTAGCCGAGGGTCAGCCGCGGCGTCATCGCCGTCGCGACGTCGAGGACGCCGCACATCGGCGCGCCGTCGAGCTCGCGCGAGAGGTAGAGCAGCCCGGCGCACTCGGCGGCCACCGGGCCGCCGCGGGCGGCCAGGGCCGCGATGGCGTCCCGCAGCGGCGTGTTGGCCGACAGCTGGTCGGCGTAGACCTCGGGGAACCCGCCGCCCACGACCAGCCCCGCGGTCCCGGCGGGGAGCGCCTCGTCACGCAGCGGGTCGACGGTCACCACCTCGGCGCCGGCCGCGGCGAGCAGCTCGGCGTTCTCCGCGTAGCCGAAGGTGAACGCCGGCCCGCCCGCGACGGCGATCCGCGGCCGCCCGGCGACGGGGGTGACCTCGGCGGCCGGGTCCCACGGGGTGTCCGCGAGGTCGGGTGCGGACCGGGCCAGCCGCAGGACGGCGTCGAGGTCGACCCCGGCGCCGACCACCTCGCCGAGGCGGCGGACCGTGGCCAGCGCCTCGGCCGAGCGCTCGGCGGCCGGCACCAGCCCGAGGTGCCGGGACGGCGTGCCGAGGGCGTCCAGCCGGCGGACCGCGCCGAGCACCGGCACCCCGGCCGCGTCCAGCGCCTCGCGCAGGATCGCCTCGTGCCGGTCGCTGCCCACGCGGTTGAGCACCACGCCGCCCAGGCGGACCCGCGGGTCGAAGGTGGCGAACCCGTGCACCAGCGCGGCCACGCTCTGCGCCTGTGCGCTCGCGTCGACGACCAGCACCACCGGCGCCCGCAGCAGCCGCGCGACGTGCGCCGTCGAGGCGAAGCCGGGCTCGACGTCGGGGGAGGTGGCGCCGTCGAACAGGCCCATCACGCCCTCGACGACGGCGACGTCGGCTCCGCGCGCGCCGTGCAGGAACAGCGGGACGACGCGCTCCCCGCCCTGCAGCACCGGGTCGAGGTTGCGGCCCGGGCGGCCGGCGGCCAGGCCGGTGTAGCCGGGGTCGATGTAGTCGGGGCCGACCTTGTGCGGGGACACGGCCAGCCCCCGGCCGGTCAGCGCGGCGACCAGCCCGGTGGCGATCGACGTCTTGCCCGCGTTGCTGCTCGGAGCGGCGACCACGAGCCTCGGGACCCGGCCCACCCCGCTCACCACTCGATCCCCCGCTGGCCCTTCTGGCCGGCGTCCATCGGGTGCTTGACCTTGGTCATCTCGACCACCAGGTCGGCGGCGTCGACCAGCGCCTGCGGCGAGTCCCGCCCGGTGACCACCACGTGCTGGGTGCCGGGCCGGTGCGTGAGGGTCCCGACGACGTCGTCGACGTCCACCCAGCCCCACTTCAGCGGGTAGGTGAACTCGTCGAGGACGTAGAAGCGGTGCGCCTCGGCGGCGAGGTCGCGCTTGATCTGCGCCCAGCCCTCGGCGGCGTCGGCGGCGTGGTCGACCTCGGTGCCCTGCCGGCGCGACCAGCTCCAGCCCGAGCCCATCTTGTGCCAGACCACCGGCCCGCCCTCGCCGGTCTGCTCGTGCAGCCGGCCCAGCGCGGTCAGCGCGTTCTCCTCGCCGACCCGCCACTTCGCGCTCTTGACGAACTGGTAGACCGCGACGGACCAGCCCTGGTTCCACGCGCGCATCGCCATGCCGAAGGCGGCGGTGGACTTGCCCTTCATCTCGCCGGTGTGCACGACGAGCAGCGGCCGGTTGCGGCGCTGCCGCGTCGTCAGCCCGTCCTGCGGGACGACGGCGACCTGTCCCTTCGGCACGGTCAGGCCGCCTCTCGCACGGAGCGGACGGTGGCCGCGAGCGACTCGGCGGCGAGCTCCTCCAGCCGGAGGGTCTGCGCGCCGAGGTGGGTGCCGAGGACGCCGGCGAGGCCCAGCCGCACCGGCCCGGACTCGCAGTCGACGACGACCGCCGCCGTGCCCGCCTCGCCCAGCCGCCGGGCGGCCGTGTGCGCGGCGCCGAGCGCGTCGGAGCCGCGAGCGCCGGTGGCCCGCCCGTCGGTGACGACGACCAGCAGCGGACGTCGCCGGGGGTCGCGGACCCGCTCCACCCGCAGCGTCTCCTCCGCGCGCAGCAGCCCCGCGGCCAGCGGCGTGCGCCCGCCGGTGGGCAGCTCGCGCAGCCGGGCCGCGGCGGCCTCGACCGACCAGGTGGGCGGCAGCGCGAGCTCGGCGTCGGCGCCGCGGAAGGTGACCAGGCCGACCTTGTCGCGGCGCTGGTAGGCGTCGAGCAGCAGGGACAGCACCGCACCCTTGACCGCGCCCATCCGCGCCCGCGAGCCCATCGAGCCGCTGGCGTCGACGACGAACAGCACGAGGTTGCCCTCGCGGCCCTCGAGCGTGGCCTGGCGCAGGTCCTCGCGCGCCACCCGCAGCCCCGGGCCGGTGCGCCCGCGGGTCCGCTGGTGCGGCGCGGCGGCGAGCACGGTGTCGACCAGGTGCAGCCGGGTCACCGGCCCGGACGGGCGGGTGGAGCCGACGACCCGCCCGCGCTCGGCGCGCGCCTTGGACCGCCGCCCGGCCGCGCCCGCGCCGACGCCGGGCACCTCGAGCCGCCGGGTGCGGAACGGGTCCGCCGGCGCGACCGCGGCCCGCTCGCGCGCGGGCGCGTCGCCCGCTCCCCCGGGGGGGGGGGGGGGGGGGGGGGGCGGGCGCGGGGGGGGGGGCGGGGGGGGGGGGGGGGGGGGGGGGGGGGGGGGGGGGGGGGGGGCGGGG
>NZ_JBJGZB010000027.1:0-53453 GCF_054050295.1 Geodermatophilus sp. SYSU D01045
GAGCGCCCGTCCCCCCCGGGGGACGGGCGCTCGGTCGTCCCGGGGGGACGCGCTACGCGGGAACGAGCCCGGCGGTCCGCCACTGGTGGTGGTCGGCGACGGCGCTGCCGTCGGGGAGCAGCTCGCCGTCGTCGTCGAAGAGGACGACGCCGTTGCACAGCAGGCTCCAGCCCTGCTCCGGGTGGCTGCTCACGACGACCGCGAGGTCACGCGCGTCGGCGCTGGCGTCGGGGCAGGGGGTGGGGTGTACGCACATCAGGAGGACTCCCGGTCGGGCCGGCGGCGGGACAGCCGGCGTCACTGGCGGTGAGTGTCCGATCACCGGACGTCTCGAGTGTGCGCCGCTCCGGGGCCGGTGTCAGGTGACGAACCTCACCACCTGACCCGATCGGGTCGTCAGTCCTCGCCATGGCGACGGCCGCGGGCGGAGGCGGACCATGCGCGCCGCCCGGCGCCCACTCGACCGTTATCCCCAACTCGGCCGCCGCCCGAGGTCGGGCGGGGACGGGCAGCGGCGAGGGGAGGGGGTCAGAGCTTGCGCAGCAGCACCCGGCGCACCGAGTGGTCGGCCGCCTTCTGCAGCACCAGCCGGGCACGCGAGCGGGTGGGCGCGATGTTCTGCCGCAGGTTGGGGCCGTTGACCGCGGCCCAGATCGACAGGGCGGTGGTGCGCGCGTCGTCGTCGCTGAGGTCGGCGTAGCGGTGGAAGTAGGCGGAGGTGTCGGCGAAGGCGGTGCGCCGCAGGGCGAGGAACCGCTCGACGTACCACTGCTGGATGTCGGGCTCGGCGGCGTCGACGTAGACGGAGAAGTCGAAGAAGTCCGAGAGGAACACCTCGGGCATCCGCCCGTCGTCGCGGCGGCCGGCCTGCAGCACGTTGAGCCCCTCGAGCACGAGCACGTCGGGCCGGTCGACGACCTGCCGCCGGCCGGGCAGCACGTCGTAGGACTGGTGGGAGTAGACCGGCGCGCTGACCTCGCCGCGGCCGGACTTCACGTCGGCGAGGAAGCGGATGAGCGCGCGCCGGTCGTAGCTCTCGGGGAAGCCCTTGCGGGTCATGAGGCCGCGGGCCTCGAGGACGGCGTTGGGCCACAGGAAGCCGTCGGTGGTGACCAGGTCGACGCGCGGGGAGCCGGGGGCGGCGGCCAGCAGGGTCTGCAGCAGCCGGGCGGTGGTGCTCTTGCCGACGGCGACGCTGCCGGCGACCGCGATGACGTAGGGGACCTTGGCGGTGGTGTCGCCGAGGAACCGGTTGCGCGCCGCCCACAGCCGCTGGCTGGCGGTGACGTGCAGGTTGAGCAGCTCGGCCAGCGGCAGGTAGACGGTCGCGACCTCGTCGAGGTCGATCCGGTCGCCGAGGCTGCGCAGGGCGCGCAGGTCGGCCTCGTCCAGCGGCAGCGTGCGGGTGCCGGCCAGCGACCGCCACGCGTCGCGGTCGAACGCCGCGTAGGGCGAGATCGAGGGGCGGGTCCCGGCCGTCACGGCTCCCATCGTGCCGCCCGGGTCGCCCGGCCCTCGCCGCCGGGGTCACCCGCCGGGGTGGCGGACCGGCCCCGGCGGCCGCGGCCGGGCGCCGGCGCGGGCGCCCGCGTCTAGGGTGCCGGTGTGCCGACGCGTCCCGGGCTGCTCGACCGCGTCGAGCAGTACGCCGCCGCCGCGTCCCTGCCCGACGCCCCGCCGGTCGCCGCCGGCCCGCTCGACGTCCCGATCGGCCCGCCCGCCTGGCCGTTCCCGGCCCGCCCGCGCCCGGGCACCCGCCGGGTGGGCGCCGACGACGTCCGCGCCGCGGTGGCGCTGCAGGAGGAGGCGGGGCTGCCGGCCGCGGTCGAGTGGGTGGTCGAGCGGACGCCGTCGCTGGCCGCCGCCGCCCGCGAGGCGGGGCTGCTGGTCACCGAGTTCCCGCTGCTGGTGGTCGACGAGCCGGTCGAGCTGCTGCTCCCGCACGGGGTGCGCCTGTACCTGGTCGGCGCCGAGGACCCGCGGCTGCCGCACTACCAGCACCTGCTGGAGAGCGGCTTCGCCCCGCACGCGGAGGGCGGCGCGGGCGTGCTGGACGACCCCGGGCCGCCGGACGAGGCGCGCACCGCCGTGCTGCGCGAGCGGGTGGCCACCGGGCGGACCGTGGTGATGGTCGCCGTCGAGGACGGCGAGCCGGTCGCCGTCGGCGCGCACCAGCCGGTCGACGTCGACGGCACCGAGATCAGCGAGGTGGTCGGCGTGGCCAGCTCGCCGCGCCGCCGCGGCCGCGGGGTCGGCGCGGCGCTGGCCTCGGCGCTGGTGGCGCAGGCCCGGGAGACCGCGGACCTGGTGTTCCTCACCGCCGGGGACGACGACGTCGCCCGGGTGTACGAGCGCGTCGGCTTCGCCTGGCTGGGCTCGACCGGGGTGGCCGCCCGCCCGCCGGCCTGAGCCGCCGCGGGGCGCCCGGGGCGGCCCGGGCCCCCGGACCGCGGACGCCCCCGCGGCAGGCCGGTCAGTCCTGGACGTAGACGGGCACCAGGACGGCGCGGGCCAGCGTGTGGCCGAAGAGGTTGAAGCCGTGGAAGGCGGGGCTGGCGTCGTCGGGCACGCCCATGTCCTCGACGTCGAGGGCGTGCACCACGGTGAAGTAGCGGTGCGGGCCGTGGCCGCCGGGGGGCGCGGCGCCGACGTAGCCGGGGAAGCCGGCGTCGTTGCGCAGCTGCCGGGCGCCCGCGGGCAGGCCCGCGCCGTCCCGGCTGCCGGCGCCGGAGGGCAGCTCGGTGACGTCGGCGGGGATGCCGGTGACGACCCAGTGCCAGAAGCCGGAGGCGGTGGGCGCGTCGGGGTCGTAGACGGTGACCGCGAACCCCTTGGTCTCCCCGGGGAAGCCCGACCAGGACAGCTGGGGGGAGGTGTCCTCGCCGCCGGCGCCCATGACGCCGCTGACGCAGCGCATCGGCAGCACCTCGCCGTCGGTGACGTCGGTGCTGGTGACGGTGAAGGACGGGACGGGCGGCAGGAAGTCGTAGGGGCTGGGCGGCTGGGGCCGGTCGGCCATCGGGGTCCTCTCGTCGGGCGGGGGGGCGGCCGGTGCCGTCCCGGCGCCGACCCTAGGCAGCCGGTCCCCGCCGCGCGCCCCGGACGGGACGCCGCCGGTGTCCACCGCGGGATCCCGACCGGGTGATCTCGACGGGTCACCGGGGACGCGCGTGGGTAGCGTCCGCACCGTGCTCGGACTCCCCGACGGCATCCGCGTGTGCCTCTTCGACATGGACGGCGTGCTCACCCGCACCGCCACCGTGCACATGGCCGCGTGGAAGCGGACCTTCGACGAGTTCCTCCGCGGCCGAGAGCCGCAGGCGCCGGAGTTCACCCAGCTCGACTACAACCGCTATGTCGACGGCAAGCCGCGCGCCGACGGCGTCCGCGACTTCCTCGCCAGCCGCGGCATCACGCTGCCCGAGGGCTCCCCGGACGACCCGCCGGACGCGCTGACCGTGCACGGCGTCGGCCGGCGCAAGAACGAGCTGCTGCTCACCGAGCTCGAGGAGCACGGCGTCGAGATCTACCCCGGGTCGATGGCCTACCTGCGCGCGGTCAAGGACGCGGGCCTGGGCACCGCGGTGGTCACCGCCTCGGCCAACGGCGAGCAGGTCATCGCCGCGGGCGGGTTCGCCCACCTCATCGACGCCCGCGTCGACGGCGTGCTGACCGCCCGGGAGGGGCTGCGCGGCAAGCCCGCCCCCGACACGTTCCTGGCCGGCGCCCGCGCGCTGGGGGTCGAGCCGTCGGCCGCCGCGGTGTTCGAGGACGCGCTGGCCGGTGTCGCCGCCGGGCGGGCGGGGCACTTCGGGTTCGTCGTCGGCGTGGACCGGGTCGGGCAGGCCGACGGGCTGAAGGAGAACGGCGCCGACGTCGTCGTGACCGACCTCGACCAGCTGCTGGAGGACCGCACGTGACGGAGGGGAGAGCGACCTTCCCGGTCGAGCCGTGGGCGCTGACCGAGATCGGCCTGGACCACTCGTCGCTGGGCGTGCACGAGTCGGTGTTCGCGCTCGCCAACGGGCACATCGGCCTGCGCGGCTCGTTCGAGGAGGGGGAGCCGGTCGTCGTCCCCGGCACCTACCTCAACGGCTTCTTCGAGGAGCGGCCGCTGCCCTACGCCGAGGCCGGCTACGGCTTCCCGGAGCAGGGGCAGACCGTCGTCAACGTGACCGACGGCAAGCTGATCCGGCTGCTGGTCGGCGACACCCCGCTGGACCTGGACTACGGCGAGATCGTCGACCACCGCCGCAGCCTGGACCTGCGCCGCGGCGTGCTGCGCCGGGTCACCGAGTGGCGCTCGCCCAACGGCCGCACGGTGCGGGTGACCAGCACCCGGCTGGTGTCGCTGCGCCGCCGCTCGATCGCCGCGATCGAGTACCAGGTCGAGTGCACCGACGACCGGGGCGACCTCTACATCGCGCTGCAGTCGGACCTGCTGGCCAACGAGCCGGTGGACAGCGGCAGCGAGGGCGACGACCCGCGCGCGGCGGCGGCGCTGCGCCGGCCGCTGGTCAACGAGATCGCCGTGGCCCGCGGCAAGCGCGCGGTCATGGTGCACGCCACCCGGCGCAGCCGGCTGCGGATGGCCGCGGGGATGGACCACGTCGTCGACGTGCCCGACACCGCCACCGAGGACATGGAGGCCGGCGAGGACCTGGCCCGCTACACCCTGGCCGCGCGGCTGCCCGGCCACGGCTCGGGCCTGAAGCTGGTCAAGTTCCTCGCCTACGGCTGGTCGTCGCGGCGGTCAGCGGCGGCGCTGCGCGACCAGGTGGAGGGGGCGCTGGCCACGGCCAAGCTGGCCGGCTTCGCCCGGCTGGCGGACGAGCAGCGGCAGGTCCTCGACGAGTTCTGGGCGGGGGCGGACGTCGAGGTCCAGGGCGACGACGAGCTGCAGCAGGCCGTCCGGGTCGGGGTGTTCCACCTGCTGCAGGCCGGCCTGCGCGCCGAGCGGCAGCCGATCCCGGCCAAGGGGCTGACCGGGCCGGGCTACGACGGGCACACCTTCTGGGACACCGAGACCTACGTCCTGCCGGTGCTCACCTACATCGCCCCGGACGCCGCCCGCGACGCGCTGCACTGGCGGTACTCGACCCTGGACAAGGCGCGGGCGCGGGCGGCCGTGCTCGGCCTGCGCGGCGCGGCCTTCCCGTGGCGGACCATCCGCGGCGAGGAGACCTCCGGGTACTGGCCGGCCGGGACGGCGGCCTTCCACATCAACGCCGACATCGCCGACGCCGTCGTCCGCTACCTGCACGCCACCGGGGACGAGGAGTTCGACCGCGACTTCGGCGCGGAGCTGCTGATCGAGACCGCCCGGCTGTGGGCCTCGCTCGGCCACTTCGACGAGGAGCACGGCTTCCGCATCGACGGGGTCACCGGCCCCGACGAGTACACGGCCGTGGTGGACAACAACGTCTACACGAACCTCATGGCGCAGCGGAACCTGCGCGAGGCGGCCGAGGCGGCCGAGCGGCAACCCGACGTCGCCGGGCGGCTGCAGGTGACCGAGGACGAGGTGGCGACCTGGCGGCGGGCCGCGCGGCTCATGGCCGTGCCCTACGACACCCGGCTGGGCGTGCACATGCAGTCCGACGCGTTCACCCACCACGAGGAGTGGGACTTCGAGAACACGCCGCCGCAGTGCTACCCGCTGCTCCTGCACTACCCGTACTTCGACATCTACCGCAAGCAGGTCATCAAGCAGGCCGACCTGGTGATGGCCCTGCACCTGCGCGGGGACGCGTTCACCTTCGAGGAGAAGGTCGCCGACTTCGCCTACTACGAGGCCCGCACCGTGCGGGACTCCTCGCTGTCGGCGGCGCAGCAGGCCGTGGTGGCCGCCGAGACCGGGCACCTGGAGCTGGCCTACGACTACTGGGCGGAGGCCGCGCTCACCGACCTGCAGAACCTGCACGGCAACTCCGGCCACGGCCTGCACATCGCCTCGATGGCCGGCGGGTGGATGGTCGCCGTCGCCGGGTTCGGCGGCATGCGCGACCACGACGGGCACCTGCTGTTCGCCCCGCGGCTGCCCGAGCGGATCACCCGGCTGCGCTTCCGGCTGGCCTACCAGGGCCGCACGCTGCAGGTCACCGTGACCAAGGAGCAGGCCACCTACCGGCTGCTCGACGGCGACCCGCTCGACGTCCACCACCACGGCCGCCGGGTGACCGTCGACCACGAGGACATGGTGGTCGACATCCCGCCGGCGCCCGACACCGGGAAGGTCACCCAGCCGCACGGCGCCGAGCCGCGGCGGCGCAGCCCGTACTCCTCCTGAGCGGCGTCAGAGCAGCAGCCACCGCACGGCGAGGCCGAGCGCGGCCAGGTCGACCAGCAGGAACACGCCCACCCACAGCAGCGCGGGCAGCCGGGTGAGCCGGGCCAGCTGGTCGGCGTCGGAGTCCGGCGCGGCCCGCCGCCGGCGCGCGCCCTGCAGCTCGAGCACGGTGCGCGGCGCGGCGAGCAGCAGGAACCAGGTGACCGCGGCGGCGACGGCGGCCTGCCCGGCCGGCGGCAGCCACGCGGTGACCGCGGCCAGGGCCGCGCCGGTGACCAGCACCGCCCACAGGCCGTAGAGGTTGCGGATCTGCAGCAGCAGGAGCGCGAGCAGGGCCAGCACCGCCCACAGCACCCCGACGGCGTGCCCGGCCGCCAGCAGCGCCGCGGCGCCCAGCCCGAACAGGCCCGGCCCGACGTAGCCGGCCGCGCAGGTGAGCACCATCCCGGCGCCGGCCGGCCGCCCGCGGGAGACGGTGAGCCCCGAGGTGTCCGAGTGCAGCCGGATGCCGGCCAGCCGGCGGCCGGTGGCCAGCGCGGCCAGGCCGTGCGCGCCCTCGTGGGCGATGGTCACCACGGTGCGCGCCGGCCGCCACAGCGCGGGGGTGGCGACGACGAGCAGCGCGACGACGGCCGCCCCGGTCAGGACGGCGGGCGGGAGCGGCGCCTCGGCCGTCACGCGGGTCCACAGGCGGTCGACGGCGTCCATCCCGGCGAGTCAACCGCACGCACCTGGGAGGACCCGGGCAGGTGCCCGGCCACCGTGTCGCCCGTTATCCCCAACTACCCGGGCCGCGCGACGGTTGCCCCGCCCGGACGGGAGAGCGGCGAGGGCGGGGCAGATCACGCTCCCGCGGCCTGCGCGGCACCCGGCCGGTCGCCGATCCTGGCGGTATGACGACGTCGCTCCCGGTCGCCACCGCACGCCTCCCGGTCACCGTCTCCTTCACCCGCCGGGCCGACCCGGCGCACACCCGGGAGATGACGGCGTGGATCCGGGCGGGCATGACGATGGCCGAGTCCTTCCCGGGCTTCCTCGGCGCCGGGTGGGTGCGCCCGCGCGGCGGCTCGGACGAGTGGCACATGCTCTGCCGCTTCGCCGACCACGAGGCGCTCGCCGCGTGGGAGGCCTCCGCGGAGCGCGCCTGGTGGCTGCGCTCGGCGGAGGGGCTGGCCGAGGTGACCCGCACCGAGCGCCGCACCGGCATCGAGGGCTGGTTCGACCAGCCGGTCAGCACCGAGGTCGCCACCCCGGCCGGGCCGCCGGCGCCGCCGCGGTGGAAGCAGGCGACGACGATCTGGCTGGTCTTCTACCCGCTCAACCTGCTGGCCACGGTGACCCTCGGCGCGTTGCTGGCGGACGTGCCCGTGGCGCTGCGGGTGCTGGTCGTCACCCTGGCGCTCACCCCGGTGATGACCTACCTGCTGCTGCCGTGGATCACCCGCCGGCTCGAGTGGTGGCTGCACGGCCGGTCCTGGCGCGACCGCCGTCGCTGAGCGACCCGGGACCCCGCGTCCTGCCCTCGACCGTTATCCCCAACTGTCTGCAGTAAAGACGGCTGGGGACGAACCGACGGGGAAAAGCCGACGACGACGGGAGGGGCTGCTGCCACGCTGGTCCCGTGGACGTCCCGGCGCTGGTGCTCGCGCTGCCCGCCTTCCTGGGCGCGGTGCTGCTGATCGCCGCGACCCCGGGGCCCGCCGTCGCACTCATCGTGCGCCGCGCGGCCCTGCGGGGGAGCGCGGCCGCGGTGCCGACGGTGCTGGGGCTCGAGGCCGGGCTGTTCGTCTGGGCGCTGCTGGCCGGCGCGGGGGTGGCGGCCGCGGTCGCGGCGTCGGAGGCCGGTTTCCTCGTCCTGCGCGCCGTCGGGGCGGCGGTGCTGCTCTGGCTGGGCGGCCGGGCGCTGTGGCGGGCGGTGCGCGGCGGTCCCGGGCCGGAGCCGGCCGCCGCGGAGGGGCCGGTGCGCCGTCGCTGGGGCGGGGCCCTCGCCGAGGGGCTGCTCGTGCAGCTGGCCAACCCGAAGCTGGCCGTGTTCATGATCGCCTTCTACCCGCAGTTCGTCCCGGCCGGCAGTTCCCCGCTGCTGACCGCCGCGCTGCTCGGGCTGCTGCAGGTCGCCGTCGAGACGGCGCTGTACCTGGGGCTGGCGGCCGGCGTCGGCCGGGCCGGCAGCTGGTTCCGGCGCCCCCGCGTGCGCCGCGGCCTCGACGCGGCCTCCGGCGCGGTGCTCGTGGGCCTGGGCGTGCGGGTGGCGGCCGCCTCCCGCTGAGACGCGGACGGGCCGGGGAGCGCGTGCTCCCCGGCCCGTCGTGCGGTCAGGCGGCGGTCAGGCGGTCGTGCGCTCGAGCGCGGCGAGCTCCCGGGCCACCATCTCCTCGTGCGCCTGCTCGTCCTGGCGCGCCCGGCGCGGGCTCCACCGGCCGGCCATCACGAACACGAACGGCAGGAACAGCACCTGCCCGGCGACGCACACCCACCACCAGCGCTGCCACTGGTGCGGGTTCTCCTCGGCGGCGGTGGCGACCTCGTCGCCGTGGGCCGCGAGGTAGGCGAGGTCGTCGGCCGGGATCGCGGCGTTGGCCTCGGTGAGCACCGTCGCGTAGCGCTGCACGAGCGCGAGGTCGGCCTGCACCGCCGGGTCGCCGAGGCTGACCAGCAGCTGCGTGGCGGTGCCGGCGTCGACGCCGAGGGCCTGCGCGATCTGCCCGACGGCGGCGGCACCGGCCGCGGCGTCGGCCGGGTCCTCCTGCAGCGCGGCCAGCGTGGCCGGGTCGACCGCCTGGGCGGCGGCCAGCTGGGGCGCCCGGTTCCGCACCGCCTCGGAGACCGCGGCGGCCTCGTCGGCGTCGGCGCCCTGCTGGGTGGCCACGGCGCCGAGGGCGGTGGCCAGCGCGTCGACGTCGGCCGGGTCGGCGGCCAGCGCCTCGGACGCCTCCGGCGGGACGGCCGACAGGACGGCGACCTCCTGTGGGTGCGCCGCGACGATCTCGGTGACCCGCGATCCCTGGTCGACCAGCACCGAGGTGGCCGGCACGACGAGGGTGAAGACCGCCAGCGACGCCGTCACCACGATCCGCAGCAGCCAGCCCCAGATGGCCAGGCCGGTCGCCGTCGCGGCCGGGTTGTGCCGCTCGACGGTCTCGGTGAAGGAGGCCATCCAGGCGACGTAGGCCATGCCGCCGCCGGCCGCCGACAGGATGAAGTAGACCGCGATCGTGTAGTAGCCGGTCTCCGGCTCCGTCGCCGACAGCGCGAACAGCACCGAGCCCACCAGGCCGACGAGCGTCCCGACGACCATGAACGGCTTGCGCACCCGGAACCGGTCGGTGAGCACGCCGGTGACCACCAGGGCGATCGCGTTGGTGACCCAGTACCAGTTGGCCAGCGCGTTGGCGCGCTGCTCGGAGTAGCCGAACACGGTGGCGAAGTAGACGACCGCGAAGCCGACGAGGATGTAGTAGAGCAGCAGGAAGATGCTGATGGCGAAGGCCGACCCGACGACGTCGAAGCGCAGCATCTGCCGCCAGTGGCCCCTCAGCGCCTGCTCGGTGTCCAGGCCGCGGGCCCGGGCCTCGATGAGCGCGCGGTCGCGCATGCTGACCATGAGCTGGTCGCGCAGGGCGGGGGAGAGCTCGCGCAGCCCGACCAGCGCGACGAGGAAGACGACCAGGCCGGCGACGCCGCAGACGTAGAACTGGAAGCGCCAGTCGGGGTGGTCGTCGAGGGTGTTGCTGGACACCGTGGTGACCACGAGGCTGCCCAGCACCGGGCCGAGGGTCCAGAAGCCCATGGCGACCCCGCGGCCGACCTGCGGCGAGAAGTCGCGGATCAGTGCCGGGGTGGCCACCAGCACGACGCCCTCGACGAAGCTCAGCACCGCGAACAGCACGGTGAAGGCCGTCTTGCCCGGCGCGTGCGGGAGCCCGACCAGCAGGATCAGGCCCGTGATGAGCAGGCCGCCGACGACGAGGTTGGCGCGGCCCCAGCGGTCGGCGAGGCCGGCGAACAGCGAGGCGAAGGCGCCGACCAGGTTGCCGATGACGGAGACGAACACGTAGCCGGTGAAGGAGTAGCCGAGCTCGGCGATGATCTGCGTCGCGACGGCGCCGCCGACGTAGAGCTCGTAGTACAGGACCACCGTGGCCAGCACGGTGATCCCCAGGTAGAGCGACCGGGGACCGGTGTCGGGGTAGCGGTCGAGCTTGCGGTCCCACAACCGGCGCAGGCCCCCGCCACCGGAGGGCGTGGGTGTCTGGCTCGGTCGGAGGTCGGTAGCGGTCACGTGCGGTCCCTTCCCGGCGCAGCGCCGAGCACGGGGAGGAGACGGCCCGGGTCGGGCCGCCGGTGTGGCGCGGAGCACACCGGCGCGGAACGTAGTGGCGGACTGTTGCAGGGGTCAACGGCACCGCTCCGTGCCGTAGCCGGACTGTGACCCTGGATCACTCGTCCGTTATCCCGAACATTCGCACAACGCAGAAAAGCGGAAAGACCCCACCACGACAGGGGAGGGGGCTCCTGCCGCCGCGGACGACGAGGGCGGGGAGTGTCGTACCCGTTCGGTCGCCGGTGCGCCCGGGCGCGCGGGCCTCGCGAGGCGCCGGCGACACGTCGTCCGGGATCGCCCGCCGACAGGGACGTCCGGGGCAGACTGTCCGCCGCCGGCACCCCGGGGACGGCGGCGCGGGCCGTGACCCGAGCCCGCGCCATCCGGCATCGAGTCGGACACCGGCGCTGGTGCGGTGGCGCCACGCGGTCCTCGTGGCGTCGGCTTCGCCTCGTCCTCCTGCTCCGTTATCCCCAACGTGTGCGTCGAATTCGACCGATTTGCGCCCCGGGGTGGAAATCAGTGACCGGACCGGGTCGCCGCTGGCGGGCGGCCCGGTCCGTGAAGCGGACGACGTGGCGAACGCCCCCCACGGGGACGAGAAGCCGGCAGGGGAGCGGGGTCAGTGCCCGCGGGCCGTCCGGGCGGTCTTGCGCAGGCCCTCGCCGAGCAGGACGAACGCGGCGACCGCGACGACGAGGACCAGGCTCGGCGCGACGAGCGCGTGCGGTGCGCGCGACGCCGCCTCGCCGCCCTGCTGCAGCAGGATGCCCCAGGACTCGGTGGGCCGCTGCAGGCCGACCCCGGCGAAGGTCAGCACCGCCTCGGCGGAGATCAGCACGCCCGCGTAGGCGCTGGCGAACACCAGCAGCGGGCGGACCGCGTTGGGCAGCACGTGCCGGACGACCAGCCGCAGCGACCCGGTGCCCAGGGCGCGCGCCGCGGTGACGTACTCCAGGGCCAGGACCTGCCGGGTGCTCGCCCGCATGACGCGCACCATCGGCGGCCAGCTGAACACCGCGAGCACGGCGACGACCTGCCACACCCCGCGCCGGTCGGTCGCGCTGAGCAGGACGACCCCGCCGAGCACGAGCGGGATGCCCGCCCAGACGTCGGTGAGCCTCGAGACGACGCCGTCGACCCAGCCCCCGGCCGAGCCGGCCAGTGTCCCCAGCACGACGGCCAGCAGGCCGCTGAGCACGATGACGGCGACGGCGAGCAGCAGCGACGTCCGCGCGCCGTACGCCGTCTTGGCGAGCAGGTCACAGCCGAACAGGTCGAAGCCGAAGGGGTGGTCCCAGGACGGCGGCACCAGGGAGTCGGCCAGGTCGCAGGAGCGCGGGTCGGCGTCGGTGACGGCGCCGGGGACCAGGGCGGTCGCGGTGAGCAGCGCCAGCACGGCGACGGCGACCACCAGCGGGGCGTTCCGGCGGCCCACCACCGGCCGGGCCTCCCGGGGGTCGGTGGACGAGGACGGCACCGGCGGAGTCTGACCGAGCGGGCGCCGCCGCGTCGACCGGGATGATCACCGTCCTGCCACGATGTCGGCCGTGGTCGCGTTCGCCGCCCGCCGGACCGGGCAGATGCTGCTCAGCCTGTGGACGGCGGTGACCCTGGTGTTCGTCGCCGTGACGCAACTCCCCGGGGACCCGGTGCGGGCGCTGTTCGGGTTCCAGCCGCCGCCTCCGGCGCTCTACGCCCGGATCCGCAGCGAGTACCACCTCGACGAGCCCCTGCCGGTCCAGTACGGCCTGTACCTGCGCGACCTGCTCACCGGGAACTGGGGGAGCGGACTGCCCTCCCTCCGGGGCGACGCCGTGGTGCCCGGGCCGGCCGTGCTCGACATCGTCGCCGCGACCGCGCCGGTGAGCGCGGCCCTGCTCGCCGGCGCGGTCGTCCTCCAGCTCGTGGTGGGCGTCGTCGCCGGGGCGCTGGCGGCGGGCGGGCGGTGGACCGGGACGGGCGTCTACGCCGTGGCCACGGTGCTGGTGGGCACGCCGGTCGTCGTCGCGGCCTACCTGCTGCGGTTCGTCTTCGTCTCCGAGCTCGGCTGGGCGCCGTTCCACGGCCGCACGGGGGAGCCGGCGGCCTACGTCCTGCCCGTGCTCGCCCTGGCGGCGCTGTCGACCGGCTACGTGGCGCTCATCACCCGGGCCGAGGTCGGGGACACGCTGCGGGCGCCGTTCGTCCAGGCGGCGCGCGGCCGCGGGCTGTCGCCGTCGCGGGTGGTGGGTGTGCACGCGCTGCGGCCGGCGCTGACGCCGGTGGTGACGTTCGTGGCGGCGAACCTGGGCCAGCTGTTCGTGGGGCTGGTCGTGGTCGAGGGCGTCTTCGGCATGCCCGGGGTCGGGTCGGCGATCCTGGGGGCGATCGAGGCGCACGACCGGGCACTGCTGGTCGGGCTCACCACGGTGGTCATCGGTGCGGTGATCGTGGCGAACGCGGTCGCCGACGTCGTCGCGGCGGCGGTGGACCCGCGGGTCCGGTTGAGTCCGGCGACCTGATCAGGTGCTCGGGGAGCGGGTCCTCTCCACGTTAGTTGACATAATGTGCATTATCGGCGGCAGCTCTAGGAGCCCGAGAGAGGCCGTCTGACCGCCTGGACGGCGCATCTGTCCGGTGCCCGGTCCACCCGTCGACGACCGGACGTCCCCCTGTCGCCGAGTTGCCATGTCGTCGTGTCCGTCCCGCCGTGCCGGGTCTCGAGCCGCGCGACGACGTCCCGGCGGCTCGGGACGTTCCTGTCGATCCGCACGTCTCTGTCGTTCCGCACCACCCGGTCCGCGACCCGTCGCCGTCAGACGGTCCGCCGGACGCCCTGACCGCTCGCCCGTCGGCCGCCCCGTGATCCGTCGGCTCCACCGGAACCCGATCCGCTCCGTCCCGGACCCGTCCGGCCCCCGGTCGCCGGCCGCTCCGGGCAGCCGTCGCCGCCACGGGTCCCCTGCTCCCCATACGCCGACACCTCCGTCATTCCGTCACAGTGACGTTATGCCGGTGGTGTCGGCGGCTTCGACGGGCGGGCCGCCCGGTGCCTGCTTAGGGTCGGGAACATGGAACTCCGACGCCCGATCGCCGCACTCATGACCGCGCTGGCGTTGTTCGGAGGAGGCGCGACGCTCACCGCCTGCAACGCGGCCGGTGACACCCAGAACGACGGCACCACGGACGACAGCGAGAACAGCGGCGGCAACGACCCGTCCGACGAGTCGCAGGACAACCTGCCCGACAACAGCAACCCGGACCAGAACGCGCCCGAGGACCAGGACGACGACACCCAGGACCCGGACTGACCCGCCGCTGACGGGCCCGCCCGCACGCCGGGGTCAGCCGGCGGCGCGCTCGGAGACCCAGAGCTTGTCGAGTCGCCCCGTGGAGTGCACCAGGTCCGCCAGCGACCGCTCGAGCTCGGCCTTGGTGTGCCGCTCGCCGAGCAGCGTCTGGACGTCCTCGAGCGCGCAGCGCAGCTGGAACAGCCGGTCCTGCAGACCGTCGAGCTCGGCGCGCCGCACGAGGACGACGTCGTCGGAGAGGCCGGCCTTGGCGACCGCCGTGCGCTGCTCGTACGCGCGCTGCCGGCAGGCCTGGCCGCAGTACATCCGCGGGCGGCCGACCGAGCCACCCTGGGGCAGCACCCGCCGGCACCACCCGCAGCGCCGTTCGGTCCCGCTCCCCTGCCGTCCCGCCGTCGTGTCCGCCTTCCCCGTCGTCCCGTCCGTCCCGACCACGCGGTCGGCGTGCTGCTTGCCCACGCCGGGCACGCTAGACGCCGCCACCGACAGTCCCGCGGGACACGCCCGACCCGCCGGGAGAAGGGGCTGGTGAGCGCGTCGGAGCCGCCGGTTAGCGTGACGCCCGTGCCTCCCGCCCGGTTCGCCTTCCTCGACGCGCCGGCGCCGCTGGCGATGGCGCACCGCGGCGGGGCGATCGAGCACCTGGAGAACTCCATGCCGGCCTTCGAGGCCTGCGTGAAGATGGGCTACCGGTACATCGAGACCGACGTCCGGGTGACCGCGGACGGGGTGGTCGTCGTCTTCCACGACCCGGCGCTGGACCGGGTCACCGACCGCACCGGCCGGATCGAGCAGTTGCCGTGGGCGGAGGTCGCCGCCGCCCGCATCGGTGGCCGCGAGCCGATCCTGCGGCTGGAGGAGCTGCTCGGCGCCTGGCCCGACGTCCGGTTCAACCTCGACATCAAGGCCGCCGGCGTGCTCGCCCCGCTGGTGCGCGTGCTGCGCCGGACGGACGTCCTCGACCGGGTCTGCCTCGCCTCGTTCTCCGACGCCCGGGTCGCCGCCGCCCGCCGGCTGCTGGGGCCGGCGGTGTGCACGTCGCTGGGCCCGCGGGGGGTGGCGGCGCTGCGGCTGTCCTCCTACTCCCCCCGCGCGGCCGGGCTGGTGCGCGTGCCGGCCGGCTGCGCCCAGGTGCCGCTGCAGCTCGGCGGCCGGGCGCTGGTCGACGAGCGGTTCATCGCCGCGGCGCACGCCCGCGGCCTGCAGGTCCACGTGTGGACCGTGGACACCCCGGAGGAGGCGACGGCGATGCTCGACCTCGGCGTGGACGGGATCATGACCGACCGCCCGGCCATGCTGAAGGAGATCCTCGAGGCGCGCGGCCAGTGGGCGGGCCGGTGACCGGACGGCTCGGGCGGCTGCGCACGGCACTGGGTGAGTGGCGGCCGACCCCGCCGCCGCTGCCCGACCACCTCGAGGCGGTCCTGCACGACGGCGACCCCGAGTGGTTCGCCCGCGAGCTGGCCATCGCCGCCGCGCCGCCGTGGGACGTGTGGCTGTTCCTGCTGCGCCGGTTCTCCTGGCTGGTCGACCTGTTCGGCCGGGTGGAGGTCACCGGCTGCATCCCCGAGCAGCTGCGCCGCGGGCCGCTGCTGCTGGCGGCCAACCACGTCGGCGACTTCGACCCGTTCCTGATCGCCGTCGCGCTGCACCGGCTGGGCGTGGTGCCGCGGATGATGGCCACCGGCGGGATCATCTCCGCACCGGTGGTGGGGCCGCTGCTCGAGCGCGCCGGCGGCATCCGGGTCGAGCGCGGCACCGAGGTCGCCCGGCACGCGGTGCGGGTCACCGAGGTGGCGCTGGTGCACGGCGGGCACGTCGTCGCCTATCCCGAGGGGCGGGTCGGGCTGGCGCCCGACGGGTGGCCCGAGCGCGGCCGCACCGGGATGGCCCGGCTGGCGCTCGGCGTCGGCGTGCCGGTGATCCCGGTCAGCCAGTGGGGCGCGCAGGAGGTGCTGCAGTACGGCAACGACTGGGGGAAGCTGCGCACCCTGGCCCGCTCGCTGGTGCAGCGGCCGGTGCTGCGGGTGCACGTCGGCCCGCCGGTGTTCCTGGAGGACCTGCGGCTGGGCCGGGTGGGCGACGCCAACCGCGCCCGGATGCGGATCGCCGCGGCGATCACCCGCGGGCTGGTGCCGCTGCGCGCGGCCAGCCGGCCGCTGCACCCGGACCCCACCCGCCCGACCAACGGGGCCGCGGCGTTCCCTGACGGCGTCGTCCCCGAGGACATCCCGTGACCGGACACCCCACGACCCCCCGGTGCTGGAACCGACGGGGCCGGGCTGACACCCTGCGCCCGTGACTGCCCCCCACGTCGACGCGGCGCCGCCCGTCGACCGCGCCCTGCGCCGCGAGCGCTTCGGCTGGTACTCCTACGACTGGGCGATGTCGGTGTTCAACACCAGCGTCACCACGGTCTTCCTGGGCCCATACCTGACCACCGTCGCCGAGGACGCCGTCGGCGCCGACGGCCGGCTGCCCTTCCTCGGCCTGTCCATCCCGCCCGGCAGCTGGTTCTCCTACGTGCTGTCGTTCTCGGTGGTCCTGCAGGTCGTCGTGCTGCCGCTCACCGGCGCCGTCGCCGACCGCACCGGGCGCAAGCGGCACCTGCTCGGCGGGCTGGCGCTGCTCGGGGCGCTGGCCGCGACCTGCCTGTTCTTCGTCGCCGACGGCCGCTACCTGCTGGGCGCGGCGCTGTTCGTCGTCGCCAACGTGGCCTTCGGCGCGGCGACGGTCGTCTACTACTCGTGGCTGCCCGACCTCGCCGGTCCCGACGCGCGCGACGCGGTCTCCAGCCGCGGGTGGGCGTTCGGCTACGTCGGCGGGGCGCTGCTGCTGGCGGTGCACCTGGGGCTGTTCCTCGGCGCGGAGTCCCTGGGGCTGACCTCCGGGGAGGCGGTGCGCATCTGCCTGGCGACGGCGGGGCTGTGGTGGGGGCTGTTCACCCTGGTCTCGGTCTCGCTGCTGCGCGACCGGCCGCCGGTCGCCGGGCACGGCACCGCCACCAGCGGCTTCCGGCAGCTGGCCGCGACGCTGCGCGGCATGCGGGCGTTCCCGCTCACGCTGTGGTTCCTCGGCGCGTACCTGCTGTTCAACGACGGCGTGCAGACGGTCATCTCGCTGTCGGCCACCTACGCCAGCGAGGAGCTGGGGCTGTCCCAGTCGGTGCTCACCGGCGCGATCCTCATGGTCCAGGTGGTCGCCGTGTTCGGGGCGCTGGGCCTGGGCCGGGTGGCGGCCCGCTACGGCGCCAAGCGCACCGTGCTCGGCTGCCTGGTCGCCTGGACGGCGGTGCTGGTGGCGGCGTACTGGCTGCAGGAGGGCGCGGTCGCGCAGTTCTACGCGCTGGCCGCGGTCATCGGGCTGGTGCAGGGCGGCACCCAGGCGCTGTCCCGGTCGCTGTTCAGCCACCTCATCCCGGCCGGCCGGGAGGCGGAGTACTACAGCTTCTACGAGATCAGCGACCGCGGGACCAGCTGGCTGGGGCCGCTGGCGTTCGGCCTGACGTACCAGCTCACCGGCTCCTACCGGTACGCGATCATCAGCCTGGTGGTGTTCTTCGTCGCCGGGTTCCTGCTGCTGCTGCGGCTGCCGATGCGCCGGGCCGTGCAGGCGGCGGGCAACACCCCGCCGGAGCGTCTGTGAGCGACCCGTCCGCCCCGCTGGTGTCGGTCCCGGCGGCCGGGGACCGGCGGCGTGCCCCGGCCCCGGCGCACCTGCGGTTCTTCCACGGGCCGATGGACTGCGGGAAGTCCACGCTGGCGCTGCAGGTCGACCACAACCAGAGCCGGCAGGGCCGCTCCGGGCTGCTGCTCACCCAGGGCGACCGGTCGGCGCAGCCGCGGATCAGCTCCCGGGTGGGGCTGTGCCGCGACGCCGTCGAGGTCGGCCCGGGCACCGACCTGCTGCTGCTGGTGCGCAGCCACTGGGCCGACGGGCGGCGGGTGGACTACCTGATCGTCGACGAGGCGCAGTTCCTCACCCCCGGGCAGGTGGACCAGCTCGCCGAGCTCGTCGACGCCTCGCACGTCGACGTGTACGCCTTCGGGCTGACCACCGACTTCCGCGCCCGGCTGTTCCCGGGCACCCAGCGGCTGCTCGAGGTCGCCGACGACGTGCAGCGGATCCAGGTCGAGGTGCTGTGCTGGTGCGGGCTGCCCGGGCTGCTCAACGCCCGGGTCGTCGACGGGCAGATGGTGCGCGAGGGCGCCACCGTCGTCGTCGCCGACACCGGCCCCACCCCGGCGCCGGGCGAGGCGGAGGGGCCCGGCCCCGGCCCCGAGGTGCACTACCAGGTGCTGTGCCGGCGGCACCACGTGCTCGGCCAGCTCGGCCCGACCGCGGCCGGCCCGGGGCAGCTCGCCCTGCCCTGAGCGGCCGGCCTCCCCCGGCCGAGGGGGCCGCGCGCGGCCCAATACCACCCCATGCGATGATGGGGAACCGACTCAGCGGAATCTCTCCGCGAAATCCGCCGTTGGTCCCTTTCGACACCCTCCCGCAGTGGGTACCCCCTGCCGCGACGAGGAGTCCTGACCGACACCACCAGCACGAGAGGACGGTGTGCCATGGGCGAGCGTTCCCTGCGGGGCAGCCGACTGGGCAGCGTGAGCTACGAGACCGAGCGGAACACCGCGCCGATCGAGCGGCAGTACGTCGAGTACAGGTGCCCCTCCGGTCACCAGTTCACCGTCCCCTTCGCGGACGACGCCGAGGTGCCCGACACCTGGGAGTGCAAGTTCGACGGCTCCTCGGCCAAGCTGGTCGGCGGCTCCGAGCCGGCACCCAAGAAGGTCAAGCCGCCGCGGACGCACTGGGACATGCTGCTCGAGCGCCGCTCCGTCGAGGACCTCGAGGAGGTCCTGGCCGAGCGCCTCGAGGTGCTGCGCGGCCGGCGGACCCGCGCCAGCTGAGGAAGGACCCGCCTCCTCACCGCTCGCGAGCTCGCGGCGGGCCCCTGGAGGCGGGCCGTTCCAGGACCGTCGACGGCCCCGGTGGGATCCCCCACCGGGGCCGTTCCGCGTCCGGGGACCGATGAGTTCCCTCCCCTCCCCCGGTCTGCCCCGCAGGACCCGACCGAGGAGGACCCCGTGGCACACCTCATCGCCGGCATGACCGTGTCCCTGGACGGCTACGTCGCCGATCCCGACGGGGACTTCGGCATGCTCTACGCCGACCTCGGCACCCCGGCCGGCGAGGAGTACCTGGCGGCCTCCCAGGCCGAGACCGGCGCGGTGCTCATGGGCCGGCGCACCTACGACGGCGCGCCCGACCCCGACTCCTACGCCGACGACTACGAGTACCAGGTGCCGATCGTCGTCCTGACCTCACGCCCGCCGGCGACCCCGCCGCGGCGCAACGACCGGCTGTGGGTCACCTTCTGCGGCGACCTGCACGAGGCGGTGGCCACCGCCCGCGAGCTGGCCGGCGAGCGGGCGGTCACCGTCGTCGGCGGCGCCGACCTCAACCGCCAGCTGCTCGACGCCGGCCTGGCCGACGAGCTGCGCGTCGACGTCATCCCGGTGCTGCTCGGCGGCGGCCTGCGGCTGTTCGACGGCGTCGCCCCCGGCCGGCTGGAGGCCACCGGCGTCGAGCAGGTGGGCCAGCGCACCGGCCTGCGCTTCCGGCCCCTCCCCCGCGACTGAGCGCTCAGCCGCCGCGGGGCCCGGCGTCGACGACCTGGCCCTCGACGACCTCGCCCTCGATCACCCGGACCCCGCCGTCGGGCCGGGCGTACACCGTCCGCGGCGCCCGGGTGCTGCGCACCCGCACCGGCGCGGACAGCCCCAGCCGCGCGGCCAGCCCCCGGCCCACGGCGGCGCGCACCAGCGGCCGGGTGGGCGGCAGCAGGCACAGCAGGCCGACGACGTCGCCGAGGAACCCCGGCAGCACCATCAGCGCCCCGCCGACGGCGACCAGCCCGGCGTCGGTGGCCGCGGTGCCCGGCGCGCGGTGCTCCCGGGCGCGGGCGCGCAGCTCGTCCAGCGCCCGGGTGCCCTGCCGGGCCAGCAGGACCCAGCCCAGGACGGTGGTGGCCAGCGCGGCCAGCAGCGTCCAGCCCACGCCGATCCACGCCGCGACCAGCGCGAAGACGACGACCTCGGCGAGGGCCCACAGCCCCGCCAGCACCCGTACCCGGTGTCCCACGGCACTCCCCGGCCCGATCTCGCGGGCGGCCCGGGTCCGCCTACCGGACCTCGCTGGACCGCCCGCGCTCGCGGACCCGTCCCGGCACGGGCCGTGGGACCCGGCCCGGCAGGCGGTCGGCCAGCCGGTCCTGCAGGCCCCAGAGGGTGACCCGTGCCAACGCCTCTCCAACGATCGAGGACGTCATCTTGCTCCTGCCGAACTCCCGTTCGCTGAAGGTGATCGGCACCTCCACCACCCGGGCGCCCGCCCGCCAGGCCCGCCAGGCCCAGTCGACCTGGAAGCAGTAGCCCTGGCTGGCCACCTGGTCGAAGGGCAACCGGTCGACCAGCTCCCCGCGGACGGCGCGGAACCCGCCG
Source organism: Geodermatophilus sp. SYSU D01045 (assembly GCF_054050295.1). Classification (NCBI taxonomy): domain Bacteria; kingdom Bacillati; phylum Actinomycetota; class Actinomycetes; order Geodermatophilales; family Geodermatophilaceae; genus Geodermatophilus; species Geodermatophilus sp. SYSU D01045. The sequence goes on from NZ_JBJGZB010000027.1 coordinate 20,410, forward strand.
GTGGCGTCGGCCAGCGGCAGGCGCAGCGCGTGGCGGGTGTAGACGTTGCCCAGCCGGGACAGCAGCAGCCGCCGGCGCGGCCAGTCCTCGACGCTGCCGCCGGGCACGTAGCGGGAGCCCAGCGCGAGGTCGGCGTCGGCGAGGGCGGCCAGCAGCCGCGGCAGCTGCTCGGGGTGGTGCGAGCCGTCGGCGTCCATCTCCACCAGGACGTCGTAGCCGCGCTCCCGGCCCCAGCGGAACCCGGCGACGTAGGCCGGGCCCAGGCCCGCCTTCTCGGTGCGGCGCAGCACGTGCACCCGGTCGTCCCGCGCGGCCAGCTTCTCGGCCAGCTCGCCGGTGCCGTCGGGTGAGCCGTCGTCGACGACCAGCGCGTGCGCGCCGGGGACGGCGGCGTGCAGCCGCTCCACGATCGGCTCGAGGTTCTCCGCCTCGTCGTAGGTCGGGATGACGACCAGCACCCGCACCGCGCTCACCGGGCGCCCCGCTGCCGGCGGCGCAGCGCCGGGGCGGCGACCGCGAGCACCGCGCCGGCGCCCAGCGCGGTCAGCACCCACTCCGGGGCCGCGCCCAGCCGCTCGGCGACCGTGGCGGAGTCGCGCTGGGCGACGTCCTCGACGAACACCGCGGGGGTGAACAGCTCCGAGCGGCGGGCCAGCGACCCGTCGGGCGCCACGACGGCGGAGATGCCGCTGGTGGCCGCGACGACCACGGTGCGACCGAACTCGACCGCGCGCAGCCGGCTGGCGGCCAGCTGCTGCTCGCTCTCGGCGGTGTAGCCGAAGGTGGCGTTGTTGGTCTGGACGACGAGCATCCCGGCGCCGGCCTCCACCGTGTCGGCGACGAGGGAGTCGTAGACCACCTCGAAGCAGATGACGTCGCCCACCGGCGCGCCACCGACGTCGAGGACCCCGACCTCGGTGCCGTGCGTGAAGTCGCGGCGGACCAGGTCGACCTTGTCGCTGAAGAACCGGAAGAACGCCCGCGCCGGCACGTACTCGGCCAGCGGGACGGGGTGGCGCTTGACGTAGGTGTCGCCGGGCCCGGTCTCGGGGTCCCAGACGATGCCGGTGTTGCTCAGGTACCGGCCCGGCCCCTCCACGACCGCGCCGACCAGGATCGGCGCGCCGATCGCCTCGGCGGCACGGCTGATCTGGCGGGCCGCGTCGTCGTTGCGGTAGGGGTCGATGTCGGAGCTGTTCTCCGGCCACACGACCAGGTCCGGCTGCGCCTGGTCGCCGGCCGCGACGGCGGCGGCCAGCCGGACCGTCTGCTGCACGTGGTTGTCCAGCACGGCCCGGCGGCGCGCGTTGAACTCCAGCCCGGCCTCCGGGACGTCGCCCTGGATCACCGCGACGGTCTTGGCGGGCCCGCCCGCGGTGAGCGAGGGGCCGGCCAGCGGTGCCCAGGCCAGCGCGCCGAGCAGCGGGACGGCGAGGACGGCGGCGACCAGGGCGGCCGCGGTGCGCAGCGCCGGCCCGCGGGCGCCTCGGCCGGCACCGCCCGCCCCGGCGGCCCGCCAGGCGCGGGCGAGGGCGAGCAGGGCGGCGGCCAGCAGCGTGCCGGTGAGCGCGACGGCGAAGGACACCAGCGGCACCCCGCCGTAGGCGGCGAGGGAGAGGAAGGCGCCGTCGGTCTGGCTCAGCCCCAGCCGGCCCCAGGGGAAGCCGCCGAGCGGGAGCCGGCCGCGCAGCGCCTCGTCGGCCACCCACAGCGCCGCGGTCCACAGCGGCCACAGCCGCAGGCCGGACACCGCGGCGGTGGCCGCGCCGAGCAGGGCGAGGAACAGGGCCTGCGAGACCGCCAGCGCCAGCCAGGGGAACGCGCCGACGAAGGTGCCGGTCCACGACAGCAGCGGCACGAAGAAGGCCAGCCCGCACACCAGCCCCAGCCACGCGCCCGACCGGGCCCGCTGCCCGCGGACGGCCAGCGCCAGGGCCGCGGGGCCGAGCACCGCCAGCGGGGGCAGCGACCAGCCGGGGAAGGCGAGCAGCATCGCCAGGCCACCCGCGGCGGCGAGCGCGGTGCGCCACGGCAGGCGGCGGGCGCGGCGACGGCCGGCGCGCGCGGGCGTCCCCGCGCCGGTGTCGCGCTCCTCCGTCACGGCTGCTGGCGGCACCCCCGACCTCCCCGCGACGTCCTGCCGCGGGCAGTGCCCGGGCATCCGGCTGCACCCGTCCGCGGCGGACGGCGTGCGGACCACGGCCGTGGTCCACCTCCGAGCATCCCATCCCGCGGCCCGTCCTCCGGGACCCGACGTGCGCGGGGTCCCCCGTCCGGGCCGCCCCCCGGACCGGGTGATTACAGCGACGGCAGCGGCCGGCCCGCGACCACCAGCTGCCGGCAGGCCGGCCGGTCCCGGCGGTCGAGCACCGCCGACAGGCCGGCGTCGGTGGCCCACAGCGCGAGGTCGGCCGGCGCGCCGGGCGCCAGCGGCCCGGCAGCGGTCTCGGCCCGGACGGCGTGCCAGCCGCCATGGGTGGCCGCGTCGAAGGCGTCGAAGGGGCGCAGCCCGGCGCCGGCGGTGCGGTGGTCGACGGCGGCGTGCACGCCGCCCCAGGGGTCCATCGGCGTCACCGGGGCGTCGCTGCCCAGCGCCAGGGCGACCCCGGCGTCGGCGAGGTCGGCGAACGGGTTGCAGCCGGCGGCCCGCTCGGCGCCCAGCCGCTCGGCGTACATGCCGCCCGTCCCGCCCCAGGCGGCGTCGAAGGCGGGCTGGACGCTGGCCACCATCCCCCACGACCGCATCCGCTCGACCGCCGCGGGGCTCGCCATCTCCACGTGCTCGAGCCGGTGCCGGCAGGCCCGCACGGCCGGCACACCGAGCTCGGCCACCACCGTCCCGACCGCGTCCAGCACCTGGTCGACGGCGGCGTCGCCGATGCAGTGGAAGCCGGCCTGGATCCCGGCGGCGGTGCAGGCGCGCACGTGGTCGACCAGGGAGGCGGTGGCGAACCGCAGCGCCCCGGCGGTGCCCGGCCGGTCGGCGTAGGGGGCGTGCAGCGCGGCGGTGTGCGAGCCGAACGCGCCGTCGCAGAACAGGTCCCCGCCGGCGCCGGCCAGGCCCAGCTCGCGCACCAGGTCCAGGCCGCCACGCTCGGCCAGCTCCCCCCAGTAGCCGGTCACCCGCGGCCCGGGCTGCTGCCGGGCCAGGTCCAGCAGGGCGCGCAGGTCCGCGGCGCCGGACACCTCGGGCCCGGCCATCTCGTGCAGGCTGCCGATCCCCAGCCGAGCCGCCTCGGTGAGGGTGGCGGCCTGCGCGGCGGCCCGCTGCGGTGCCGTCACCGCCCCGTAGGCGGCCTGCCGGGCGGCGTGGTGGGCGTCCAGCCGCAGCTGCCCGTCCGGGGAGAACCCGGGCAGGTCGCGGACGCCGGGCACGCGGTCGAGCAGCGCGGTGGAGACGGTCGCGGAGTGCACGTCGACGCGGGCGAGGTAGGCCGGCCGGTCCCCGACGACGGCGTCGAGGTCGGCGCGGGTGAGCCCGCGGCCCTCGGGCCAGCCGGTCTCGTCCCAGCCGGTGCCGAGCAGGATGCCCGGTGGTGCATCGCGCACGGCCTCGGCGACCGCGGCCACCGCCGCGGCGAGGCTCGACCTCGAGTGGAGGTCGAGACCGGTGAGCGCCAGGCCGGTCGCGGTGGCGTGCACGTGCGCGTCCACGAACGCCGGGGTGAGCAGCGCGCCCTCCCCGGCCAGTACCCGGCCGGCCCGCGGCGCGTCGGCGGCCGCGCCGGTCCAGGCGATCCGCCCGTCGACGACGTGCACGGCGCGGCCGGGACGGTCGCCGACGGTCACGTCGGTGAGCAGCAGGTCGGTCGGGGACGTCACGATCCCCGAGCATGACGGCGCGCCCGGGCCGCTGCGGCGCCGGGTCCGCGGGTAGCGCGGGGCGCGCCGGGTAGGCAGTCGCGATGACGGTGCCGGACGGGGAGCTGCGCACCGCCCGGCTGCGGCTGCGCCCGTGGACCACCGGCCCCGACGACCTGGCCCGGCTCACCGACATCTACCGGCGCGAGGAGGTCACCCGCTGGCTGGGCGGGCCCCCGTCGGTGGGCCCGGTGGAACTGGTGGCCCGGTGGGCGGAGATCCGGCGCGCGGACCCGGTGCACGGCTGCTGGGCGGTGGAGGTGCGCGAACCGGAGCCGGTGGTGGCCGGCACGGTGCTGCTCAAGCCGCTCCCTGACGGTGTCGGGGAGGTCGAGGTGGGCTGGCACCTGCACCCGGAGTGCTGGGGCCGGGGCTATGCCACCGAGGCGGCGCGGGCGGTGGTCGACCACGCCTTCGGTGCGGGGGTGCCGGAGGTGTACGCCGTCGTCCGGCCCGGCAACGAGGCCTCGCTGGCCGTGTGCCGGCGCCTGGGCATGCAGCCGCTGGGCCGGCTGCGCCGCTGGTACGACGTCGAGCTGGAGGCGTTCCGGCTGATGGCGCCGGCGGTGGTGGAGTAGCGGTCAGCGGCGGCGGCGGAGGCGGCGGGCCAGCCGCGCGCGGCGCGAGGTCCGGGCCTGGACGCGGTGGCCGGTGGCGTCCTGCAGGTCGCGGGCCGCGGCCTCCTCCAGGGTGGGCGCGGTGCCGCCCAGGTGCGCCGGCACCCACCACAGGTCCTCGGGGCCCGACGGCTGCTGCGGATAGCTGCGCTGGGCCTCGTCGAGCAGCGCCTCCATCGCCAGCCGGGTGCGGGCCAGCAGCGCCGCGGGCTGTTCGTCGGGGAGGGGGACGACCGGCTCGCCGAGCAGCACGGTCACCGCGCGGCCGCGGGTGAGGTCGACGGGGTGCTTCTTGGTGGCCACCCGGTGCCCGCCCCACACCGCGGCCGGGACGATCGGCACGCCGGCGTCGATGGCCATCCGGGCGGCGCCGGCCTTGAGGTCCTTGACGGTGAAGCTCTGGCTGATCGTCGCCTCGGGGAAGACGCCGACGACCTCGCCGTCCTTGAGCGCCCGCACGGCGGCGTCGAACGCGGCCGCGCCGGCCTTGCGGTCGACCGGGATGTGCCGCATGGCGCGCATGAACGGCCCGGCGAACCAGTGCGCGAACACCGAGGCCTTGGCCATGAAGCGGACCAGCCGGTGCCGCGGCAGCGCGGCCAGGCCGAGGAAGGTGAAGTCCAGGTAGCTGACGTGGTTGCTGCAGACCACGGCGCCGCCGGTCGTGGGCACGTGCTCGGAGCCGCGGACGTCGAACTGCAGCCGCAGCAGCCGGAAGACCACCAGCGCGAGCCGCACGATGAACCGGTAGGGGCGGTCCCGGCGGTCGGGGGCCGGTCCGAACAGGTCGCGCCGCACGACGTCGTGCCAGCTCGCGGTGTACATGGCGGGACGATATCCGCCGTCCCTGGCAGCTCACCTCCCGGTCGTGAGCTGCACCGCCGCCCGGACGACGGCGGTCAGGTCGCCGGTGTCGGCGTGCACCCGCCGCTGCAGGTCCGCGCCGGTGCCGCGCTCCAGCACCGCCGCCACGCCGCCGGCCACCCGCTCGTGGTCGCCGGCGGCCTCCAGCGCCGGGCCGACGTGCTCCAGCAGCGCCGCGACCACCTCGGCGGCCGGCGCCGGCACCCCGGTGCGCGGGTGCACCAGGTCGCCGGTGGTGCCCGAGCGCCCGGCCCGCCAGGCGGCCACCCGCAGCAGCTCGCTGCGCACCGGCGGCGCGGGGACGCCCGTGCGCCACTCGCGGGCGGCGGTGTCCACCAGCGCCCGCACCAGGCCGGCGTGGGTGACCGCGTCCTCGACCCGCAGCGCGACGTCGGCGATGCGCACCTCGACCGTGGGCCAGGTCTGCGACAGCCGGGCGTCGAAGTAGACCATCCCGGCGTCGACGATCGTGCGGGTCGCGACCAGGTCGGCGATCACCCGGTGGTAGGTCGCCGGGTCGCCGAACAGCTCGGTGGGGCCCGACGACGGCCAGCGGTTCCACGCCTGGGACCGGAAGCTGGCGTAGCCGGAGTCGGCGCCCAGCCAGAACGGCGAGTTGGCGGTCAGCGCGGTGAGCACCGGCAGCCACACCCGGATCCGGTCGAGGACGGCCACCCCCTCCTCGTCGCCGTCGACCGACACGTGCACGTGGCAGCCGCAGGTGAGCTGGTCGCGGGCGATCAGGCCGAAGGTGTCGGTCATCTCCTCGTAGCGCTCGCCGGGGGTCGTCGCCGGCTCGACGCCGACCGGCGAGGTGGCCAGCGCCGCCACCCGGGTCCCGACGGCGCGGGCGGCGGCGTCGGCGCGGCCGCGCCAGTACCGCAGCTCCCGCTCGACCTGGTCCAGCCCGGTGCACACCCGGGTGCCCAGCTCCACCTGCTGCCGCTTGAGCTCGGGCACCAGGTGCCCCGGGGAGCCGCCGTCGTCCCCGGACCGGTCCCGCTCGTGCTGCTCCGGGGTCTCCCCCTCCCCGCGGCGGGCGGCCACCGCCAGCGCCTCGGGACCGCGCGGCACCGGGGTCCCCGCGGGGTCGACGACCAGCAGCTCCTCCTCGACACCCACCGTGCGCACCGGGACATCGTCGGGGCGGGCGGACGCCGCCGCAGGGCGGGCACCGCCCCCGGCTCGGGCACGATGCCCGCGTGACCGACGTCCGAGACCCCCGCGACCGGCGGGTGGACCGGTGAGCCTGACCGCCTACCTCGACCAGGGCGCCTCCCTCGGCCCGGACGCCCCGTGCCTGACCTGCGGGGACGCCTCGATGAGCTACGGCGAGGTGCAGCGCTTCAGCCGGCGGGTCGCGGGGACGCTGGCCCGCTCCGGCGTCCGGCCCGGCGACCCCGTCGCGGTCCTGTCGGCCAACGACCCGACCGCGTTCGCCGCCGTGTTCGGCATCGCCCGCGCCGGTGCGGTGTGGTGCCCGGTCGACCCGCGCAACGAGGCCGGGGAGAACCGCGAGCTGCTCGACCTGTTCGGCTGCACCGCGCTGCTCTACCAGCGCTCCTTCGCGCCGCTGGTTGCCGCGATCCGCGCGCCTGCCGCGGCTGACCACCCTCGTCTGCCTCGACGGCGACGGGGACGGCGGCGACCCGGCGCTGGCGGACTGGCCGACCTGCCGCGCTCCGGAGTGGGTAAGGTGCTCAAGCGCGACGTCCGGGCGCGGCTGCTGACCGGCGGAGGCGCGTGAGGGCCCTTGCGGCCTCCCCGGCGCGGTGGAGATCCGCGCCCGCCCCGCCTCGACGGCTCCCCCCGGCGGCACCCGGGTCGTCCGCGGCGCGGCGCCCACGGCCGGCGTCGGCGCCGCCCTGGCGGGCCTGCCCCGACCGGGAACTCCTCCGGCGGAGGCGGCAGCAGGCTCCTCGGCGCACCCGACCTGTTCGACCGACCGGCGCCCGGAGACCCCTCTCGTCGTCGTTGTCGCTCTTTGGCGCTTTCCTGAAGAGTTGTATCGCTTGTTGGGGATAACGGGTAAGATGGGGACATGGCCAAGGGCTGGCAGGGACCGCTCCCGGAGATGCCGTCACCGCCCGCGGCCCAGGCCTGGGCCCGGCTGGAGCCCCCGGAGGGCTACGCCGTCCAGTGGCGCCGACTGATCGACGCCGCCCTGGAGCTGGGCCTCGGGCCCGACGAACTGGCCGAGGGCGGGATGGACGACGTGGCGGCGGCCCGCGGCTGGAAGCCCGCCACCGTCACGCTGTACAGCAAGGTCGCCCGGTACGGCGGCGTCCCCCTGCCCGTGCCCCCCACACCGGAGCCCGACCCCCGGACGCTGGACCTGCGGCCGCTCACCGAGGTGCGCGGCGAGCAGCCCGAGCACCTGCGCACGGTCGTGTGGTGCGCGATCGCGCTGCGCTGGCCGGCCCCGGTGGGCACGTTCCGCGACCTGCGCCGCGACCAGGTGCACGCCACCTCCCGGCGCCTGGTGGTCAGCACCGACGACGGCGAGTGGTCGGTGCCCGGGGCGCTGACCGCGTGGCACGCCTGGGAGGCGGTGCGCAACCGCTTCCCCGCGCTGGCCGACAGCCCGTGGCTGCTGCCCGCGCTGCGCCGCGGCCCCGGCTTCGCCTCCCATGTCGGCGGCCGGCTGTCCAGCCAGGCGCTGCAGGTGACCTTCGCCAAGCACGCCGTGCGCACCGCGCTGCACCTGCGCGCCACCACGACCGGCGCGCGCCGGCAGCGGGCCGAGGCGCTGGCCGCCGTCTACGAGACGCTGTCCTACGACTCCTACCGCCGGCTGGCCCTGGCGGCCGGCGCCGAGCCGGTGGCCGCCCGGGGTGCGGTCCGGGCCGAGCGGGCCGCCCGCGCGAACCAGGCGGCGCCCGCACCGCCCGCCTGAGCACCACTCCCCGCGCAGCGCGACGGCCCGGGCGCGTGCGCCCGGGCCGTCGTCGTGGAGAGGTACCTGGTCCCGTCAGGCCGGCGAGTAGGTCATGCAGGTGGCGGTGTCGTGGTCGAAGCCCACCCGGATGCCCTCGGCGCGGCACTCGAGGGCGTCGTTGTGCACGCAGTCGGTCCGCTGGCACGCACCCACCAACGCCTCGGCCCGGGGCAGGCCGCCCCGGACGGTGAGCGGGATGAAGGTGCCGCAGTCGGCACTGCCGTTGTGGCTGCTCACGGTGATCGCGAAGGCGTGGCAGCCGTGGTCGTGGTCGTTGTAGGAGCAGCCGGTGACGGTGCACTCGGCGACGGGGGGCACGACGGCGGTCATCTCTGGTCCTCCGGACTCGGACGGATCGGCTGGCCCCAGTGTGCCGCAGAATGGCGTCGGGTTCGACCCCGGAATGCATTCCGCGTGTCGATCTCCGACCATTCCTGAGGTGAGGCTGACCTGAGAAACCGCAGGTCGACGCCGCGCGCGAAGGCAAGGCTGGCCTTCGTCGCCGCCATTTCGTTGCGGCACCCAATGGTCAGGCAAGCCTTGCCTGAACCGTTCAGAGCAACGCCAGCTGGCCGGGCACGGCGTCGTCCCTCGACCGGCGCGCCCGGGCCGCCCGGCCCCGCGGGGCGGTCTCGTCGCGGGCCGGCGGCAGGCTGCCGGCGGGGAAGGCGGCCTCGTCGTCCCCGGGGACGCCGGAGGGCGCCTCGGCGCCCCGCGCCGCGCCTCCGGAGCGGCCGTCGAGGCGGTGCCGGCGCAGCAGCGGCCTGACCCGCTCGGCCAGCCACGCCCGGTACTCGGCCGGCACGTACGCGCCGCCGCGGTAGAGCTGCCGGTAGCGCCCCACCAGGGCGGGGTGCTCGCGCGCCAGCCAGGCGGAGAACCACTCGCGGGCACCCGGCCGCAGGTGCAGCGGCACCACGGTCACCCCGGTGGCGCCGGCGGCGGCGATGGCGCCCAGGGCGGCGTCGAGGTCGGCGAGGCGGTCGGTGAGGCCCGGCAGCACCGGGGCCAGGAACACCCCGCACGGCAGCCCGGCGTCGGTGACCGCGCGCACCAGGTCCAGCCGGGCGCGCGGCGAGGGCGCGCCGGGCTCCAGGCTCGCGTGCAGGTCGTCGTCCCAGATGGCCACCGAGACGCCGAAGCCCACCGGCACGTCGCGAGCGGCGTCGGCGAGCAGCGGCAGGTCCCGGCGGGCCAGCGTGCCCTTGGTGAGGATGGAGAACGGCGTGCCGGAGTCGGCCAGCGCGCGGATGACGCCGGGCATCAGCCGGTACCGGCCCTCCGCGCGCTGGTAGGGGTCGGTGTTGGTGCCCAGCGCCACGTGCTCGCGCTTCCAGGACGGCCGGGCGAGCTCCCGGCGCAGCACCTCGACGAGGTTGGTCTTGACGACGATCTGGGTGTCGAAGTCACGGCCGGCGTCCAGGTCCAGCCACTCGTGCGTCGCGCGGGCGAAGCAGTACACGCACTGGTGGAGGCAGCCCCGGTACGGGTTGATCGTGTACCGGAACGGCACCCGCGAGCCCTCGGGCACCGCGTTGAGGGCCGACCGGCACAGCACCTCGTGCATCGTCACACCCGGGAACTCGGACACCTCCACGCTGCGCAGCAGCCCGCGCAGGCTCGGCATGCCCGGCAGCAGCGACTCGTCCTCGGCGTCGAGGCGCCGGGCGTCCCACCTCATGAGCCGATGCGAACACGTGTTCGAGGCGTTGTCCAGTCGCACCGCCGTCGTGGCTGTCCCCTCCCCCGGGATGAAGACCCCGGCGATGGTGAGGGGAAGTTAGGGATAACGGTCGAGTGGTGACCATGGTCAACCGCCGACGGCAGGCGCCGCCTGCCGCGGCGGCCGGCCGCTGCTCCGGGTGAGCAGGACGACCCCGGCGACGGCGACCAGCGCGGCCGGGCCCCACACCGCCGCGTGCCCGGGCTCGAGGTGCTCGCCCAGCAGCAGCCGGGCCGAGGGCACCGCGGTCAGCGGGTCGAACACCACGAGCGCCGGCAGTGACCAGGAGAGCGACCCGCGGCCGTAGGCCTGCTGCGCGCCGACCGTGGACGCCACCGAGGCCACCACGGCGCCCCACGGCTCGGGCCGGGCGAGCGCGCCGGCCACCCCGTCGGCCGAGAGCACGGCGAGCCCGGCCGAGACCAGCACCGCCGCCACCCCGGCGGCCAGGCCCCCGGTGACCCCGCAGGCCAGCGCCGCGCCGCTGCCGCCGCCCAGCCGGGCGGTGAGCGCGACCGCCAGCACCACCAGCACGACGGCGACCACCGCCGCTGCGGCCGGCGGCGGGGCCCCGGACCCCCGGCCCGGGCGGGCGGCCACCACGAAGACGACGAGCCCGCCCACGGTGAGCGCGGCCCCGGCCCACTCGGTCCGGGACGGCGGGTGCCCGGTGCGGGCGGCGCGCACCGCCAGCGCCGCCACCAGCGCGCCGGCCAGCAGCGGCTGCACGATCGCCACCGGCGCCAGCGCCAGCGCGGCCACCTGCGCGGCGGTGCCGCTGGTGGTGGCCGCCTGGCCGGTCAGCCAGGTGCGCTGGCGGACCATCGCCCGCATCCGCAGCCGCCCGCCGGCCGTGGCGCGGACCGCGGCCTCGTGCTGCAGCACCGAGCCCAGCCCGAACAGCCCGGCCGCGAGCAGCGCGAGCAGCGTGCCGGGCAGGTGGTCCCCCACCCCGCGGGCCAGGGAGTCGGGCACGCCGGTCCTCCGGGCTCAGACGGGGGGACGGTCCTCGTAGAAGGTGGACAGCACGACGGTGGTGCGGGTGCTGACGTTCGCCGTCGTGCGGATCTCGCGCAGCAGGGCCTCCAGCGCCTCGGGCGAGGCCACCCGCACCTTGAGCAGGTAGCTCTCGATGCCCGCGACCGAGTAGCAGGCCTCGATCGCGTCGAGGTGGGTGAGCTTGGCCGGGGCGTCGTCGGCCTGGGCCTGGTCCAGCGGGGTGATCGAGACGAACGCGGTCAGCCCGAGGCCCACCTGCCGCGCGTCGATCCGCGCCCGGTACCCGGTGATCAGCCCGCGCTGCTCGAGCCGGCGCACCCGCTGGTGCACCGCCGACACCGACAGCCCCACCCGCTCGGCGAGCTCGGTGTAGCTGGCCCGCCCGTCCCGCACCAGGGCGGCCAGCAGCGCCCGGTCGACGTCGGAGGGCGGCTCAGCCGGGGAGGACGACGAGCTCACGGGTGCCCTCGTTGAGCGTGCGGACGCCGTCGTCGGTGCAGACCACGATGTCCTCGATCCGGGCGCCGCAGCGCCCGGCCAGGTAGATGCCCGGCTCCACGGAGAACGCCATCCCCGCCTCCAGCGGCAGGTCGTTGCCCGCGACGATGTAGGGCGCCTCGTGGGTGTCCAGGCCGATGCCGTGCCCGGTGCGGTGGATGAAGTGCCCGCCCCACCCGGCGGCGGTGATCCGGTCGCGGGCGACGGCGTCGACCTGCTCGGCGGTCACCCCGGGCCGGACGGCAGCGACGGCGGCCTCCTGCGCCTCCTGGAGGACCGCGTACCACTCGGCCACCTCGGCGTCGGGCTCCCCGCCGACGGCGTAGGTGCGGGTGCAGTCCGACCGGTAGCCGGTGGCGGTCTCCCCGCCGATGTCGACGACGACCAGGTCCCCGGCCTGCACCACCCGGTCGGAGAGCTCGTGGTGCGGGCTGGCGCCGTTGGGGCCGGAGCCGACGATGGTGAAGTCCACGCCCACGTGCCCCTCGGCGAGGATCGCCGCCGAGATGTCGGCGCCGACCTCGGCCTCGGTGCGCCCGACCCGCAGCCACTCCCCCATCCGGGCGTGCACCCGGTCGATGGCCGCGCCGGCGCGGGCGAGCTCCTCCACCTCGGCCGGGGTCTTGACCATCCGCAGCCGGTCGAGGACCGGGGTGGCCAGCTCCAGCACCGAGCCGGGCAGCGCCCGGTGCACGCCGAGGGCGTGCTCGGCCCAGGTGCGCGCCCCCACCGCGACCCGCGTGGGGGCGGCGCCCAGCCGGGCGGTCACCTCCCGGGCGAGGACGGCGAACGGGTCGTCGGTCTCGTCCCAGGCGTGCAGGTCCAGGCCGAGCGCGCCGGCCGGGCCGGCGTCGACCATCGGCGCCTCCAGCCGCGGGACGACCAGCAGCGGCTCCCCGCGGCGCGGGACCACCAGCGCGGTCAGCCGCTCCATCGCGTGGGCGTGGTAGCCGGACAGGTAGCGCAGGTCCGAGCCCGGGGTGAGGACCAGGACGTCGACGCCGAGCTCCGCGGCGACGGCGCGCGCGGCGTGCACGCGGTCGATGCTGACGAGGGCCCCCGCGCTGCTTGCCACGCCCGGACACTAGCCCCGCGCCCCGGCCGGGCCCGCGCCGGTTTCCCCGGCCCGTCGTCCGCGGCGGCTACGGTCCGCCCGTGACCACGATGCTGCTCGACGCCGCGAGCCTCTACTTCCGGGCCTTCTACGGCGTCCCGACCAGCGTGACCGCCCCCGACGGCCGCCCGGTCAACGCCGTCCGCGGCTTCCTGGACATGACCGCCCGGCTGCTCACCGCCCACCGCCCCACCCGGCTGGTCGCCTGCTGGGACGACGACTGGCGCCCGGCGTTCCGGGTGGAGGCGCTGCCGTCGTACAAGGCGCACCGGCTCTCGCCCGACGGCGGGGAGGAGACGCCCGACGAGCTCTCGCCGCAGGTGCCCGTGCTGGTGGACGTGCTGGCCGCGGCGGGCATCGCCCGGGTCGGCGCGCCGGGCTACGAGGCCGACGACGTCATCGGCACGCTGGCCACCCGGGCGCGCGGGCCGGTCGACGTCGTCACCGGCGACCGGGACCTGTTCCAGCTCGTCGACGACGCCCGCGGCGTCCGGGTGCTGTACACCGCGCGCGGCATCGCCGACATCGAGGTGGTCGACGAGGCGGCGGTGGCCGCGAAGTACGGCATCCCCGGGCGGGCCTACGCCGACTTCGCGGTGCTGCGCGGGGACCCCAGCGACGGCCTGCCCGGCGTGGCCGGCATCGGCGCGAAGACGGCGGCGGCGCTGGTCACCGAGTTCGGCGACCTGGCCGGCATCCGCGCCGCCGCGGCCGGCACCGCGGTGCCGAGGGCGCCGCTGACCGCCGCGGTGCTCAGGAAGCTGCACGCCGGCGGGGAGTACCTGGACGCCGCGCCGGTGGTGGTGGCCGTGGCCCGCGACGTCGACCTGCCGCCGGTGGAGGGGGCGCTGCCCGCCCGGCCGGCCGACGCCGCGGCGCTGGCCGCGCTGGCCGACGCGCACGGGCTGCGGTCCTCGCTCGGGCGGCTGGGCGCCGCCCTGGGCTGGCCGGCCGACGCGCTCGACCGAGGCGCCGGCCGGCCCGGGTCAGCGCCCCCCGGTCAGGAGGCGACCTCCCAGGTGTAGGCGGCGGCGGCGGCGTCGGTGATGGCGACCTGCAGGGTCACGTCCTCGCCGTCGTCGGTGGTGCCGGTGCACTCGTAGGTGGCGCCGTCCTCCACCGTCATCTCGTCGTCGCAGGAGACGTCGATCGCGACGCCGAAGGTCTCCTCGAACTGCTGGGCGATGTCGCTCTCGGCCTGCGCGCGGTCGAGCACCTCGGTGCGCAGCACGAGGGGCAGGACGATCGCCGCGGCGATCACGACGACGGCGAGCGCGACCAGCCCGACGACCAGCCCGGTCCGCGACTTCTTCGGCTGCTGGCCCGGCTGGCCGTAGCCGGGCTGCCCGTAGGCCCCGGGCTGGCCGTACTGCCCCGGCTGCTGCCCGTACTGCCCCGGCTGCCCGAAACCGCCGGGCTGCTGGCCCGGCTGGCCGTAGCCGGGCTGCCCGTAGCCCGCGGGCTGGCCGTACTGGCCCGGCTGCTGCCCGTACTGCCCCGGCTGGGCGGCGGGCTGCCCGTACTGCCCACCCGGCTGGCCGTACTGCCCCGGCTGCCCGTACGGGCCCGGCTGCCCCGGCTGCTGGCCGTACTGCCCCGGCTGCCCGTACTGCCCCGGCTGGCCACCCTGCGGTGGGTTGGTCATCGTCGCTCCCGTCCGGTGCGGCCCCGCGGGGGCCGGATCGTGTTCCCGCGCTCCGATGACCGTCCGTCCCCGGAGCGGGGGAGATTGTGCACCACCAGGTCCGTTCGGCAGCCCCTCCGCGGCGTGGGAAACCGGCCGGGTGGCGGGCCCCTCAGCCGCTGACCGCCACCGCGACCACCCCGCGACGCACCAGCCCCACCGCGGCCCGCGCCACGCCGGCCACGGCCTCGTCGGCCACCTTCGCCAGCTGGTCGAGCAGGTCCACCAGCTGCCGGGCCCAGCGGACGAAGTCGCCGCCGGAGAGCTCGGTGCCCGCCTGCTCGGCGCCGGCCAGGACCCGGTCGAGGGTCTGCCCGTCGGCCCAGCGGTAGGCCGCCCAGGCGAAGCCGAGGTCCAGGTCGCGGCTGGCGGGCAGGCCGCGGTCGAGCTCGACGTCCTGCAGCCGCGCGCGGATCCGGCGCATCTCGGCGATCGCCCCGCCCACCTTCCCCGCGGGCACCGCCGGCTGGCCGGGCACCTCCCGCCGGGCCTCGAACACCAGCGTGGACACCGCCGCGGCCAGCTCGGCCGGGGTGAGCCCGCGCCACACCCCGGCGCGCAGGCACTCGGCGACCAGCAGGTCGGCCTCCGACCAGACCCGTGCCAGCCGCCGGCCCTCCTCGGTGACCAGCGGGACGTCGTCGACGGGGGTGGGCTCCTCGGTGTCGGCGGGCACCAGCGGCACCGCCTCGGGCACCAGGTAGC
The DNA here is from genome assembly GCF_054050295.1 of Geodermatophilus sp. SYSU D01045. NCBI lineage: Bacteria > Bacillati > Actinomycetota > Actinomycetes > Geodermatophilales > Geodermatophilaceae > Geodermatophilus > Geodermatophilus sp. SYSU D01045. The sequence goes on from NZ_JBJGZB010000027.1 coordinate 35,413, forward strand.
CCAGCTCCTCGAGGACGTCGCAGGTGCGGTCGAACTGCCGGGTCAGCGAGCCGGTCCGCTCGGCCATCTTCCGGTGGGTGGCCTCGGCGTCGGCGACCGCGCGCAGGTACCGCTCGGCGAACCGCACCCGCTCCTCCCGGTCGGGCAGCGCGTGCACCGGGTGGTCGCGCAGCGCGCGGCGCAGGTCGTGCAGCACCGGGTCGTCGGCGGCGGCCGAGCGCTGCTTGACCCGCCGGGCGCCGAGGTCGTTCTCCAGCCGCGCGGTGCGCAGCGTGGCGGCGAGGTCGCGGCGGGCGTGCGGGCTGCGGTGGTTGAAGTTCTTCGGCACCCGCACCCGGGCCAGCGCGGTCACCGGCGTCGGGAAGTCCACGCTGGCCAGCCGGCCGGCCCACTTGTCCTCGGTGAGCACCAGCGGGCGGGGGTCGGACAGGTCGGTGACGCCGGGGTCGAGGACGACGGCCAGGCCCTGCCGCCGGCCCGAGGGCACCCGGATGACGTCGCCGGGGCGCAGCGCGGCCAGCGTGTCGGCGGCCTCCATGCGCCGCTTGGCCTGCGAGTCGCGGGACAGCTCCTTCTCCCGGTCGGCGATCTCCCGCCGCAGCCGGGCGTAGGCCAGCACGTCGCCGCCCTCGCTGGCCATCTCCGCGGCGAACCGCTCCGCGTCGCGCTCGGAGCGGGCCGCCTGCCGGGCCAGGCCCACCACCGAGCGGTCGGCCTGGAACTGGGCGAAGGAGGAGGCCAGCAGCTCGCGGGCGCGGGCCCGGCCGTAGGAGCCGACCAGGTTGACCGCCATGTTGTAGCTGGGCCGGAACGACGACCGCAGCGGATAGGTGCGGGTGCTGGCCAGCCCGGCGACGACGGAGGGGTCCATGCCCGGCGCCCAGACGACGACGGCGTGCCCCTCGACGTCGATGCCGCGCCGCCCGGCCCGCCCGGTGAGCTGGGTGTACTCCCCCGGCGTGACGTCGACGTGCGCCTCGCCGTTCCACTTGACCAGCCGCTCGAGCACGACGGTGCGGGCGGGCATGTTGATGCCCAGCGCCAGGGTCTCGGTGGCGAACACGGCCTTGACCAGGCCGCGCACGAAGCACTCCTCGACGGTCTCCTTGAACGCCGGCACCAGGCCCGCGTGGTGGGCGGCCAGCCCGGCGAGCAGCCCCTCGCGCCACTCCCAGAAGCCGAGGACGTGCAGGTCCTCGTCGGGCAGGCTGCCGGTGCGCTCGTCGACGATCCGGGCGATCTCGGCGCGCTCGGCCTCGTCGGTGAGCCGCAGCCCGGCCATCAGGCACTGGTGCACGGCCTGGTCGCAGCCGTTGCGGCTGAACACGAACGTGATCGCCGGCAGCAGCCCGGCGCGGTCGAGCCGCTCCACGACCTCCGGGCGGGCCGGCGGGCGGTAGCGCGGCCGGTGCCAGTCCCGGTCCCGCCGCGAGCCCCCGTTGCCGCCGCCCCAGGTGTCCAGCCGCCGCTCGTGCTCGCGCACGTACCGGACCAGCTCGGGATCGACGACGCTGGCGCCCCGGTCGCGCGTCGACTGCCCGCGCGGGGTCTCGCCCTGCTCGGCGGCGTGCGCGGCGGGCCGCAGGCTGAACAGGTCGAACACCCGGTTGCCGACCAGCATGTGCTGCCACAGCGGGATCGGCCGGACCTCGCTGACGACGACCCGGGTGTGCCCGCGGACGGTGACCAGCCAGTCGGCGAACTCCTCGGCGTTGCTCACCGTCGCCGACAGCGACACCAGGGTCACCGACGCCGGCAGGTGGATGATCACCTCCTCCCACACCGCACCCCGGAAGCGGTCGGCGAGGTAGTGCACCTCGTCCATCACCACGTAGCCGAGACCGGCGATGGCCGGGGACTCCGCGTACAGCATGTTGCGCAGCACCTCGGTGGTCATCACCACCACGGGCGCGTCGCCGTTGATCGCGTTGTCCCCGGTGAGCAGCCCGACCTTCGCCTCGCCGTAGCGGTCGACCAGGTCGTTGTACTTCTGGTTGGACAGCGCCTTGATCGGCGTCGTGTAGAACGCCTTGCGCCCCTCGGCCAGCGCCTTGTGCACGGCGAACTCGCCGACGACGGTCTTGCCGGCCCCGGTGGGCGCGCACACCAGCACCCCGGCGCCCTCGTCGAGCGCCTCGCAGGCCTCGACCTGGAACGGGTCCAGGGAGAAGCCGAGCTCGGCGGTGAAGTCGGCGAGGGTGGGGTGCGCGCTGCGCCGCCGGGCAGCCGCGTACCGCTCGGCGGGGCTGGACATGCCCCCACGTTAGGCGCTCCCCGGACGACCCTCAGCCCGGACCGGACCTCCCGGCGTCATCGCCCCTCCCCCGGATCGCCGCACCACCGCCAGATGGTCGTAAAGTTGGGGATAACGGTCGTACTGGGCGGGTTTGCCCGGTACGGGCAGGCGCCTGGCCCCCTCGTCCCCACAGCAGGCGGTGGTCGGCGACGTCACGCAGCGTCAGGATCCCTGGCATATATCCCCGGCATTCCCGAGACCCCGGCCACGGAGGGTGATCCTGGGCGCGCCGGAGCCCGTCCCCGGCCTCGGCGGACTCAGGCCGGGCGCGCCGACCCCACCACCCGCAGCGCGCCGGGCACCGCCTCGGCGCGCACCGGCAGTGCCGCCACCGGCTCGCCGTCGGCGTAGGTGGTCAGCCCCGTGCCGGCCAGCTCCACCCGCGCGGCGCGGTGCACCGTGACGGCGGGGTGGTCGACGTGCGTGCCCTCGGTCAGTCGCGGCCGGGTGCGCACCAGCTCCCGGCGGGACACCGGCCCGACCACCGTGACGTCGAGCAGGCCGTCGGCGGGGTCGGCGGCCGGGCAGACCCGCATGCCCCCGCCGTACCAGGCGGTGTTGCCGACGGCGACCAGCGTGACCGGCAGCGTCCGCGCCTCCCCGTCGAGGGTGAGGGTGACCTCGCGGGGCCGCAGCCGGGCGAGCTCGGCGAGGATCGCGACGTCGTAGCGGCGGGGCCCCCGCGGCCAACGCAGCCGGTTGGCCCGGTCGGTGACCGCCGAGTCGAAGCCGCAGCACAGCACGGTGGCCCACCAGCGCCCGGCGGTGCGGCCGGCGTCGAGGGACCGGACGGCGCCCGCGCGCAGGTCGGCGGCGGCCGCGGTGGCCGCGGCCACCGGTTCGGGGGGCACGCCGAGGGCCAGCGCCAGGTCGTTGCCGGTGCCGGCCGGGACGACGGCCAGCGGCGTGCCGGTGCCGGCGACCGCCTGCAGCGCGGCGTGCACGGCGCCGTCCCCGCCGATCGCGACGACGGCGCCGGTGCCGGCCGCCACCGCGCCGGCCGCGGCCCGCTCGGCCTCGGCGCGGGTGCCGGCCGCGAGCACCGTGGGGGTGAGCCCGCCGCGGCGCAGCGCGTCGAGGGCGGCCGCGGACACGGTGCGGGCGCGGCCCCGGCCGGCGGCGGCGCTGACGAGGACGGCGACGTCCACCCGGTCTCCCTCCCCTGCCTCCGGCGAGCGGCCGGCCCACGCTACGGCCCGGCGCGCCCCGGGGACGACACCCCCTCCCTGCGGTGGAAACGGCCTGGTCGGAGGTCGGTACCGCGCCGTCCTGATCTTGACACCGTCGCGCCGCCGGTGGGTCGATGACGCCGCCGGTCTGTTGCCCAGCAACACCTTCCCGGGGAGACCCCACCGGCCCCGTCGAGTCGTGCGGAGGTCGTCGTGCAGGTCGTCGTCGCAGGAGCCGGGATCTCGGGCCTGACCGCCGCGGTCGCGCTCGCGCGTCAGGGCCACCGGGTGCAGCTGGTGGACCGGGACGGCGCGCAGCCACCCGGCGACGTCGCCACCGCCGCGGACTGGCGCCGCCGCGGGGTGGCGCAGTTCCACCAGCCGCACGCCTTCCTCGCCCGGCTGCACGCCGAGCTCGCCGCCGGCCTTCCCGACGTGCTCGACGCGCTGGTCGCCCACGGCGCCGAGCCGGTGCGGCTGGCCGACGGGCTCACCGCCCTGCGGTGCCGGCGCAGCACGCTGGAGTGGGTGCTGCGGCGCACCGCCGACGCCGAGCCGGGCGTGACCCGGCTGCGCGCCGGGGTCGAGCGGGTGGACGTGGCCGGCGGGGCGGTCTCCGGTGTCCGGCTGGCCGGCGGCGGCGTGCTGCCCGCCGGCCTCGTCGTCGACGCCACCGGCCGGCGCGGGCGGCTGTCGCGCCCCTGGGTCGGCGACACCGTCGACGTCCCGGCCGACGAGGTGTACGTCTCCCGCCGCTACCGGCTGCTGCCCGGCGCCGGGTTCGCGCCGGTGGAGCGGGGCGTGGTCTCGGTGGCCGAGGGCGACGGGTACGCCGTGCTCGTCTTCCCGCACGACGCCGGCACGTTCACCGTCTGCCTGACCCGGCTGCCCGACGACCCCCAGCTGGCCCGGTCGCAGGAGCTGCCCGGCTTCGAGGCGGTCACCCGGCTGGTGCCGCTGGCCGCGCTGTGGACCGACCCGGCGCGCGCCGTCCCGGTCTCGCCGGTGCTGGTCATGGGCGGCCTGCGCAGCACCTTCCGGGTGCTCACCGACGACGCGCCGCTGGGGCTGCACCCGCTGGCCGACGCCGTCAGCACCAGCAACCCGCACTTCGGCCGCGGCTCGGCGCTGGCGGTGGCGCACGCGCTGCGCCTGGCGGAGGCCGTCGCCGCCGCGCCCGGGGACGCCCGGTCCTGGCGCGCGCGGGTGGACGCCTGGGTGCTCGGCGAGCTGCGGGAGTGGTTCGACGACGGCTGCCGGGCCGACCTCGCCCGCGCCCGGACGTGGCGGGCCGCCCGCGACGGCGCGGGGTGGGGCTCCGGGTGGGGCGCCGGCCCGCCGTCCGGGCCCGCCGGGGACGGGGCGCCGCTGCCGGGCTGGCTGGTGTTCGCCGCCGCCGGCGCCGACCCGGAGGTGGGCCGGGCCGTGCTGCGGCACGCGCAGCTGGTCGACCCGCCGGCGGCGCTGGCCGCGGTGCAGCCGCGGGTGGCCGGGCTGCTCGCCCGGGGGTGGCGGCCCGGGCACCCCTCCCCCGGCGACGACGGCCCGCCGGCCGCACCCCCGCGGTCGGTCCTGGTCGAGGCGCTGGCCGCCGCGGGACCCCCGGCGGCTCAGCCGCGGTAGGTGTCCGCCGGGGTGCCGGGCAGCAGGTCCTCGCGCCGGGTCGGGGCGGCGTCGAGGTCGGAGGGCCGGGCGTCGAGCGGGGAGGCCTCGTCGTCGGGGACGTCGTGGAAGTGCTCCCCGGCCTCCCGCCGGGCCCGCCGCCTGTCCACGACCCGGGCGACCTGGATGGCCAGCTCGAACAGCACCACCATCGGCAGCGCCATGGCGAGCATGGTGAACGGGTCCTGGGTGGGCGTGATGAACGCGGCGAAGACGATGGTCAGGAAGAAGATCCACCGCCGGCTGCGGGCCAGCGCGGCGTGCGACAGGACGCCGACCAGGTTCAGCGCCACCGCGATCAGCGGCAGCTCGAAGCTCAGCCCGAAGGCGACCAGCAGGCTGATGACGAAGCCGAGGTAGTCCGGCGCGGTGAGCTGGAAGGCCACCTCGTCACCGGCGAGCTCCAGCAGCAGCTCCAGGCCCTTGTAGAGGGTGACGTAGGCCAGCACCGCGCCGAGGGCGAACAGCGTCGTCGAGACGGCGACGAAGGTGATCGCGTAGCGCTTCTCGTTGCGCTTGAGCCCGGGGGTGATGAACGCCCACAGCTGGTAGAGCCAGAACGGGCTGGACAGCACCGCCCCGGCGATCAGGCCGATCTTCAGCCGCAGCAGCACACCGCCGAAGACGTCGAGGACCACCAGCGAGCAGCTCTCGTCGCCCTGGAAGCGCAGGTCGGCGGGCAGCGAGCAATAGGGCTGGCTGAGGAAGGTCAGCAGCCCGTGGTCGTACCAGAGGAACCCGGCGACGGTGCCCAGCGCGAGCGCCAGCAGGGCCTTGGCGACGCGGTTGCGCAGCTCGGTGAGGTGCGCGACGAGGGTCATCGTCGCCTCGGGGTCCCGCGGCGCCCGCCGACGACGGCGGCGGCGCAGGGAGGGACCGCTCACGTCGCTGCCCGGGGAGGCGGTCAGCGTGCGTCGGCGGCGCCGGGCTGCGCGGCGCGCGCCCGCAGCTCCGCGGCGCGGGCCTCGGCGGCGGCCGCCTCGGCCTCGAGCTGGGCGCGCCGGTCCCGGTCGGCGGCGTCGAGTGCGGCCGGCGGCAGCGGCGCGGACGGGGCCGCGGTGCGGTCGTCGTCCTTCATGCCCTTCATCTCGCCCTTGAAGATGCGCAGCGAGCGGCCCAGCGAGCGCGAGGCGTCGGGGAGCTTCTTGTAGCCGAACAGCAACAGGACGGCCAGGATGATCAGGCCGATCTCGAGCGGGCCGAGGTTCATGCGTCCTCCAGGTCGCGGGGGCGGGGCCGATGCTACGCCGGGGGTGTGGGCACCCGGTCCCCCCAAAGGGCGGGGTCGACGGCGGTTCAGCGGTCGTTCGACCGGCGTTCGTCCGCGAGCGCGGCCGCGCGGGCGGCGGTGGCCTGGGCCTGCTCCAGGACGGGCCGGGCCTCCTGCTCGGCGGCCGCCAGCTCCCGGCCCAGCCGCCGGAACGCCCCCAGCAGGCCATGGGCGATGGCGCCGAGGACGACCAGCGACACGACGACGGCGACGATCCACACGACGAGCAGCAGCACGGGGTGAGCCTAGGCGCCGGGGATCAGGCGCCGTACCGGGCGAGGGCGGCCCGCGCGTCGGCGGCGACGGCGGCGGCGAGCTCGGCCGGCTCGTCGACGGTGGCCGCGCCCCCGAGGGAGGCGACCAGCCGGCGCGCCCAGGCCAGGTCGTGGGTGCGCAGCGCGACCGCCAGCCCGCCCGGCGGGTCCTCGACCTCGCGGACGTCCTCCACCGGGTAGTACTCGGCCACCCAGCGGGCGGTGCGGGCCAGCCGCAGCCGCACCACCGGCGCGCCGGGCGCCGGCTGGTACAGGCCGGACTCCACGTCCCGCGGCGCGGCCTGCGGCGGCGGGGCGGCCGGCTCGTCGAGCACCTCGACGTCGTCGATGCGATCCAGCCGGAACAGCCGGACGCCGGCCACCTCCCGCGACCAGGCCTCCAGGTACCAGCGGCCGTCGACCAGCAGCAACCGCATCGGGTCGACGGTCCGCTCGGTGCGCTCGTCGCGGGTGGGCACGTAGTAGTGCAGGTGCAGCGCCCGGCCGCGCTCGAGCCCCTGCCGGACGACGGCGAGGGCCTGCTCGCGGGCGTCGACGCTGAGCGCCACCGGGGTGACCCGCTCGGCGGCGTGCCCGGCGGCGGCCGACACCTTGGCCAGCGCCCGGCTCACCGCCTCCTGCTCGGCCAGCCCGGGCAGGTCCAGCAGCGTGCGCAGCGCCACCACCAGCGCGACCGCCTCGTCGGTGGTCAGCCGCAGCGGGCGGACCATCCCGGCGGTGAAGGTGACCCGCACCCGGTCGCCCTCGAAGGACAGGTCGATGAGGTCGCCGGGGCCGTAGCCGGGCAGGCCGCACATCCACAGCAGCTCGAGGTCGCGGCGCAGCTGCCGCTCGGGCACCCCGAAGTCGCGGGCCACCTCGGCCAGCGGCACGCCCTCGGGCCGGGCGGTGAGGTACGGGACGAGCGAGAGCAGCCGCGTCATCCGCTCGTTGGTGGCCGGGCTCGTCATCGCTCCCCCATGGCGGCCAGGCGGGTCAGCCGCTCGACGACCGCGTCGCGGACCGCCGTCGGCGACTCCACGACGACGTCGGGGCCGTAGGCGGCCAGCTGGTCGGCCAGCCGCCACGGCTCGGTGGTGCGCAGCTGCAGCCGGTCCTCCCCGTCCGCCCCGGCGCCCAGCGGGGTCGCCCAGCGGCGCAGCCCGACGGCGGTGCCCGGCCGGGCGCGCACGACCACCAGCTGCTCCTCGCCCCGGCCGCCGAACTGGCCGGCGACGATCCCGGCGAGGTCCAGGTCCGGCGGGGGCTCGAAGGCGTTCTCCGGCCCGGTCGCCCGCGGGGTGCCGACGACGCGGGACAGCCGGAACACCCGCGGGGCCTGCCGGTCCAGGTCCAGCCCCACCAGGTACCAGCGGCCGTGCCAGGCGACCACGCCCCAGGGCTGCACGTGCCGGCGGGCCGGGGCGTCCTCGTCGGGACGGCGGTAGTCGAACTGCAGCACCCGGCGGTCGCGGGCCGCGGCGTAGCAGGGCTCGAACGCCGGCTCGTCGGAGTCCAGCCGCGGCTGGATCGGCAGCCGGGTCGGGTCCACGTCGACGCCGGCGGCGCGCAGCTTCACCAGCGCGCTGTGCGCGGCCCCGGCCAGCTGCGCGGACTCCCACAGCCGCAGCGCCAGGCCGACGGCGGCGGCCTCCTCGCCGGTGAGGGTGATCTCGGGCAGCTCGTAGTCGGCGCGGGCGATGCGGTAGCCGTCCTCGGTGTCGAAGACGCTGGTGCGGCCGGTCTCCAGCGGGATCCCCATCTCGCGCAGGTCGGCCTTGTCCCGCTCGAACATCCGCTTGAACGCCTCGTCGGCGCGGGCGGTGCCGTCGTCGGGCTCGTAGCCGGGGACGGTCGACCGGATCCGCGCCGCCGTCACGTACTGGCGGGTGCCGAGCAGCGCGATGACCAGGTTGACCAGCCGCTCCGCCCGCTTCGCCGACACGCGCCCCAGGCTAGTCAGACGCGCGCTCCCCCACCGTCCCGGCCGCGCGCGGGCCGCTCCCTGGCTAGCCTCGGCCCCGTGGGGGAACGGACGACTGCGCAACGGATCCGCTGGCGACGCGGCACGGTGACCGCGACCGGGAGGAGCTGGCGCGACGCGCTGGAGCTCACCGTGGAGGTGCCCGGCGACGGCGCGGTGCGCTCGCTGGCGCACCCGTCGCTGGTGGGCGTGCCCGAGGTCGGCGACGAGGTGCTGCTCAACACGACCGCGTGGGCGCAGCGGCTGGGCACCGGCGGGTACGCGCTCGTCGTCGCCGTCCCCGACCGGCTGCCGCCGGACCCCACCGGCCCCGGCCACCTGGTCAAGGCGCGCTACACGCCGCTGCAGGTGAGCGTGCAGGGCGTGGACGAGCAGGACACCGCGCACCACGACACCATCGCCGCGGCCGAGGACCTCGGCGGGATGCCGGTCGTCGTCGCCGACCTGCACTCGGCGCTGCCGGCCGCGCTCATCGGCGTGTTCGCCACCGACCCCGACCTCAAGGTCGCCTACGTCATGACCGACGGCGGCGCCCTGGTGGCCGGCTTCTCCCGCACGCTGCACACCCTGGCGCCGTCGCTGGCCGGGGTGGTCACCGTCGGGCAGGCCTTCGGCGGCGACCTGGAGGCGGTCACCCTGCACACCGGGCTGCTGGCCGCGAAACACGTGCTCGGCGCCGACGTCGCCGTCGTCACCCAGGGCCCGGGCAACCTGGGCACCGGCACCCCGTGGGGCTTCTCCGGGGTCGCGGCCGGGGAGGCGTGCAACGCCGTCAGCGTGCTCGGCGGGGAGCCGATCGGCGCGCTGCGGATCTCCGACGCCGACCCGCGCCCCCGCCACCGCGGCGTCTCCCACCACTCGCTGACCGCGTTCGGGCGGGTGGCCATGGCCGGCGTGACGCTGGTGGCCCCGCGCGGGCTGGGCTCGGAGCTCGGCCGGCAGGTCGAGGAGGACCTGGCCGGCCAGCCCGAGCGCAACCGGGTGGTGTGGGTCGACGTCGAGGGGCTGGACGAGGCGCTGCAGCTGTCGCCGGTGACGCTGTCGACGATGGGCCGCGGCTGGCCCGAGGAGCGCGCCTACTTCCTCGCCGCCGCGGCCGCGGGCCGCTACGCCGCCGTCCGGGTGCCCCTGCCCGACTGACCGGGGCACCTCCGCGGACGTGCACGGTGCAGGTCCGCGGAGGTGCCCGGACTACATGCCGGACTACATGGAGGCGATGAGCTTCTCCACGCGCTCGTCGACGCTCTTGAACGGGTCCTTGCACAGCACGGTGCGCTGGGCCTGGTCGTTGAGCTTGAGGTGCACCCAGTCGACGGTGAAGTCCCGCCGCTTCTCCTGGGCCTTGCGGATGAACTCCCCGCGCAGCTTGGCCCGGGTGGTCTGCGGCGGCACGTTCTTGGCCTCGAACACCCGCGGCTCGTGCGCCACCCGCTCCACCTGGCCGTTGCGCTCGAGCAGGTAGTACAGCCCGCGCCGGCGGGAGATGTCGTGGTAGGCCAGGTCCATCTGCGCCACCCGCGGGGACGACAGCGACAGGCCCTTCTTCGCCCGGTACCGCTCGATCAGCGACAGCTTGGTGGCCCAGTCGATCTCCCGGTCGATGAGCGAGAGGTCCTCGGTGTCGACGGCCTTGAGCACCCGCCCCCACAGCTCGAGCATCTGCCGGTGCACCGGGCCGAAGCCCTCCCGGTCGACGAACTCCGCGGCGCGGGAGTGGTACTCGCCCTGGATCTCCAGCGCGCTCATCTCCCGGCCGTTGGCCAGGCGCACCTTGCGGCGGCCGGTGACGTCGTGGCTGATCTCCCGGATCGCCCGGATCGGGTTCTCCAGCGCCATGTCCCGGATCGGCACCCCGGCCTCGATCATCCGCAGCACCAGGTCGGTGATGGTGACCTTGAGCAGCGTCGTCGTCTCGTTCATGTTCGAGTCGCCGACGATGACGTGCAGCCGCCGGTAGCGCTCGGCGTCGGCGTGCGGCTCGTCGCGGGTGTTGATGATCGGCCGCGACCGGGTGGTCGCCGAGGACACGCCCTCCCAGATGTGCTCGGCGCGCTGGCTGACGCAGTAGATCGCCCCGCGCGGGGTCTGCAGCACCTTGCCCGCGCCGACGATCAGCTGCCGGCTGACCAGGAACGGGATGAGCACGTCGGCCAGCCGGGAGAACTCCCCGTGCCGGCCGACGCAGTAGTTCTCGTGGCAGCCGTAGCTGTTGCCGGCCGAGTCGGTGTTGTTCTTGAACAGGTAGATGTCGCCGGTGACGCCCTCCTCGGCCAGCCGCTGCTCCGCGTCGACCAGCAGGCCCTCGAGGATCCGCTCGCCGGCCTTGTCGTGGACGACGAGCTCGGTGAGGTCGTCGCACTCGGCGGTGGCGTACTCGGGGTGGCTGCCGACGTCGAGGTACAGCCGCGAGCCGTTGCGCAGGAACACGTTGGAGCTGCGCCCCCACGACACGACGCGCCGGAACAGGTAGCGGGCCACCTCGTCCGGGGACAGCCGCCGCTGCCCGCGGAAGGTGCACGTGACGCCGTACTCGGTCTCGATCCCGAAGATCCGTCGGTCCACGGACCGAGCCTAGGCGCCGGATGCGACTCCGGCCGGTTCCCCGCTCGTCCCTTCCGCGACGCCGGTCAGCTGCCCCCGTCGGTGCCCCCGCCGGCGCCGTCGGCCGGGCCCGGCTGCGGGCCGCTGCCCTCGCCCGACCCGCCGGTGCCGCCGGCGGTGTCCGGCGCGGCGGGGTCGCCGAGACCGGCCGGGGTGCCCGGCTGCGGCGCGCTGGGCACGTGTGCGTGGGTGGTGCCCTCGGGCGCGGCCGCGCCGGCGCTGCGGTCGCCGAGCAGGGTGCCCAGCGCCGCGCCCACGACCCGGCGGAAGGCCCGCTTGGGCCGGCGGCGGTCCAGGACGGCGACCTCGAGCTGGCCGGCCGGCAGCAGGCCGTCGCCGCTGCCGTTGGCGTTGCCCGACATCGCCGGGCTGGACGCCGACAGCGCCCGGACGCCGGTCATCAGCGCGTCGCGCAGCGCCATGCCGGGGCGGAAGTCCTCCCGCAGGCGGGCGGTGACCGCCTCGGCCTGCCCGCCCATGACCACGAAGTCCGGCTCGTCGACGACCGACCCGTCGAAGGTCAGCCGGTACAGCTGGTCCTGCTCGGCGGCCTCCCCGACCTCGGCGACGCACAGCTCCACCTCGTAGGGCTTCATCTGCTCGGTGAAGATCGCGCCGAGGGTCTGCGCGTAGGCGTTGGCGATGACCCGGCCGGTGACGTCGCGGCGGTTGTAGGAGTAACCGCGGACGTCGGCCAGGCGCACCCCGGCCACCCGCAGGCTCTCGAACTCGCTGTACCGGCCGACGGCGGCGAAGCCGATCCGGTCGTAGATCTCGCCGACCTTGTGCAGCGTGGAGCTGGGGTTCTCGGCGATGAACAGCACGCCGTCGGCGTAGGTGAGGACGGCGACGCTGCGGCCGCGGGAGATGCCCTTGCGGGCGTACTCCGAGCGGTCGCGCATGAGCTGCTCGGGCGAGGCGTAGTACGGCATGGTCACGGCGATCAGCCCTGCCCCTCGGCGGCGGCCCGCTCGTCGACGATGGTCTTCGCGACGGCGGAGACCTCGTCGTCGGTCAGGCGGACGGCGCCCTCGGCGTCGACGCGGTAGACGATCGGGTACAGCCGGCGCACCGGGTCGGGGCCGCCGGTGGCCGAGTCGTCGTCGGCGGCGTCGTAGAGGGCCTCGACCAGGCTGCGGGTGGCGTCGTCGCCGGACAGCCCCGGCCGCCAGGTCTTCTTCAGCGAGTTGCGGGCGAACAGCGAGCCGGAGCCGACGGCGGCGTAGCCGCGCTCCTCGTAGTTCCCGCCGGTGACGTCGTAGCTGAAGATCCGGCCCGGGCTGGCGTCCGGGGCGGCGTCGAGGTCGAAGCCGGCGAACAGCGGGACGACGGCCAGGCCCTGCAGCGCGGCGCCGAGGTTGCCGCGGATCATCTGGGCCAGCCGGTTGGCCTTGCCGTCCAGGCTGAGGGTCAGCCCCTCGATCTTCTCGTAGTGCTCGAGCTCGACCTGGTAGAGCCGGACCATCTCGATCGCGATGCCCGCGGCCCCGGCGATGCCGATCACCGACCAGGTGTCGGCCGGGTACACCTTCTCGATGTCGCGGCTGGAGATCAGGTTGCCCATGGTGGCCCGCCGGTCGCCGCCCATGAGGACGCCGCCGTCGTAGGTGACGGAGACGATCGTGGTGCCGTGCGGGGTGAGGTCGCCGGCGTGCACCGACGGCACGGGGCGCCGCCCGGGCAGCAGGTCGGGCGCGGCCTGGGCGAGGAAGTCGGTGAACGAGGAGCCCACCCGGTCCAGGTAGGCGGGCGGGAAGCCGCTCCGGCCGGTGTGCGACTGGGTCAACCCGTCCACCCTCTCCGCGCCCCTCCCGGGGTGCTCCTCGACGTGCCGCGGACGTGCCGCGGCGGCTCGTGGCCGACCCTACCGGCGCGACTGCCGGGCCACCCGGGACGCGGGCGGGCCTGGTCCGCCGGGACCGCGGGGTCTACCGTGCGCCGGCTCGATCGACCGGAGGGGAGCAGGCGTGACCGACGGAGTGCACCCGCGGGACCTGGCGGGGGCACCGCACGTGCCCCGCGTGCCGGCCGGACGGCGCCGCACCGCGCTGGCCGCGACCGGGCTGCTGATGGCCCTGCTGTGCGGGCTCTGCGCGGCCTGGACCCGCGCGGCGCTCGGAGGCGGGGCCGGGTGGCCCGCGGCCGTGGCCGCCCTGGCCGGGCTCCTGGCCGCCTGGTCCCTGTGGTCGCGGGTGCGGCAGGACGAGGCCGGCCGGCTGCGGCTGGAGGGGACGGTGCTCGTCGGGCGGACCCTGCTCGGCGAGCAGGGGGTGGACCTCGCGCGGGTGACGGCGGTGTCCGCCGGCAGCGATCCGGAGCTGGGCAGGCTCGTCGCGGTCCGGCTGAGCGACGGCGAGCGGCACCTGGTGGTCCCCTGGTCGCGGCTGGACGGCCTGCCGGAGGCACGCCGGCTGCTCGTCCACCGGCACCGGCGGGGCGGGCTCCTGCCGCCGGCGGCGTGCGCCGCGTGGGACCTGCCCGCGCCGCCCGAGGTCCCCACGCCCGGGCGCGTGCGCCGGGACGGGGCGGACCGGGCCATCGGCGCGCTGACCCTCCTCGGCTCGGCCGCCGCCGTGGCGGCCGGCGTCCTGCTCGCGTGAGCCCGCCGGTGCGGGTGGTGCCGCGGGTGGCGGACCGGCGCCGCGGCCGCGTGCTGGCCGGGGCGGGCGCGCTGCTCGTGCTCGTCGTGGCGCCGGCGGGGAGCTGGGCGCTGGCCGGGCCGGGTGTCCGTCCCGCTGGTCGTGCTGCTCGGGCTGCCGGCCGTGCTGCTGTTCGCTGCCGTCCGGCAGAACGACACAGGCGGTCGGTGCGTGTCGACGACGGCCTGCTGAGCGGCCGCACGCTGCTCGGCCGGCACGGGGTCGACCTGACCGAGGTGCAGGCGGTCGCTGTCCAGGAGGGCGAGGAGGGACCGGCCGGCCTGCTGCCGGTCGACGGCGGTGGTCACCTGCGGGTGCCGTGGCCGGAGGTGCGTCGGCACCCTGAGCTCCGGGAGCTGCTGCTCGCCCGTCAGGCGCAGGGGGCCGTGGTGCTCCCCCGGGTGCTGTGCGCGGCGTGGGACGTCCCCGCCCTGCCCGGCGCGCCGTGGGCCGGGCGGGTCCCCGGCGACCTGCACGACCCCGTGGACGCGGTGATGACCGCCCTCACCGGGACCGGTTGCCTCGTCACCGGCCCGGGCGCCGCCCTCGCCGCCGTCGGGTGAGCGCCCGGTCGTTCACTCCTCGGCCTGCGGTGTGGCGGGCGGACCGCCCTGCAGGGCGCGGTGGTGGAGGACGTAGCGGGCGGCGGCGCGCAGGACCACGGGATCGTCCTTGAACTGTCCGAGACCGCCGTTGCAGCCGAAACAGAGCAGCGCCCGGACCCTGCCGGTTACGTGGTCGTGGTCCACGTGCTCGGCCGGCGCCGTGACGCAGATGGCACAGAGCCCGCCCTGCTCGGCCAGCATCGCGTCGGCCTCGGCGACGGTGATCCCGTACCGCCGCATGAGGTGGTAGCTCCGCGACCCACCCACCTTGTCCTTGGAGGCCTTGCCGCGGACGTTGTGACAGGGCTTGCAGTACGTGTGCACACCGCTCGAGTTGGCGGTGGTCGTGGGGAACTCGTCGATCGGCTTGACGGTGTCGCAGTCCGGACACCACTTGGCCCCGGCCGGCACGTCTCGACCGACCGGAAAGCGGCGGCTCGGTGGACCGAGCCGCCGCCGTCTGGACTCCTGAGACCTCGCCCTCGCGTGGTCGCGGCAGTAGAACGCGAGACCGTCCGCTCGTCGCTTGTCACGGGTGAACTGGTCGAGCGGGCGGACCACACCGCAGTCCGGACACCACTTCGAGTCGACCATTTCATCCCACCATTCCCGCTATACGGAGATGGCTTTCACTGACCCCCTTTTTGCACATACGAGCGAACGAATTCCTCTGCATTCTCCTCGAGGACGTCGTCGATCTCGTCGAGGATGGCGTCGACGTCCTCGGACATCTCCTTGTGCCGCTCGGCGACCTCGGTGTCGACCGAGGCCTCGACCTCGTCGGTCTCCTCGCGCGTGCGCGTGGCCCGCTGCTGCCCGCCGGTGTCCCTGGTGGCCATGTGCCCTCCCCTGGTGCGCGCCGAGTGCGTGCTGCCGCCGAAACTACCCGCAGGTACCGACACCCGGCGGCCTCAGCGGGCCGCGCCCAGCCGCGCCAGCAGCGACGCGCGGATCGCGGGGCGGGACCCGAACACGAGCAGGAACACCGCCTCGCGCGCGGTCCGCTCGGCCACCGAGCCGGCGCGTGCGGCGCCGCTGCCGGTCGCCACCACCAGGGCCCCGGCCGCGCGGTGCGCGAGGGCCGCGGCGGCGGCGCGCGCCTCCGGGAGCCCGTCCGGCCCAGCGGCGTCGAGCCGGGCGCGCACGGCGGCGAGGTCGTCGTCGAGGGGTGAGGGGCCGACCAGCCGGGCGCACCGCCGGGCCAGGCCCAGCGCCAGCGAGCCGTTGAGCCGCAGCCCGGCCGCGTCGCCCGCGCGGACCTCGGCCAGCGGGGTCGCGCCCAGCAGCCGGCCGGCGGGGACGCGGTGGCCCCGCAGGTGCAGCTCCACGGTGGCGCTGGCCTGCACCGCGACCAGCGCCTGCGGCACCGCCGCGAGCGTCGGCCCGCAGGCGGCGTCGGCCAGCACGAACGCGACGTCGTCGCCGTCGCGGGCGGCCACCAGCACGACGTCGAGCAGGCCCCAGCCGGTCACCCACGGCACGGCGCCGTCGAGCACGAGGTCGCCGCCGTCCCGCCGCACGGTCACGGGCGCCGCGTCCGGGCGCGTCGCCGCCTGCAGGGCGATCCCGGCCCGCCGCCGCCCGGCGCACAGGTCGGCCAGCAGCTCCGGGTGCGCCTGGGAGGCGGCCAGCCGGCCGACGACGCCGTGGTGCTGCAGCCACACGAACGCGGTCGCGAGGTCGCCGGCCGCCAGCTCCTCGACCACGGCCGCCAGCGTCGCGCCGTCGGCGCCCAGGCCGCCGGCGTCGGCGGGTCCGACCAGGCCGTACAGCCCGGCCGCGGTGAGCGCGTCGAGGTGGCCGCGCGGGAGGACGCCGGTGGCGTCGACCTCCGCGGCGGTGGGCGCGAGCAGGTCCTCGGCCAGCGCCCGCGCGACCTCGACCGGCGGGGTCACTAGGCGCCGGTGATGGTGTCGACCAGCTCCTGCGCGCTCGCCGTCGACTCGAACAGCAGGCCCACGTGGTCGCGGGTGCCGCGCAGCGGCTCCATCGTCGGGATGCGCACCAGGTTCTCCCGGCCGAGGTCGAAGACCACCGAGTCCCACGACGCCGCGGCCACCTGGGCCGGGAAGCGCCGCAGGCACTCGCCGCGGAAGAAGGCGCGGGTGTCGGCCGGCGGGGTGACCATCGCCCGGGTCACCTCGTCGTCGGTGAGCAGCCGCTGCATCGAGCCGCGGGCGACCAGCCGGTGGTAGAGCCCCTTCTCCGGGCGGACGTCGGAGTACTGCAGGTCCACCAGCTGCAGCCGCGAGTCGCCCCAGGACAGCCCGTCGCGGGAGCGGTAACCCTCCAGCAGCCGCAGCTTGGCCGGCCAGTCCAGCCGGTCGGCCAGGCGCATCGGGTCGGTGGCGAGGTCGTCGAGGACCTCGGCCCAGCGGCGCAGCACGTCGGTGGTCTGCTCGTCGGGCGCCCCGTTGCGGTCGACGAACCGCTCGGCGTGGTCGAGGTAGACCCGCTGCAGGTCGACCGCGGTCATCCGCCGCCCGTCGCGTAGCCGCACCTGGGTGGCCAGCGACGGGTCGTGGCTGACCGCCTGCAGCGTGGCGACCGGCTCCTCCAGCGAGAGGTCCTCGCGCAGCGCCCGCGCCTCGATCATGGCCAGCACCAGCGACGTCGTCCCGACCTTGAGGTAGGTCGACAGCTCGGCGAGGTTCGCGTCGCCGATGATCACGTGCAGCCGGCGGTACTCGTCGGGGTTGGCGTGCGGCTCGTCGCGGGTGTTGATGATCGGCCGCTTGAGCGTCGTCTCCAGGCCCACCTCGACCTCGAAGAAGTCCGCCCGGGAGGAGATCTGGAAGCCCTGCGTGCGGCCCTCGGCGCCGATGCCGACCCGGCCGGCACCGGCGAACACCTGCCGGGTCACGAAGAACGGGATCAGCCCGCGGATGATGTCGATGAACGGCGTCCGCCGGTCCATCAGGTAGTTCTCGTGCGCGCCGTAGCTGGCGCCCTTGCCGTCGGTGTTGTTCTTGTACAGCTGGATCGGCTGGGTGCCGGGGATGCGGGCGGCCCGGCGGGCCGCCTCGGCCATGACCCGCTCCCCCGCCTTGTCCCACAGGACGACGTCGCGCGGGTTGGTGACCTCCGGCGTCGAGTACTCCGGGTGCGCGTGGTCGACGTAGAGCCGGGCGCCGTTGGTGAGGATGACGTTGGCCATCCCCGAGTCCTCGTCGAGGTCGGTGTGGTCCAGCGCCTGCGCCGGGGACAGGTCGAAGCCGCGGGCGTCGCGCAGCGGCGACTCCTCCTCGAAGTCCCAACGCGGCCGGCGGCGGGTGGGGGCGTCGGCGACGGCCCAGGCGTTGACGACCTGGCTGGACAGGGTGGTCGGGTTGGCGGTGGGCTGCCCGGGGACCGAGATGCCGTACTCGACCTCGGTCCCCATCACCCGGCGCACGCTCATGCACCGAGCCTAGGCGTCCGGCGCCGGGCCGCCGGGAGCCCCGCCCCGGGCCCGAGGGACGCGCCGACGACGTCGTGCGGCCGGCCCGCCCGGGCGCACCCCCCGGCCGGGCGGGGGGCCCGCGCCGCCCGCGGCGCGCCCCGGCCCCCCCCCCCCCCAGG
>NZ_JBJGZB010000028.1:0-51364 GCF_054050295.1 Geodermatophilus sp. SYSU D01045
CGCCCCCCGCGCCCGCGCCGGCGCCCCCCGGCGCCCGGCCGGCCCCGGCCGAGGAGCTCAGGCGGCGGGCACCAGCGGTGGTCGCCGCAGCGGTGCCGGCACGGTGATCTCGGTGCCGTCCGGGCGCCAGGTGCGCCATCCACCACCCGGTTGTCGCTCGATGCGGAATCCGTGGTGGACCTTCGTGTGGTGCCGTTCGCAGAGGAGAGCCGAGTTCTCCAGCGAGGTCTCGCCGCCGTCGAGCCAGTGCACGTGGTGGTGCACGTCGCACCACCACGTCGGGGCGTCACAGCCGGTGAAGACGCAGCCGCCGTCCCGGACCTCCGCGGCGCGGCGGATGCCCCGGGTGGCCAGCCGGTGGTCCCGGCCCACGTCGAGCGGCACGCCGCCGGGCCCCATGACCACCCGGGCGATCGCGCCGTCGCAGGCCAGCCAGCGGGCCCGGGCGGCCGAGACGAGCGCGCCGGAGCCGAGCTCCGCGCTGCCCTGCCCAGCGGCGAGGTCCCCGGCGTCGACCTCCACGACGACCTGCGGCTTCACCCCGCGCAGCACCGGCACCCCGCCGGAGGCGAGCGCGTTGTCGGCCAGCTGCACCACGGCGTCCCCGAGCCGCTGGGCGCGGCAGCGCTCGTCGCCGGCAGGCCGGTCGGCCTGCACGTGGGCCTCCAGTGCGGTCTGCACCTTCTCCCCGCCCACGGCGTCGAGGTGGAACCGGCCCGACACCGATCCGTCGGCGTGCTTGGACAGCGTCAGCGACCGGCCCTCGGTCGGATCCGGTTCCGGGCCGTCGGGATCGAGCGCGTCGCAGTAGCGCTGGACGACGACGACCAGGGCGTCGTGCTCCTGCTCCATCGCGACGGCGGTGAGGATCGCGTCGATCTCGCCCAGGTCGACGCCCTGCGTCGCGGTGGCGGCCCGCCGGGCGGGGGTGGTCACGTCGGCGGTGACGGCCACCTGCTCCGCGGACACCAGCCCGGCATCGTGCGCCTCGGCCAGCACGGGCAGGTGCTCCAGCGCCCGACCGTTGCGCACCAGTCGCGACGCCTCGCCCCGGGACAGGCGGCAGTGCCCGCGCAGCCAGGAGGCCATCGACCTCAGCCCGTCGCGTTCGGGAGCCTGGACAGCTCCGCGGCCCGCACCGCCCGGGCCAGCCGGGCGTCGATCCGGTTGCGCTCGGCGACCAGCGCGGCGACGTCGTCGAGGACGTCCCCGCTGCCCAGCTCACCCGAACACATGATCGAAGTCTAGTGGATCTGGTGACCTTCCACAGCTCGAATTCCCAGGTCAGGAGCCTGTCCACAGATGCCGGCAGGGCCTCGACGCAGCGGGTGGGGCAGGGTCGGGAGCAGGCGCGGTCGACGACATGGCCGGGCTCCGCGGGACCGTCGTGCCGGCCCACGACACGGACGGCGCCGTCCTCACGCTCGACCACGAGCTGGGCCGGCACGGTGCGGGTGTGGTGGGGTGAGCCGGTGAGCGTGCCGCCGATGACCGCCTGGCCGCAGACCGAGCCGGCGGAGGTGGAGCTCGTCCGCGGGGACGCCCGCCTCGCCGTCGACCTGCGCGGCGGCGGCCTGCGTGCCCTGACCGCCGGCGGCTGGGACGTCCTCGACGGCTATCCCGCCGGCACGGTGCCCACCGGGCGGCGCGGCGGCGTCCTGCTGCCCTGGCCCAACCGGCTGCGCGACGGGCAGTGGACCTGGCAGGGGCAGCGGCTCCAGCTCGACGTCGCCGCGCCCGGCAAGCCCGCCGCGCACGGCCTGGTCACCTGGCAGCGGTGGGAGGTGCTGTCCCGCCACTCCGACGCGGTCACCGTCGGCACGGTCGTCGAGGCCCGCCCCGGCTACCCGTTCCGCCTGGCGGCCGCCGTCGACCACCTCCTCGGCGACGACCGGCTCACCGTCACCGTCCGGGTCCGCAACGCCGGGGACCGGCCCGCGCCGTTCGGCGCCGGCATGCACCCCTACCTCTCCGTGGGAGCGGACCGCGACGGCGGCATCGGCGACGCCGAGCTCACCGTCCCGGCGCGCACGGCCCTCGACCTCGACGGCGGCCTGCCCACCGGCACCCGCCGGCCCTTCGACGGCGCGGTCGGCCGGATCGGCGGGCGCGCCCTCGACGACGCCGTCACCGACCTCGACCGCGACGACGACGGCTGGGCGCGGGTCCGGCTACGGGGCGCCGCGGGCGCGCTCGAACTCGCCGTCGACCGGTCCTGGCCGTGGCTGCAGGTCTACAGCGGCGACACGCTGCCCGAGGGTCAGCGCCGGCGCAGCCTCGCCGTCGAGCCGATGACCTGCCCGCCGAACGCACTGGCCGACGACGTCGACCTCGTCGTCCTCGACCCGGGGGAGACCTGGTCGGGCACGTGGACCCTGACCTGGACGGCGGCCTGACGTGCGCGTGCAGGAGCTCTGGCGGTACCCGGTCAAGTCGCTGCAGGGCGAGCGGCTCGACGCCGTGGACGTCGGGCCCGAGGGGCTGGCCGGGGACCGCCGGTGGGCGCTGTTCGACCGGGCCACCGGCTTCGGCCTCACCGCCCGCCGCGTCCCCGACCTGCTGTTCGCCTCCGGCCGGCTGCGGGCCGACGGCGGCGTCGAGGTGGTCCTGCCCGACGGCACGGTCACCGACGACGACGCCGTCCTGTCCGACTGGCTCGGCACGCCGGTGGCCCTGCGCGCGGCGGAGGCCGTCCGGGGCCCGCGGCAGTACGAGGACCCGGTCGACGACGAGGACGGCGGCCCGTGGGACGCCTGGGAGGGCGCGTCCGGCGCCTTCCACGACAGCTCGCGGATCCGCGTCTCCCTGGTCTCCACCGGCACGCTGGGCACCTGGGACCGGCGGCGGTTCCGCGCCAACGTGCTGCTCGACGGCGCGGGCGAGGACGACCTGGTCGGGTCGACGGTGCGGCTGGGCACCGCGGTGCTGGACGTGCTCAAGCCGGTCAGCCGCTGCGTCATGGTGACCCGGCCGCAGCCGGGCGGCATCGGCCGCGACACCGGCGTCCTCAAGACCGTGCACCGCGAGCGCGGCGGGACGCTGGCGGTCGGCGCGCTGGTCCCGGTGCCCGGGCGGGTGGCCGTCGGTGACGCGCTCGTCCCCGCCTGAGGGCACGATCGACGTCGTGCGCACCGTCGAACTGCGTCCCGGTGAGGACTCCATCCGCCTCGGTCAGCTGCTCAAGCTCGTCGACGCCGTGCCGACCGGCGCGCAGGTCAAGGACGTGCTGGTCACCGGCGTGGTGCGGGTGAACGGGGAGCCCGAGGACCGCCGCGGCCGGCAGGTGCGCCGGGGTGACGTCGTCTCCATCGAGGGTGCCGAGGACGTGCGCGTCGCGTGAGCCCCGACGCGGGTTCCACGTGGAACCGGTTCCCCCTCGCCCTGCCGCGGTGGCCGGACGCCGCCCCCGACGGGCCGGACTTCGCCGCGATCCGCGCCGAGCACGACGTCCCCGAGTCCTTCCCGGCCGACGTGCTGGCCGAGGCCGAGCGGGTCGCGGCGGACGTCCCGCTGCCGGACGAGGACGCCACCGGCCTGCCGCTGGTCACCGTGGACCCGCCCGGCAGCCGCGACCTGGACCAGGCGGTGCACCTGGCGCGGGAGGACGGCGGCTACGTCGTCTCCTACGCCATCGCCGACGTCGGCGCGGTGGTGGCCCCCGGCGGCCCGCTCGACGCCGAGGCGCGGCGCCGCGGCCAGACCCTCTACAGCCCCGACCGGCGCACCC
Source organism: Geodermatophilus sp. SYSU D01045 (assembly GCF_054050295.1). Taxonomy (NCBI): domain Bacteria; kingdom Bacillati; phylum Actinomycetota; class Actinomycetes; order Geodermatophilales; family Geodermatophilaceae; genus Geodermatophilus; species Geodermatophilus sp. SYSU D01045. The sequence continues at coordinate 3,728 of NZ_JBJGZB010000028.1, forward strand.
CGCTGCACCCGCCGGTGCTGAGCGAGGGCGCGGCCAGCCTGCTGCCGGGGGAGGACCGCGCCGCCGCGCTGTGGACGATCCGGCTCGACGCCGACGGCGAGGTGCGCGGCGTCGACCTGCGGCGGGCCCGCGTCCGCAGCCGCGCGCAGCTCGCCTACCCCGACGTCCAGGCGCAGGCCGACGCCGGCACGCTGCCCGACCCGGTCGCCCTGCTGCCCGAGGTCGGCCGGCTGCTCGAGCGGCGGGCGGCCGACCGCGGGGCCCTCGAGCTCGGCACCCCGGAGCAGCAGGTGGTGCGCGGTCCCGACGGCGGCTGGACGCTGGTCGCCCGCGCGGACCTGCCGGTCGAGGGCTGGAACGCGCAGGTCTCGCTGCTCACCGGCCGGGTCGCGGCCCGGCTCATGCTCGACGGCGGCGTCGGCGTGCTGCGCACCCTGCCGCCGGCCCGGCCGGAGGACGTCGATCGGCTGCGCCGGCTGGCCCCCGCGCTCGGCGTGCGGTGGCCGGACGGCGCCGGGCCGGGGCAGGTCCTCGCCGGGCTCGACGTCACCGACCCCCGGCACGCGGCCTTCCTCGAGGAGGCGGCCGCCCTGCTGCGCGGCGCGGCCTACACGCCCTTCGACGGCGCCCCGCCGGAGCAGACCGGCCACGCGGGGGTCGGCGCCGCGTACGCGCACGTCACCGCCCCGCTGCGCCGGCTGGTCGACCGGTTCGCCACCGAGGTCTGCCTCGCGCTGGCCGCCGGCCGCGAGCCCGACGCCGCGGTGCGCGCCGTGCTGCCGGAGCTGCCCGGCCTCATGGCCGCCTCCGACCGGCGCACGCGGGCGGTGGAGCGGGCCGCCGTCGACGCCACCGAGGCCTGGCTGCTCGCCGGCCGCGAGGGCGCGGTGTTCGACGCCGTCGTGGTCGACGTCGACGGCGACCGCGGCACCGTCGTCCTCGCCGAGCCCGCGATCCGCGCCCGCTGCACCGGCACCGGCCCGGCCGCCGGCTCCCGGGTGCGAGTGCGGCTCACCGAGGCCGACGTCGCCCGCCGCTCGGTGCGCTTCGAGGTGGTCGCGTGAGCCGCGAACCGTACCTCGCCGACCGGCTGCAGGGCTTCGGGACGACGGTGTTCGCCGAGATGAGCGCGCTCGCCGTCGCCACCGGGTCGATCAACCTCGGCCAGGGCTTCCCCGACACCCCCGGCCCCGCCGAGGTCCTCGACGTCGCCCGCGCCGCCATCGGCACGATGGCCGACCAGTACCCGCCCGGCCCCGGCACCCCGGAGCTCCGGGCAGCGGTCGCCGCGCACGTGCAGCGCTTCCGCGACCTCGCCTACGACCCCGACACCGAGGTGCTGGTCACCGCCGGCGCCACCGAGGCCCTCACCGCCGCGATGCTGGCGCTGGTCGAGCCCGGCGACGAGGTGGTCCTCTTCGAGCCGGTCTACGACAGCTACGCCGCAGCGGTGGCCATGGCCGGCGGCGTCCTCCGGCCGGTCCCGCTCACCCCGCCGCCGGCCGACACCGAGGGCGGCGTCTGGACGTTCGACCCCGCCGACCTGCGCGCCGCCGTCACCCCGCGGGCGAGGCTGCTGCTGCTCAACACCCCGCACAACCCCACCGGCAAGGTGTTCAGCCGGGCCGAGCTGGACCTGGTCGCCGAGGTCGTCCTCGGGGCCGGGCTGCTGCTGGTCACCGACGAGGTCTACGAGCACCTGGTGTTCGACGGCGCCGAGCACGTCCCCGCGGCCACCCTCCCGGGGTTGCGCGAGCGGACGCTGGTCGTCGGCAGCGGCGGCAAGACGTTCAGCACGACCGGCTGGAAGGTGGGCTGGGCCTGCGGGCCGGCGCCGCTGGTGGCCGCCGTCCGCACCGCCAAGCAGTTCCTCACCTACGTCAACGCCGGGCCCTTCCAGCCCGCGATCGCCGCCGGTCTCGCGCTGCCCGACGCCTACTTCACCGGCATCGCCCGCGACCTGCAGCGCCGCCGCGACGTCCTGGTCGCCGGGCTGCGCGCGGCGGGACTGCCGACGATCAGCCCGCAGGCCACCTACTTCGCCATGGTCGACGTCCGCGGGGTGCAGGCCGACGGAGACGGCCTGGCCTTCTGCCGGTCGCTGCCCGAGCGGTGCGGGGTGGTGGCGGTGCCCGCCGGCGTCTTCTGGACGGCGGGCCACGCCGATCTCGGTCGCCACCTCGTGCGGTTCGCCTTCTGCAAGCGCGACGAGGTGCTCACCGAGGCCGTGGCCCGGCTGGGCAGGATGTCCGCATGAGGTCCGGCCGGGGAGGCGCAACGTGAGGTTCGGCATCGTCCAGCACGACATCGTCTGGGAGGACCGGGAGGCCAACTACGCCCGGCTGGCGCCGCAGGTCGCCCGGGCGGCGGCCGCCGGGGCGGAGTTCGTGCTGCTCAGCGAGACGTTCTCCACGGGCTTCTCGATGACGCCGGGCATCGGCGAGCCCGAGGACGGTCCCTCGGCGTCCTTCCTGCGTGCGCAGGCCGCCGAGCACGGCGTCTGGGTGGCCGGCACCTGCCCGGAGGTCGCCCCGGGCGCGGACCTCCCGTACAACTCGTTCGTCCTGGCCGGCCCCGACGGCACGGTGCACCGCTACCGCAAGCTGCACCCGTTCACCCACGGCGGCGAGGCCGAGCGCTACCGCGCCGGCGACGGTCCGGTGACGGTGACCGTCGGCGACCTGCGCATCACCCCGTTCGTCTGCTACGACCTGCGTTTCGCGAACGTGTTCTGGGACGCCGCCGAGACCACCGACGTCTACCTCGTGACGGCGAACTGGCCCTCGGCCCGCCGGCACCACTGGACGACGCTGCTGCGGGCGCGCGCCATCGAGAACCAGGCCTACGTGGTCGCCTGCAACCGGGTGGGCACCGGCGGCGACGGCCTGCACCACGCCGGCGACAGCCGGGTCGTGGACCCGATGGGCGAGGTGCTGGCCGCCGCCGCGGGTGGCGAGACGCTCGTGCTGGCCGACGTCGACCCCGCCGAGGTCACCGCCACCCGCAAGCGGTTCGCCTTCCTCGCCGACCGGAGGAGGACCCCGCTGCCCCCCACCGCTCGCTAGTTCACGGCGGGCCCCTGCAGCGGGGCCGTTCCCGCACGTCCCGGCTGCGGCGAGCGGGTCTGGTCGACGACGATCTGCTCCCGCTGCACCTGCTCGCTGATCCGCTCCTGGCCCTGCACCACCTCGGTGGCCAGCCGGACCCGCTCGACCGGCACGACCTCGACCGACACGACCGGCCGCTCGGCGTGCAGCACGATCTCCCCGGGCAGGCCCGCGGTGCCGGTGCCGGTGCCGGCTGCCGGGGCGCCGGTGACCGGTGCCGGCCCGCCCGCGGGGGCCAGCGACTCGCCGGGCAGGTCGGGGGCGTCGAGGGGCACGTGCTCGACGCGGATCTCCTCGCGCCGGATCGGCACGGTCACCTGCACCTCCTCGGTCACCACGTACTTGACCAGCCGCACCCGCGTGGTGGCCACCTGCTCGGTGGCCACGCGGAGCTGCTCCTCGCTGCGGGTCATCGCGCCGTCGGTGGTCGGCGCGGCGTGCCGCGGCGTGTGCTCCGGCGGCAGGGGCGCGGCGGCCTGCTCGGTGGTGGTCCGCGTCGTGGTGGCCGGCGGGGGGACCGGCCGGGTGGGCGTGTCCGTCACCGCCGCGCCGGGAGCCGGCACGTCGGTCGCGGGCGCCGCCCCCGCAGGGGCCGGTCCGGTCCCCGTCGGTGCCCAGGGCTGCCCGGCCGGGACGCCGGGCGCCGCACCGGCCGTCAGCCCGTAGTGCTGCCGCAGCGCGGCCTCCTCCTCCGGGCCGAGGTGGTCCCCGCCCAGGTGGGGTGCGGACCGGACGGCGTCCTTGTGCACGGGCACGCTCAGCACGCCGTCGACGAAGGCCGCCTGCGTGGCCGGGACGATGGAGTGCCGGGTGCCGAACAGGCCGGTGCTCACGGCCACCCAGGTGGGCGCGCCGGTGCGGTCGTCGACGAAGAAGCTCTCGACGGTGCCGATCTTCTCCCCGTCGGGGCCCTGCACCGTGCTCCCGATCGCCGCGGACAGGTCTCGCTCGCTCAACACGGTGCTCGCCTCCTCCGTCGACACCCCGGCTGGCGTCGTTTCCGCGGGGGAGTGCCCGCGCGGATGTGTTCCGACACCCGGACGCCTACGGTCGGACGCGACGGCGATCCAGAGGAGGGCGACGTGGGCAGCGGACAGCTCGAGGTCGAGCGCAAGTTCGAGACGGGGCCGGACGTCGTCCTCCCCGACCTGACGACCGTGGACGGCGTCGCCGCGACGGGGGACTCGGTCACCCACGACCTGGACGCCACCTACTACGACACCCCGGACCTGCGGCTGGCCCGCGCGCGGATCACCCTGCGCCGGCGGACCGGCGGCACCGACGCCGGCTGGCACCTCAAGCTGCCCACCGCCGTCGCGGGCTCCCGCCGGGAGGTGCACGCCCCGCTGGGCACCCGCCGCACGGTCGTGCCGCGGGCGGTGACCGAGCCGGTGACCGCCGTGCTGCGCGGCGCGCGGCCGGAGCCGGTCGCCACCCTGCAGACGACGCGGCAGGTCACGCACCTGCTCGACGACGAGGGCCGCGTGCTCGCCGAGGTCGCCGCCGACACCGTCACCGGCACCGCGCTGGCCCCCGACCCCGAGAGCCCGGCGACCGTCACCACCTGGCGCGAGCTGGAGGTGGAGCTGGTCGAGGGCGACCAGGCGCTGCTCGACGGCGTCACCGAGGCGCTCGGCGCGGCGGGCATCGTGCCCTCCGACCTGCCGTCCAAGCTCTCCCGCGTGCTGGCCGACCGGCTCCCCGCGCCCACCCCGGTGCGCCCGCCGGCCGCGGTCGAGGACCGGGGCGACGGGAAGGGCGACGCGAAGAAGGCGAAGAAGAAGGCGAGGAAGCAGGACGGGCCGACGGCGGCCGAGGTGGTGCTCGGCGCGGTGCGCACCCAGGTCCAGGCGCTGCAGACCGCCGACATCGGCGTCCGCACCGGCGACCCCGAGGGCGTGCACGACCTGCGCGTGGCCTGCCGCCGGCTGCGCAGCATCCTGGCCGCCTTCCGGCCGGTGCTCGACCGCACCGCCACCGACCCGCTCCGCGACGAGCTGCAGTGGATCGGCGCCGCGCTCTCCGGCGCCCGCGACGGCGAGGTCGCGCTCGAGCACCTCAAGGCCGTCGTCGCGGCGCAGCCGGTCGAGCTGGTCCGCGGCCCGGTGGCCGCCCGGCTGCAGGCCACCGAGGTCGCCGACGTCGAGCGGGGCCGCAAGGCGGCGGTCCGGGCGCTGTCGGACCGGCGGCACCTGGCGCTGCTCGACGCCTTCGACGCGCTGCTCGCCGACCCGCCGCTGGCCGAGGCGGCCGGCGAGCCCGCGCACGCCGTCCTCGCCGACGCGGTCAAGCGCACCGGCAAGCGGATGCAGGCCCGCATCGACGAGGCCCGCGAGCGCGAGGCCGAGGACCCGGGCGCCCACGAGGACGAGACCGAGCACGCCCTCCACGAGGTGCGCAAGGCGGCCAAGCGGGTCCGCTACACCGCGGAGGTCGCCGCACCGGTGCTCGGGGCGCCCGCCGAGGCCCTGGTCGCCTGCATGAAGGAGGTCCAGGACGTGCTCGGCGAGGCCCAGGACACCGTCGTCGCCCGGCAGTGGTGCCTGCGGCTGGCCGCGGCCGCCGTCAAGGCGGGGGAGGACACCTTCGCCTACGGCCGGCTGCACGCGCTGGAGGAACTGCGGGCCGAGCACGCCGACCAGCGGTTCTGGGGGCTCGAGCCCACCCTGCGCGCCGCGGTGAAGGCGGCCGCGAAGGCCTGAGCGGGCCGGGGCGCCGGCCCGGGACGGGAACGTCCCGGGCCGCTCGCGCGTCTCCTGCCGTGGTGTCTCCCGCACAGCCGAAGCGAGGTCCGTCCTGTCCCTGATCGGTCTGCTCGGCTTCGGGACGGTCGTCCTCGTCGCCCTGCTCCTGCTGCACGGCTACCTCTGGTGGCGCATGGTCCGGAGCACCACCCGGCCCGGCCGCGTGCGGCGGCGGCTCACCGTCCTCACCGTGGTGCTCGCCCTGCTGCCCGCCGCCGCGGTGCTGCTGCGCCGCACGCTGCCCCGGGACGCCGCCGCCCCCCTGGACTGGGTCGCCTACACCTGGCTCGGCGTCGCCTTCTACGCCTTCCTCGCGCTGCTCGTCCTCGAGCCGGTCCGCCTGGTGCTGCGCCGCTGGACCCGCCGGCCCGCCCCGGCCACCGTCCCGGCCACGACGGCACCGGTCCCCGCCGTCGGCCCGGACCCGGAGCCGGACCCGGACCCGGACCCGGAGCCGCGGCCGGAGGCCGGGACGGGACCTCCCGACCCCTCCCGCCGGCTGTTCCTCGCCCGCACGCTCGCCGTCACCGCCGGCGCGGTGGCGCTCGGGACGGCGGGCACCGGGGTGTACCTGGCCAACTCCGCGCCCGTCGTCCGCCGGGTGCCGGTCACGCTGCCGCGGCTGGACCCGGCGCTCGACGGCCTGCGGATCGTCACCTTCTCCGACGGGCACCTGTCGGCCACCTACGGCGGACGGCGCTTCGAGCGGCTGGTCGAGATCGTCAACTCCCAGCGGCCCGACGTCGTGGCGATCGTCGGCGACCTGGTCGACGGCGAGGTCGACGAGCTGCGCGAGGACGTCGCGCCGCTGGCCGACCTGGTCAGCGAGCAGGGCGTCTTCTTCGTCACCGGCAACCACGAGTACTTCGTCGACACCACCGCCTGGCTGCGGCACCTGCCCACCCTCGGCGTCGAGGTGCTGCGCAACGAGCGGGTGCCGATCACGCGCGGCGGCGCGTCGTTCGACCTGGCCGGCATCGACGACCGCACCGCGGCCCGCTCCGGCGTCCCCGGGCACGGCGCGGACCTCGACGCCGCCCTCGACGGCCGCGACGACGCGACGCCGGTGGTGCTGCTCGCCCACCAGCCGTTCATGGTCGACCAGGCGCGGGCCGCCGGCGTGGACCTCCAGCTGTCGGGACACACCCACGGCGGGCAGCTGTGGCCCTTCGACTTCGCCATCCGGCTCGACCAGCCCGCGGTCGAGGGCTGGTCGCGGCACGGCGACACGCAGCTGTACGTCACCGCGGGCGCCGGCTACTGGGGACCGCCCATGCGGGTCGGCGCGCGGCCCGAGGTGACCGTGGTCGAACTCCGGGCACCGTAGAGGTGGACGTCACCCGAGCGAGAGACGTCTCATACGACATGACGTCCTCAGACGTCTTCTCCCGCATAGTCTGGCGATCGTGACAGCGGCGACGGCGGGACCGAAGTACCTCTCGGTCCGTGAGCACCTGCGGCGCCGGGTCGCCGCGATGCCCGAGGGGGCCCTGCTGCCCCCGGAGCCCACGCTGTGCGCGGAGTACGGGGTCAGCCGGATCACCCTGCGCCGCGCCGTCGACGGGCTGGTCGCCGACGGGCACCTCGTGCGCGAGCAGGGCCGCGGCACCTACGTGACCCGGCCGGCGATCCGGCACGAGTACCGCGAGAGCTTCGTCCACCGCATCGCGGGGTGGAGCTCGGTGATGGCCGAGCAGGGCGCCCAGGTGGGGACGACGGTGCTCACCCAGCGGGTCGTGCCCGCGCCGTCGCCGGTGGCCGCCGAGCTCGCCCTCGACGTCGCCGAGGACGTCGTCGAGCTGGAGCGGCTGCGCAGCGTCGACGGCGCGCCCAACCACGTGGCGCACAGCTTCCTGCCCGCCGCGCTCTACCCGCGGGCCGCGGAGGAGGACTTCAGCGAGGGCTCGCTGTACGACTTCCTGCGCCGCGAGTACGGCGCCGACCTCGCGCACGCCCGCATCGTCGTCGACGTCGGCACCGCCGCCCCGGACGAGGCGGACCTGCTGCGGATCGCCGCCGGCTCCCCGCTGCTCGTCGTCCGCACCACGGTGCGCGACAGCGCCGGGCACCCGCTGGTGCACAGCTTCTCCCGGCTGCGGCCGGACGTGAGCCAGGTCGAGTTCGAGGTCTCGGTCACCGGCCGCTGAGCGCGGCGGAGGACGCGGCCGGCCCGGCTGACAGGATCCGCCCGTGACGGGGACGGCGGTGCTGGACGACTTCCAGGCCCATCGGGAGCGGTTGTCCGGCCTCGCCTACCGGATGCTGGGCTCGGCCACCGACGCCGAGGACGTGCTGCAGGACGCCTGGCTGCGCTGCAGGGCGTCGACCGGGCGCGGGTGACCGACCCCGCGGCCTTCCTGGCCCGGACGGTCACCAACCTGCGCCTCACCGCGCTCACCTCCGCCCGCGCCCGGCGCGAGGTCCACACCGGGCCGTGGCTGCCCGAGCCCGTGCTGACCGGCCCGGGCGGGGACCTCGGCCCGCTGGAGGGGGCGGTGCAGCGGGAGAGCGTGTCCTTCGCGCTGCTGACCCTGCTGGAGCGGCTGTCCCCGGCCGAGCGGGCCGCGTACGTGCTGCGCGAGGCGTTCGCCTACAGCCCCCGCGAGGTGGCCGAGCTGATCGGTACCTCCGAGGCCAACGTGCGGCAGCTGCACTCGCGGGCCCGGCGGCACCTCGCCGGCGCCGGGACCCGTGAGGTCGACCCGGCCCGCTGGCAGGAGCTGACCGTCCGCTCCTCGCCGCGGCCGCCGACGGGGACCTCGCCGCGCTGGAGGCCCTGCTGACCGCCGACGTCGTGGCGCGCGCCGACGGCGGCGGCGTCGTCAACGCGGCCCGCCGGCCGGTGCGGGGGCGGGAGGCCGTGGCCCGGTACGTCGCCGGGGTCGTCGCCCGGTTCAGCGCGGGGCTGCTGCCGGCGTTCGTCGAGGTCAACGGCGCCCCCGCGGTGGCCCTCACCGACGGCACGGCCCTGCACGGCGTCCTGGTGCTGCACACCGACGGCGAGCGGCTGAGCGCCCTCGACCTGGTCGTCAACCCGGAGAAGCTGGCCCACGCCAACGGCCGGCTGTCACGGATCGGGGGGCTGCCCGGTCCGACGGGGTGAGGAAGGGAGACCCACCCATGACGACCACGCTGGTCACCGGTGCCACCGGCACCCTCGGTACCCCCACCACCGCCCGCCTGCGGGCGGCCGGACACGACGTCCGGGCGTTCAGCCGGCGCCGCGGCCCGGGCCTGACGACCGGGGACCTGCTCACCGGCGCCGGCCTGCGCGAGGCGCTGACCGGGGTCGACACCGTGCTGCACCTGGCCACCGGACCGCGCGGAGAGGGGGACGTCGCGGCGGCCCACACGCTGCTGTCGGCCGCCGCCGACGCCGGCGTGCGGCACCTGGTGGTCGTCTCGATCGTCGGGAGGGCGGCTGTCCGCCGCCTACGGCGCGGGCTCGGCGCTCGTGCCGGGACCGGCCCACGGCCGGCGGACCTTCGCCGAGCACCTGGCCGCCCGATATCCGCTCGACCCGGAGACGGCTCCGCTGTGACGCTCCCGGCGTGCCGCCCGACATCGCAGGTGCCCTGCGCGACCGGTTCCTGGCGACCGCGGAGGAGGTCGCGCGGGCGCGGCCCGGGGTGGACGCCGAGCAGGCCCGGGAGGTGCTCGTGGAGGCGGCGACCCTGCTCCACGACGGCCTCGTCCTCGACGACCTGGACGAGCACGACGCGCACGCCGTGATCGCCGGGCTGTCCGTCGACCTCGTCGCCGGCGATCCCGGCGCCGCGGTGCGCGCACGGTCCCGGGCAGCGGCGGAGGACCCGGGGGACCTGCACGACCCGGAGGCCGTGTCCGCGGCCTACCTGCTCGCCGCGGCGACCCTGCAGCTCTGAGGGCGACGTCACCGGCCGCTGAGCACGGCCAGCCGGGGCTCCAGGTCGAGCACCATCCGGACGAACGCCGCCCGCCGCGCCGCGTGGGCGAGCACCTCGTCGGTGACCGGCTCGAACAGCAGGTGCAGCGGCATGCCGGTGCACGGGTAGCGCAGCAGCGCGGCCAGCAGCACGCCGGTCTCCAGCTCGGCGGGGGACACGTCGACGCCCTCGGCGGCCAGACCGCGGGCGTGGGCGGCGACCGCCGGGCCGAGGAGGGCGGGCACTTCGTCCGGCGGGCCGGCCCCGCACTCCGCCCGGCCGAACAGCAGCGGCACGAGGTCGAAACCGGCCGGCGCCGGCCCGGCCATGGCCCAGTCGATCAGCACGAACGTGTCCGGCGCCGCGGCGGGCCGCAGCAGGTTCATCGGCGTCGCGTCCCCGTGGGCGGGCAGCACCGGCAGCGGGGCCAGGCGGGCGTGGACGCCGTGGACGCGGGAGGCCAGGGCGCACACCTCCTCCCGCAGCGCCGCGACCCCGGGCACCCGCATGACCGGCGCGGCCCAGGTGGCGTCGTCGTGCAGCCAGGGGACCGCCCAGGTGGCCAGCTGCTCGTCCCGGTAGACGGTGAGGAAGTCCCCGCCCGGCATCGGCGGCCAGGGCCGGCCGCGACGGCGGGCGGCCAGCCGGCCGAGGGCCTCCGCGGCGCGGAGGGTGTCGTCCACCGTCCACGGGGTGTCGACGGGGTCGGCGTCCTCGAGCCAGAGCGTCAGCCGGTCGCCGGGCTGCTCGTGCACGGCCACCACGTCCGGCGGACGGAGGCCCGGCGGGGCGCACGCGGCGACGCCGGCCGCGAGGACGTCGGCCTCCAGCCGCCACGGGATGATCTCGTCCAGGTGCGCGCGGGCGTCGTCGGGCATCTGCGGCGGCAGGCCGTACCGGGCGGCCTGGAGCTCCTTCGCGACCAGGCGCAGCACCACCCGCCCGCCGGACCCGTGGCCCTCGACGGTGACCCGGGTGAGCGCCCGCGTCGACGGCGCGGTGGCGTCGTGCACGAGCGGGCGGCAGGTCACCGCCTCGACCTCGAGCGCCGGGTCGCCGAACCGGCGGCGCAGGGCGGGCAGCAGCTCGGCGAGGACCGTCCCGCCGGGCAGGCCGGTCACCGCGGGCGCCGCGGGAGGTGCAGGGGCGGGAGGTGGAGGTGTACGGGGCGGAAGAGCGCCAGCCAGGGCGAGGTCGTCATCGCGGGCTCCCGTGGGAGGATGGTCAAGCCGCTTGTCTGACGGTGAGTGGATGGTGAAGCCGCTTGTCCGATCCCGTCAACCGAGACCGCCCCGTCCTGGTCACCGTGCTGCTCGAGCAGGCGATGACCCTGATCCGGGACGACCTCTACGCCCTCAGCGACGCGCGCTACCCGGGCCTGCGCATGCGCCACTACCGGCTGCTGGCGATGCTGCCGCCCGAGGGGGAGCGGCTGAGCCGGCTGGCCGCCGACAGCGGGCACACCAAGCAGGCGCTGGCCCAGGCGCTGGCGCCGCTGGAGGCCGGGGGGTACGTCGAGGTGCTCCCCGACCCCTCCGACGGGCGGGCGCGGCTGGTCCGGCTCACCGGTCGTGGCCGGGAGGTCGACGAGGCGGTGCGCCGGCGCCTGGCCGACGTCGAGCGGCAGTGGGCGCGCCGGGTGGGGGAGGAGCGCTGGGCCGTCGCCCGTGCCGTGCTCGCCGACCTGGCGCCGGGACCCGGCTGATCCCGGTTACGGTCGAGGGGTGACCACGGCGAGCGGGACCCGTGAGGTGGCCGCCCCGCGCAGCCGGGTGTGGCGGGCGCTGGCCGTGCTGGAGCCCTACTGCGCCGTCTGCGACGTCTCCTACGTCGTCGAGGGCGGGCGGTCCGGGCGCGGCGCCCGGTTCGTCTGCGTCCCCGGCCGGCTCGACGCCGACCAGACCCCGCGCGAGGGCGCCCCGCGCGGCGAGATCGTCGAGTGGGAGCCCGGGCGGGCGATCACCACCCGGCTCGAGCTCACCCCCGAGACGTGGACCACGCGCATCGAGCTCGACGACGCCGCCGACGGCGCCACCCGGGTGACCATCACGCTCACCCACGCGCCGCGCCGTCCCCGGCTGGCCGACCGGCTGGCCCGCCGGGCCGTGCAGCAGTTCGTGCAGCGCACCGTCGACGACGAGCTGGCCAAGCTCCCGGCGCACGTCGAGCAGGTGGCGGACTCTTCTCAATAGGGTGATCCGCCTCTCGACGAGGCGAAGCACGCTTCACTACAGGGCGACCGGGTACACCAGTCAGCCGTGCATCGGCGTGGTGTCCCGGCGTCCGCCGGCTCGGCAGCGCCGGTCGAGTGTCTGAGGAGTTGGCTATGGAGATCATCGGTCTGATCGTGGCGGGGCTCATCATCGGCCTGCTGGGTAAGTTCGTCGCCCCTGGGGCGCGAGACAACACGCCCCTGTGGCTCACCGTGCTGTGCGGGATCGGCGGCGTGCTGATCGGCTACTACGTGGCCGGCGCCTTGGGTGTCGCGTCCACCAACGGTGTCGACTGGATCCGGTGGATCATCTCCATCATCGTCGCCGCCGTGCTCGTGGTCGCGGCCTCCACGCTCACCGGTCGCAACCGCGGCGCCGTCCGGCGCTGACGTACGCGGGGGAGCCGGCCGGGCCCTGGTCCCGACGGATCAGAGCTCGACCGCCTCCCCCGGGGCCAGCCGGCCGTAGGGGGTGGGCGTGCCCGGGCCGCGCTCGCCCAGCAGGCCGGCCACCAGGCCCAGCCCGGTGTCGTTGAGCAGGCCGTCGTGCACGGCGAAGGCCTGGTCGGCGTCCACCGCCCGCACGTAGTCGATCACCTCGGCCACCTTGGACCACGGCGCGTGCAGCGGCAGCAGCAGCGTGGCCACCGGGGCCCCCGGCACGGTGAACGCGTCGCCGGGGTGGAACACCTGCCCGTCGACCAGGAAGCCGACGTTGCGCACCCGGGGCAGCTCCGGGTGGACCACCGCGTGCCACTCGCCGTGGACCTGCACGTCGAAGCCCGCGACGGTCAGCGCGTCGCCGTCTCCCACCGCGTGCACCCGGCTCCCCAGGCCCTCGAGCTGCCCCGCGACGGACGGGTTCGTCCACACCTCCAGCGCCGGGTCGGCGTCCAGCGCCGCGCGGAGCCGGTCGCCGACGAAGTGGTCGGGGTGCTCGTGCGTGACCAGGACCGCGGTCGCGCCGTCGAGCGCCGTCGGCTCGGTCCAGGCACCGGGGTCGATGACCAGCCGCCGCTCGCCGTCACTGATCGCGACGCAGGCGTGCCCGTACTTCGTCAGCTCCACGGGGTCATCCTGCCGTCGCCCCCACCGGCTCGCCGCCTCACCCGGACGGGGGAGGGGCGCGTGCCCCGGCTGGCACGACGGCGTCCGGGTGCCGACGGAACCGGCATGGCCCCCAGCACCGTCCCGACCGCCCCGACCGCGTTCGCCGCGACCGCCTATGTCGCCGCCCGCAGCCGCGCCCACGGCCCGACCGCCGCCCTGTGGCACGCCGTCGAGCTGCACCGCCCGGCTCCCGAGGTCGACGGTGCCTGCGAGCTCACCCTCTGCGGCACGCTCGCCCGTGTCACCCTCGACGAGGAGTGGCCGACGTCGGCCCGTGACGTCTGCGTCCCCTGCGTCGTCCTGGCCGGCGCCGGCCGCTAGGCGCCCTCCGCCAGCTCCGCGCGCAGCCGGGCCAGCAGGTCCGACCGCGTGCCGGCGCCCAGCCGCTGGCGCATGCGCGAGACGTGGTGCTCCACCGTCTTCGCCGAGATGTACAGCCGCCCGCCGATCTCCCGGTAGGTCCGTCCCTCGACCACCAGCCGGGCCACCTGGCGCTCCCGGTCGCTGAGCACGCCCGTGGCCGTGGCCGCCGGTGCCGCCGGTGCCGCCGGTGCGGCGTGCTCCCCGCCCTCGCCCGGCGCCTCGCCGTCGGCCGGGTCGACCAGCGTGCGCGCACAGGCGAGCAGCACCGAGCGGACCCGCGGGTCGGCGACCCGGGCCGCGGCCTGGCCCGCCAGGCGGGAGCCGTCCCAGCCCAGACCGGCCGCGCCGAGCGCCTCGGCCGTGGCCACCACCGCGGCCGGGTCGATCTCGTCGGTCAGGACGTGCAGCCAGGTCCGGCCGGCCTCGGCCAGCACCGCGGCGTGCGGGCTGGTCCGGGCGGCGGCGACCAGAGCCGCCGCGTGCGGCCGCAGCGCCGCGGGGTCGTCGGTGATGATCGCCGCCTGCGCGCCGCTCCAGTGCAGCGGCGTCGCCCACAGCTGCGGCTCCCCCAGCCGGCGCAGCAGGTCCTGCGCCTCCGCCAGGTGGCAGCGCAGCCGGTCGCCGTCGCGCAGCCGCGCCGCGGCCACCACCAGCTCGCCCAGCGGCAGCAGCGTGAACAGGTCGACGGGGTACCGGACGACGGCCTCGCGCGCCCGCACCCACGCGCGCACCAGCGCGGGGACGTCGCTGCTGCGCCGGGCCAGCCCCACCTCCAGCGCCTGCAGGAACAGCTCGTCGCGCGGCTCGAGCGCCCCGCCCTCGACGGCCTGCGCCTCCGCCGCGAGCTCCCGGACCCGGGCCATCCGCCCGGCCAGCATGGCGATCCACGCCAGCAGCAGCAGGTGCCGGGGGCGGGCCGGCCGCCCGCCGAGGTCGGTGTCGACCGCCCGCTGCAGCACCGACTCGGCGACGGCCAGCTCGCCGCACTGCAGGGCCACGAGGGCGGCCAGCGCCGCGGGGGTGTCGACGAGCAGCGCGGTGCGCCCCACCGGCTCCAGCAGCGCGGCGGCGCGGGTGAGCGTGGACAGCGCCGCCGGGACCGGGTCGCCGGCATCGGTGCCCGAGCGCAGGGAACGGGTGATGCCCTCGGCCATCAGCTCCTCGCTGACCGCGAGCATCGTCGGCCCCCCGGCCGTCGCGGACCGTGCCTCCGCGACCACCCGGGCGGCCTCGTCGGGCCGGCCGGTGGCCAGCAGGGCCAGGGCCGCCGAGCCCGCGTGCTCCGGCCCGGCCAGCCGGTAGAGCTCCGCGGCCCGCCCGAGCAGCCCGCGCCGGGCCAGCACCGCCGCGGCCACCCCGGCGGCCCGCGGGCGGTCGGCGGCGTGCGGGTCGGCGAGCGCGGCGTCGGCCCACCGCACCGCGCTGTCGAGGTCGCCGGTGAGGGCCGCGGCCTGCGCCCGCCGGGCGGCCAGCCCCGCCACCGGGGCCCCGCTGTCGGCGGCCTCGCCCAGCAGCTCCCCGGCCAGCGCCGGGTCGGCACCGAGGGCGGCATCGGCCTGCCGCTCCAGCAGCGCGGCCGCCCGGGGGTCGCGCACCCGGTCGGCGGCCAGCCCGCGGGCCAGCCCCACCGGCTCCTCGCCGCGCTCGACCAGCAGGCCGAGCAGCTGCCGCCGGGTGCGCCGGGTGACCTCGGCGGGGACCGTGGCGAGCAGCACCTCCTGCGCCAGCGGGACCACCCGCCCGTCGGCCAGGAGCCAGCCGGTCGCCCGCGCGGCGGCGACGAGGTCGGCGACCTGCGCGAGGGGGACGTCGAGCAGCGCGCCGAGGACGTCGTCGTCCAGCGGCGCGCCGGCCGCGACGGCGTGCAGCAGCCCCCGGGCCCGCTCGTCGAGGGCGTCGAGGTCGGCGGCCAGCTGCGCGCGCATCTTCTCGGGGGCGCCGCGGAGGTCGACCCGGCCCGGCCGCCGGGCGAGCGCGGCCAGCAGGCCGTGCACCAGCGCGGGCAGCCCGCCGGTCCGGGCGTGGACGGCGTCGGCGAGGGCGGGCGTGGCACCCGGGCCGAGACAGGTACGCACCCACGCCTCGACCCGGGAGCGGTCGAGGTGACCCGACACCACGGAGTGCCGGTCGTCGGGGACCGCGGCGGCGACGTCGGCGAGCAGCGCGACGAGCTCCGGCGGGCGCGGCCAGGGCCGCGAGGCGAGCACGACCCGGCCGTGCGGGGACCGCAGCGCGCGGCGCACCCGGTCGGCCACCTCGGCGGTGACCCGGTGGGCGTCGTCGACGACGAGGACGAAGTCCCCGGACACCCCGTCCGGGTCGTCGGTGCGCCCGTCGAGCACGGTCAGCCCGGCCCGCCGGTGGACCGCGGCGACCTCGTCGAGCAGGTGCGTCTTGCCGCTCCCGGCCGGCCCGGAGACGACGAGCGCGCGAGCGCCGGCCGCCCTCAGCGCCGCGCCGTCCACCGGTGCCCCGCCACCCCGGGCCGGGCGGGGGACGGAGGGGGTGCGGGAGGCGGCCGTGTGCACCGGGAGGTGGCCGACGGCGGTCACGGGACCTCCGGGGACGAGCCGGCCGGGTCGCCGGTGTCGCCGGCGGGCGTGCCGGTGTCGCCGGCCGTCGCCGTCTCCCCGGCGGGAGGCGTCGTCGTGTCCGGCGCCGGGGTCCCGGTCCCGGGGTCCTCGGTCACCGGGGTCCCGGGACCGGGCGCCTCGGTCACCGGGGTCCCGGTGGGGGTCTCCTCCGGCGTCCCCGACGGAGGTGGCCCGGACGTGGGGTCGGTGGTCCCCGATGAGGGGCCGGTGGGCTGCGGCGCGGTGGTCCCCGGTGGGGTGGTCCCCGGGGCCGGGTCCCCGGCCGACGCCGCGCCCGCGGCGGGGACCCCGCCCGCCGTCGCCCCGCCCGCCGTCGCCCCGCCCGCCGTCGCCCCGCCCGCCGTCGTCCCGGTGGCCGTGGTGCCGGGGGTCGTGCTGCCGGGGGCCGTGGTGCCGGGGGTCGTGCTGCCGGGGGTCGTCGTGCCGGGGGTCGTCGTGCCCGTCGCCGAGGCGCCCGCTGCCGGCGTCCCGGCCGGGGAGCTCGCGGCCGCCGCTGTCCCCGCCGGTCCGGCCGCCCCGGGAGCGCCGGCGGCCGGGACCGCGCCGGCCGCCGCGACCGGGGAGTCGGTGGCCCGCAGGCCTCCGGCGGACCGGGCCGTGCCCCCGGGAGCGGCGGCACCGGCGGGACGGACGGCGTCCGGCGCGGGGACGCCGGGCGACCCGCCGCCGGGGGCGGCACCGTCCTCGGCCTGCGCCACCGGGACCTCGCCCGGCGGCACGCTGGTGACGCCGGTGCCGAGGACCCCGGCGACGGCGGGCGGCAGGACGAGCAGGGCCAGCAGCAGGACGCCGACGAGCACGCCGCGCTCGGTGCGCCGGGCCCGCGCGCGGGCCGGTGCCGGCCCGGCCGCGGGGCGGCGGACCCCCTCCGGACCCCGCGGCGGGGCGCCGGCCGCGGGACGCCTGGTGGTCGCGGGGACGGCCGCGGGCGGCGCCGTGTCGACGGTGGCGAGGGTGGTGACGGGGACCTCGGGGAGGAGGTGGTCCCCGGTGGTGCCGGGGACGCCGTCGGCGGCCAGGGCCTCCGCGGCCAGGCCGGCCGCGCCCAGGGCCACGGTGAGCTCCGGTGCGGGGCCCAGCGTCAGCGGCCGGCCGAGCTCACCGGAGAGCACCTCCGCGACCAGCGGCATCCGGGCGCCACCGCCGGTGAGCACGACGGCGTCCAGCGCGGCCGGGTCGACGCCGGCGGCCTCGACGGCGGCCAGGAGCCGGCCGGCGGACTCGCGGACCGGGTCGGCGACCAGCTCGTCGAGCTCCTCGCGGGTGAGCCGGACCGCCTCGGCGCCCACCTGCACCCGGGTCGCGGTCTCCGCCGACAGCGCCTCCTTGGCCGCGACGCACGCGCGCCGCAGCGCCTCGGCCGCCGCCGCGTCCGGGGTGCCGGTCGTGGACCGGCGGACGTGCCCCACCAGCCGGTCGTCGACGTCCCGGCCGCCCCACCCGAGCGGCGCGGGCGGGGGTGCCAGGTGCCCCGGCAGGCCCGCGTCGGGGTCACCGGGGTCGGGGCCCACGACGGCGACGTCGACGGTGGCGGCGCCCAGGTCGTAGACGGCGACGGTCGGCCGCTCGGGCAGCTCGCCGGTGCCGGTGTGCCGGGCGACGGCGGCGACCGCGGCCGAGACCAGCGTGAAGCGGGGGACGCCGGCCTCCTCCAGGGCCGCGGCGAGCGCTCCCCGGCGGTGCCCGGCCCACGACGGCGGCACGGTGACCACCGTCCACGCGTCCGGCCGGCCCATCCGCAGCGCGGCCGCCGCCCGCACCAGCTGCACCGCCCCGGCGACCACCGCGGCGGCCGGCACCGGCCCGGTGGCCAGGCGCAGCGGCGTCGTGGTGCCGACCCGTGCCAGGAGGTGCGCCGTCCGCCCCCGGGCAGGGGACCCGAGCCGGACGCCGTGGTCGTCGACCTCGATGCCGGCCGGCCGGCCCGCCGGGTCCTCCAGGGGGAGGGGCTCGGCCTCCGTCCCGTCGTCGGCGCAGACCGCCGCGGCGACCGTGCCGTCGCCGATGTCGATGCCCAGGCCGTACTCGCCGTCGCGCACAGGTCCCCCCGTCGCCCCGCCCACCCGGCCCGGTTCCTGAGCCGACACGTGGCGGGACCGTATGTCGCGCGTGTAACGGCTGTCGCTCCTTCCCCCCGTGTCACCCGCGCTCCGGCGGCAAGAGGGGGGCGACACCCCGAGTCCCCTAACGGGCAGTCAGCGCGCACCCCCCAACGCGGAGTCGGAAGAGGGGGGACGCCGCCCGCTGCCCGGTCGCGGAGGGGGCGGCTGGACTGCCGTCGCCAGCCGGCCGACGACGGGCGGCTCACGGACCCGGAGGACCCGCCATGACGAACCTCGCCAGCTCGTTGCTCGACTTCATCCTCGACCTGTTCCGCGACCCCGAGGCCGCCGAGGCCTACGCGGCCGACCCGGCGGGCGCGCTCGCCGCCGCGGGCGTCGACGCCACCCCGGCCGAGGTCGACGACCTCATGCCGATGGTCGCCGGCTACGCGCCGGTCTCCTGGGGCGGTCACGACGGCGGCGGCCACGAGGGCGGTCACGAGGGCGGCCACGAGGGCGGTCACGGCGGTGGTCACGAGGGCGGTCACGGCGGTGGTCACGAGGGCGGTCACGGCGGTGGTCACGGCGGCGGCAAGCACGACGACGACGGCTACAGCCACTCCGACGGCGCGCACCACGGCCGGCACGGCGGCTGCGACGACGATGACGACGACAAGCCGGCGCACGGCGGCTACGGCGGCCACGACGACCACGGCGGCGCCCCGAGCTGCGGCTCCGACCACGACGACGACGAGGACGACCACGACCACGGCGGCCACGACGACGACCACGGTGGCAGCTCCGGCGGCGGCCACGGCGGTGGCGGCGGCCACGCCCCGGCCCCCGGCGGCGGCAGCGAGACGGTGGTGATCACCCACCTGCAGAACATCCAGGTCACCTACACCGACGTGGACGTCGAGATCGACGCCTCCCACAGCATCTGGGTCAGCGGCGACGCGCAGGCGATCTTCGGCGACGACAACGTGGTCGTCGGTGGCGACGGCGTGGCGGCCGGCGACGACGTGAAGGGCGTGGAGGTCGACAACAGCGACACCACGGTCACCGTCTCCGACTCGGGCAACAGCTACGACGTCTCCGGCGACGGCAACTCCGTCGGCCACGACAACACGACCGACAACTCGGACAACTCGGTCGACAACTCCGACAACTCGGTCGACGACTCCGACAACTCCGTCGACAACTCGGTCGACATCGACCACTCGTTCAACGGCAACGACCTGTCCGACAACTCCGGCCAGGACAACTCGGACCACTCGGTCACCGGCTCGTTCAACGGCAACGACCTGTCCCAGGACAACGACGGGATCGACGACTCCGGCAACGGCTCGTTCAACGGCAACGACCTGTCGGACAACTCGGACAACTCCGTCGACAACTCGGACAACTCGGTCGACAACTCGATCGACGACTCGTTCGACGACAACGACCTGTCCCAGGACAACGACGGGATCGACGACTCCCTCAACGGCAACGACCTGTCCCAGGACAACGACGGCAACGGCTCGTTCAACGGCAACGACCTGTCCGACGACGACGGGGTCGACGTCGACGACTCGCTGAACGGCAACGACCTCTCGGACGACGACGGGGTCGACGTCGACGACTCGCTGAACGGCAACGACCTGTCCGACGACGACCTGGTCGACGACACCCAGGTGGTCGTCGTCGAGCCGGCCGACCACGGCGCCCACTGATCCCTCCCGACAGCGCCCGGCCCCGGTGCTCAGCGCACCGGGGCCGGGCTGCTCCCTGTCCGCAACCGGCCCCGGGTGGTATCACCGGGGCTCCGGAGGAGGTGGCCGTGGTCACACCAGAGCAGCTCGTCGACCGGGCGCTGGCGCTCACCGAGGAGTGCGAGCGCCCCGACCTGCAGCGACGACTGGCGCAGGCACGGGGGCGGCACGCCTCCCCGGGGGTGCGCGTCCTGGTCCTGGGGGAACCGAAGCAGGGCAAGAGCTCGCTGGTCAACGCGCTGACCGGGGTGCCGGTCTGCCCCGTCGCCGACGACGTCGCCACCGTCGTCCCCACGGTCGTGCGCAACGGCGACGCCCCGCGGGCCACGCTGGTGCGGGCGGTGGGGCCTGACCCCGCGCCCGGCACCGACGTCGCCACCGAGCGGGTGCCCGTCCCGGTCGAGACGGTCGCCGCCCAGGTCACCGGGCCCGGCGCCGAGCGGATCCTGCAGGCCGAGGTCGAGCTGCCCCGGCGGCTGCTCGCGGGCGGGCTCGAGCTGGTCGACACCGCCGGCGTCGGCGGCCTCGGGGTGGTGGCGCACGCGCTGACCACCCTCGACCTGCTGCCCACCGCCGACGCCGTCGTGTTCGTCTCCGACGCCAGCCAGGAGTTCACCGCGCCGGAGATGGCCCTGCTCGAGCAGGCGACCGCGCTGTGCCCGACCGTCGTCTGCGTCCTGACCAAGACCGACGCCTGCCCCGACTGGCGCCGGATCGCCGACATCGACCGCGGCCACCTCGCCGCCCGCGGGCTGGACGCGCCGCTGTTGGCCGTCTCCTCGACCCTGGCCCTGCTCGCGGTGCAGCACCGGGACCGCGAGTTGCACGAGGAGTCGGGCATCGCCGCGCTGGTGACCCACCTGCAGGACGAGGTGGCCGGCCGCGCCGCCGCCCTGGCCCGCCGCTCCCTCGTGCACGACCTCTCCGCGGTGACCGGGCACCTGTCCCTCGCCGTCCGGACCGAGCTGCGCGGCCTGGAGGACCCGGCCTCGCGCGAGGCGCTGGTGGCCGAGCTCGAGGAGGCCCGCACCGCCGTCGACGAGCAGCGGCGGCGCTCCTCGCGGTGGCAGCAGGTCCTGAACGACGGCGTCACCGACCTCCTGGCCGACATCGACCACGACCTGCGGGACCGCTCGCGGGTCGTCGTCCGGGAGGCCGAGGAGGTCATCGCCGCCCGCGACCCGGGCCCGGCCTGGCCGGAGATCACCGCCTGGCTGGACCAGCGGATCGCCGCCGCGGTGGCCGACAGCTACGTGTGGGCCGAGCAGCGGTCCCGGTGGCTGGCCGAGCAGGTGGTCGAGCAGGTCACCCGCGACGGCGGCGGCACCGTGCCGGCGCTGGAGGTCGGCGCCGCCGGCGACGCGCTGGACGCCCTCGTCGACGTCCCGGTCGTCGACGACGGCTCCATGACCCTGCGCGAGCGGACGCTGATCGGCCTGCGCGGCTCCTACACCGGCGTGCTCATGACCGGCCTGGTCACCAGCCTCGCCGGGCTGGCCATCATCAACCCGATCTCCCTGGCCGCCGGCGTGGTGCTGGGCCGCAAGGCCTACAACGACGACGCCAGGCAGCGGCGGCAGCGGCGCGAGTCCGAGGCGCGGACCGTGGTGCGCCGGCACCTGGACGAGGTGGTGTTCCAGGTCGGCAAGCACCTCAAGGACCGGCTGCGCACCGTGCAGCGGACGCTGCGCGACCTGGTCACCGACACCACCGACGAGACCGCCCGGACCCTCGCCGACGCGGTCAGGGCGGCGCAGCGGTCGACCAAGGAGGCGACCGCGGAGCACGACACCCGCATCCG
This sequence comes from Geodermatophilus sp. SYSU D01045, assembly GCF_054050295.1. Classification (NCBI taxonomy): domain Bacteria; kingdom Bacillati; phylum Actinomycetota; class Actinomycetes; order Geodermatophilales; family Geodermatophilaceae; genus Geodermatophilus; species Geodermatophilus sp. SYSU D01045. The sequence goes on from NZ_JBJGZB010000028.1 coordinate 25,360, forward strand.
GGTGCTGCGCGCCCGCCTCGACCGGCTCGAGCGGCTGACCGCCGAGGTCGCCCGCCTCGACCGCACCCCGGTGCCCACACCGTGACGGCGCCGGCCGGCCTCGACGACGTCCGGGCGCTCCTGGACGAGGCCCAGGACCGCTGGCGGGACGTGCCCGACGCCGCCGCCCGGCTGGCCGCCGCCCGCCGCCGCCTCGACGAGCCGCTGCGCGTGGCGCTGGTCGGGCGGGTCAAGGCGGGCAAGTCCACGCTGCTCAACGCGCTCGTCGGCGCCCGGGTCGCGCCGACCGACGCCGGCGAGTGCACGCGGGTGGTGACGGAGTACCGGCACGGCGCGGTGCCCCGGGTGGTGCTGCGCGGCACCGACGGCGCGGTGCGCGACCTGCCGGTGCGGCGGGCCGGCGGTGGGCTCCGGCTGGACCTGGCCGGCACCGCGCCGGAGGACGTCGCCACGCTCGTCGTCGACTGGCCCTCCCCCGACCTGTCGGCCGCCACGCTCGTCGACACCCCGGGCACCGGGTCGCTGTCGGCGGGCACCAGCGACCGCACGCACGCCTTCCTCGGGACCGAGGCGGGCCTGGCCGGCGCCGACGCGGTCGTCCACCTCACCCGCCAGCCCCAGCCCGACGACGTCGCCGTGCTCGCCGCCTTCCAGGCCGCCACCGGCGCCGGCGGCAGCCTGACGACGACGATCACCGTGCTGTCCCGGGCCGACGAGGTCGGCGCCGGACGGATCGACGCGCTGCAGGCGGCGGCGGCGGTGGCCCGCCGGATGTCCGCGGACCCGGCGCTGCGGGCGGTCAGCTCGGCGGTGGTGCCGGTGGCCGGCCAGCTCGCGCTCGCCGGCCGCACGCTCCGGCACGGGGACCTGGTGGCGCTGCGCTCGCTGGCCGCCGCGGACCCGGCCGCGGTCAGCGGGATGCTCCTGACCGCCGACCGCTTCTCCCGGCCCGAGACGCCGGTGCCGCTGTCGGCGGAGGTCCGCGCGGGGCTGCTCGACCGGCTGGGGCTGTTCGGCATCCGGCTGTCGGTCGCGCTCGTGCGGGCCGGCATCGGCGACGCCGAGGCGCTGGCCGGCGAGCTCCTGCGCCGCAGCGGCCTCGCCGAGCTGCAGCGGCTGCTGGACGTGCACTTCACCTCGCGCGGCGGGCCGGTGCGGGCCGCCGCCGCCCTGCGGCTGGTGGAGTCCCTGCTCGACGAGCACCCGGTGGCCGGCGCCGACGCCGTGCGCGCGGAGGTCGAGCGGATCCGGCTGGCCGGCGACGACCTCGCGGAGCTGGCGCTGCTCGCCCGGCTCCGGGGGCCCGACGGGCTCCTGCCGGCGGAGCTGCTGGCGGAGGGGGAGCGGCTGCTCGGCGCCGCGGGCACCGCCCCCGCCGCGCGGCTCGGGCTGCCCGCGGACACCCCGCCCGCCGCGCTGCGCACCGTGGCCCTGGCGGCGATGCGCCGCTGGCGGGAGGCCGCGGACGACCCCCTCGCCGACCGCGCGGTCGCCGACGCCGCGGACGTCGTCGTCCGGTCCTGCGAGGCGGTGCTGGCCGCCCTCGACGCGGCGGCCGGCTCAGGAGGCGCGGAACCAGGCGCGGGCCGGGCGGGTGAGCAGCGGGACCGGGACCAGGAGGAACAGCCCGGCCGCGACGAGCAGCGCGACGCGGTCGAGGTCGGCGTCCCCGGCGGCGGTGCCCTGCGCCGTGTCGAGGACCAGCAGGGTCGGTAGCAGCGCCGCCAGCAGCAGCCAGCGGGCCCAGGACCGGCGGCGCAGCACGAGCGCCGTCCCGACGCCCATGACGGCGGTCACCAGCCCGACGGCGCCCACCACCGTCGCGATCGTCGCCGCGACGGCGCCGGACAGCTCCTCGGCCGTGGCGGCGGGGTCGCCGGCGGCCGCCGTCGCCGTCAGCCGGGCGTCGAGGGCCGCGCGGTCGAGGAGCATCGCCACCACGCCGGCGAGCGCGGCCAGCGCCGCGCCCCAGCACAGCAGGCCGGAGACGCGCACGGCCCGCGGTCGCGGGGGCACGGCCGGGGTGAGGGGCAGCGCGACGGAGCTGGTGACCGGGGGGCGCGGGGGGAGCGGGCGGTCCTGGTGTGCCCCGCTGCGCCGCCGGGGGAGCGGCCGTTCCCCCGGGACCGCCTCCGCCGCCGTCCGTGCTCCGTCCACGGTGTGCCCCTCCCCGTCGCGTGGGGGGAGGGTGTCACCGCGCGGCAGCGCCGCCGGGTCCCGCGCCGGCCGGCCGGGGCGGACCCCACCGTGTCGGTACGCGCGGCGACCCCTGGGCAGCGCTGCGTGAGGTCACTCGCCGCGGAACCGGGGCGGGCGCTTGGCGAGGAAGGCCTCGACGGCCTCGGCGTGGTCGGCGGTGCCGCCGAGCTCGGTCTGCAGCCGCGCCTCCAGCGCCAGCGTGGCCTCCAGCGAGTCGGTGGCCGCGCCCGCCAGCACCGTCTTCACCGCCCGGTAGGCCGCCGTCGGCCCCGAGGCCAGCCGCTCGGCCAGCGCCCGGGCCTCGTCCAGCACCCGGTCGGCCTCGACGACCCGGTGCACCAGGCCCCACTGCAGCGCCGTCTCGGCCGGGAAGGCGTCGGGGAGCAGCAGCAGCTCGGTGGCGCGGGCGAGGCCCACGCTGTGCACCAGCCGCGCGGCTAGGGCCGAGTCGCTGGACAGCCCGATGCCGGTGAACGCCGTCGTGAACTTCGCGCCCGCCGCGGCCACCCGCAGGTCGCCGGCCATCGCGATCCCGAGGCCCGCGCCGGCGCAGGCGCCGTTGATCCCGACGACGACCGGCACCCGCAGCGCGGCCAGCGCCAGGACCAGCGGGTTGTACTCGTCCTCGACGACCGACAGCGACGTCCCGGCGTCCCCGCGCAGCGACTCGACGTGCTCGGCGAGGTCCTGCCCCACGCAGAACGCCCGGCCGGTGCCCGTCAGCAGCACCGCCCGCACCGACCCGTCGTCGGCGATCCCCCGCACCACCTCGAGCAGCTCTCGCCGCATCACCCGGGAGAGCCCCGGTCGCTGCAGGGTGACGGTCGCGACGCCGCCGGCGTCCTCGCGGGTCACGGTCGCGGTGGCGGTCGTCTCTGACATGCCGGTCACCCTGCCACGCCCCCCGGCCCCGGTCAGCCGGATGGCGGCGGTCGCGCACCGGGGACGCCACCGGTGACCCGCGCGACACCGGTGCCGGGGACGCGCCGGTGTGCGTGGGACGTTGGGAGACGAGCAGACGTCGTTCCCCGAGGGAGAGATGAGCGAGCCAACCGCCGCCCGGCCGGCCCCCCTGCAGCGACCGACCGGACTCTCCCGCCGCCGGCTGCTGGGCGCGTTCGGCGCCGGCACGGCCGGCGTGCTGGCCGCCGGCACCGCAGGCGGGGTCGTCGGCCGGGCCACCGCCGGCGACGCGCCGACCCCGACCGGCCCGTCGCCGGCGGACGCGGTGCCCTTCCACGGCGAGCACCAGGCCGGGATCGTCACGCCCGCCCAGGACCGGCTGCACTTCGTCGCCCTCGACGTCACCACCGACAGCCGCGACGACCTCGTCGCGCTGCTGCAGGACTGGACCGAGGCCGCGCGGCGGATGACCGCGGGCCGGGACGCCGGGCCGGTGGGCGCCGTCGACGGCGAGCGGTACGCGCCGCCGGACGACACCGGCGAGGCGATCGGCCTCCCGCCGTCCGGGCTGACGATCACGGTCGGCTTCGGGCCCACCCTGTTCACCACCGCCGACGGCCGCGACCGCTTCGGCCTGGCCGCCCGCCGCCCCGCACCGCTGGTCGAGCTGCCGTCGTTCCCCGGCGACCAGATCGACCCGGCGATCAGCGGCGGCGACCTGTGCATCCAGGCCTGCGCCAACGACCCGCAGGTCGCCGTGCACGCGGTCCGCAACCTGGTCCGCACCGGCGCCGGCGTGGTCAGCGTGCGCTGGTCGCAGCTGGGCTTCGGCCGGACGTCGTCGACCAGCACCGGCCAGGCCACCCCGCGCAACCTGTTCGGGTTCAAGGACGGCACCGCCAACCTCAAGGCCGAGAACGGCAGCACGCTCGACCGGTTCGTCTGGGTCGGCGACGACGACGCGGACTGGCTGCGCGGCGGCTCCTACCTGGTCACCCGGCGGATCCGGATGCTCGTCGAGCCGTGGGACAGCTCCTCGCTCGACGAGCAGCAGCGCACCATCGGCCGGACCAAGGGCAGCGGGGCGCCGCTCGGCCAGCGCGCGGAGTTCGACCCGGTCGACTTCTCGAAGCAGGTCGACGGCGAGTTCGCGATCCCGGAGACCAGCCACGTCTTCCTCGCCCACCCGACCAACTCGGGGACGGCGATCCTGCGGCGCGGCTACAGCTTCGTCGACGGCTCCGACGGCCTGGGCCGGTTCGACGCCGGGCTGTTCTTCATCGCCTTCCAGCGGAACCCGGAGACCGGGTTCGTGCAGGTGCAGCGCAACCTGCGCCTGGACGCGATGAACGAGTACGTCCGGCACACCTCCTCGGCGGTGTTCGCCTGCCCGCCCGGCGTCCGCGACGACGCCGACTGGTGGGGACGGGCCCTCTTCCGGACTCCCTGACCCGGCCGTTCCCCGGCGTGTCGCCGGGGTGTCGCCGTGTCGATGCCGAGCCGTGACGCACGGGACTCCCCGGACGGGTGGGACTGCTGGGAGGATGTGTGGTCTCGGAAGGACCGGGCACCTCCTCCGACGAGGACCGGTGCGCCGGGGTGGACGGCGTCGGCAGCAGGGCCGGCAGGGATGGGAGAGGTCCCGTGGTGGAACCGGGTCGCCGGATGCTCGGCGACCGCTACGAACTCTCGCAGCTCATCGCCGCCGGGGGCATGGGCCAGGTGTGGCGCGGCACCGACGTGCTGCTGCACCGCCCGGTCGCGGTCAAGGTCCTGCGCAGCGAGTACACCGGCGACCCGACCTTCCTCGCCCGCTTCCGCGCCGAGGCCCAGCACGCCGCCGCGCTGAACCACCCGAACATCGCCGCGGTCTACGACTACGGCGAGACCACGGCCCGGGACGTGGCCGGGGACACCGGCGAGACGCTCGCCTACCTGGTCATGGAGCTGGTCGAGGGCCAGCCGCTGTCGGCGCTGCTGCGCCGCGAGGGCCGGCTGGACACCTCCACCACCCTGTCGGTGCTCGGGCAGACCGCCGCCGCGCTGTCCGAGGCCCACCGCGCCGGGCTGGTGCACCGCGACGTCAAGCCCGGCAACATCCTCGTCCGCGCCGACGGCAGCGTGAAGATCACCGACTTCGGCATCGCCTGGTCGGCCGGCAGCGTCCCGCTCACCCAGACCGGCCAGGTCATCGGCACGCCGCAGTACCTGTCGCCGGAGCAGGCCGAGGGGCACCTGGCGACCCCGGCCAGCGACGTCTACGCCCTCGGTCTGGTCGGCTACGAGTGCCTCACCGGGCACCCCGCCTTCGACGGCGACAACGCGGTCACCATCGCGCTCAAGCAGCTGCGCTCGGACCCCGAACCGCTGCCCGACACCCTGCCCCGCGACGTCCGCACCCTCATCCGCCGCGCCCTGGCCAAGGACCCGGCCGCCCGCATGCCCGACGGCGCGGCGTTCGTCGCGGCGGTCGAGGACGCCCGCGCCGGACGGCTGCCGGCCCTCGACCCGGTCCCGGCCGCAGCGCCGGCCGCAGGGGCGGTCGCCGCCGCCCCGGCCCCCGCCGCGGTCGCCGCCGACGCCGGCCCGCCCACCCAGGCCGCGCCCGGCCCGGCCGGGGCGCTCCCCGGCCCGCATGGGGCCCGGCGCAGCAGCCCCCCGCCGCCGCCCCGCCGCCGGGCCGCGGCGGTCCTGGTGCCGCTGCTGGCGCTGCTGCTCGGTGCCGGGCTCGCCGGCGTCCTCTTCACCGCCCTCGTCGACCCCGGCTCCCCGACCGTCGTGGCCGCACAGACCCGTGAGAACGAGGACGGCGTCGTGCTCGAGGCCGGCGACTACGTGGGCCGGCCGATCGACGACGTCGCCACCCAGCTGTCCGCGCTGGGCCTGAGCGTGGAGCGGCGCGAGCAGGTCACCGGGTCCGCGGTCCCCGGCCGGGTGCTCGCCGTCTCGCCCGAGGGCGTGCGGCTCGAGCCCGGCGACGACGTCGTCGTCACGTTCGCCGTGGCGCCGACCGGCGGCCGCAGCCGCGGCTCCGGGTCGCCGGCGACGGGGCAGGCGGCGACGGGGCAGGCGGGCGACGGCGGTGTGTCGGCCGTGACCGGCGACAGCACGCCCGCCCCGGTGGTCGATCCGGTCCCGCCGGCGACGGACCCGGCCCCGGGGACGACGGTGCCGGAGCCGACCGACGCCGCGACGCCGACCCCCACCACCGCGCCGGGCTCGTCGACGACCGGCTCGTCGACGAGCGACGGGACCAGCACGACCAGCTCGTCGTCCACGGCCCCCACCGGCACGAGCACGAGCACCTCGACGTCACCCTCGCCGGTGACCAGCACCGCTGTCACGTCGAGCGCCACCGGCTCTGCTGCGGGACCATCTGCCGGTCCCACCTGATACGGAACCGAGGAGGTGCGATGGACGGGAGCCCCGTGCGTCGCGTCGTCGCCGGCCGCTACGAGCTGCTCGGCCTCCTCGCCACCGGCGGCATGGGACAGGTCTGGCGCGGCCGCGACGCCCTGCTGGACCGGCCGGTCGCGGTCAAGCTGCTGCGCAGCGAGTACGTCGAGGACGAGGACGTCCGCACCCGGTTCCGCACCGAGGCGCGCCTGGCCGGCCGGCTGCTGCACCGCAACATCGCCGCGCTGTACGACTACGGCGAGGTGGTGACCGGGGACGGCGAGGTCTGCGCCCACCTGGTCATGGAGCTCGTCGACGGCGAGCCGCTGTCGACGCTGCTCGCCCGCGAGAGGCGGCTGCCCGCGGAGCGGGTGCTGGACCTGGTCGGGCAGACCGCCGCCGCCCTGGCCGCCGCGCACGCCGCCGGTGTGGTGCACCGCGACGTCAAGCCGGGCAACGTGCTGGTCGGCGCCGACGGCGTCGTCCGGATCACCGACTTCGGCATCGCCTGGTCGGCGGGCAGCGCCCCGCTGACGCGCACCGGCCAGGTGGTCGGCACCGCCCACTACCTCTCGCCCGAGCAGGCGGCCGGCGGCAAGGCCGGGCCCGCCAGCGACGTCTACGCGCTCGGGATGGTCGCCTACGAGTGCCTGGCCGGGCGGCGCGCCTTCGACGGCGAGCACCCGGTGCAGATCGCGCTGCGGCAGATCCGCGACGAGCCCGACCCCCTGCCCTCGGACGTGCCGGCTCCGCTACGGGAGCTGGTGGCGCGGATGCTCGCCAAGGACCCCGCCGGCCGGCTCGCCGACGGCGCGGCGGTGTGCCGGGCGGTGGAGACCCTGCGCGCCGGCCGCCCGCTCCCGCCGGCGCCACCCCCGGTGACCGCGCCGCTGCCTCCCGCCGTCCCCGCCCCGCCCGCGCCCGCCTCCACCCCCGCGCCGCGCCGCCGGGCCGGCCGGGTCCTGACCGGGCTGGCGACCCTCGCGGTCGGTGCCGCCCTCGGGGTCGGCGTGCTGGAGATGGCCGCGCCGGGGACCTCACCCGTGCCGGCGGCCGAGGCGGGGTCCCCGGCGGACGCGGGCACCGACGTGCGGCGGGCGGACCTGGTCGGCCGGTCCGCCGACGAGGTGGAGGAGCAGCTGGTCGCGGCCGGGCTGCGGGTGCGCCGGGTGGTGGTGGAGACCGCGGACGCGGCGCCGGGCGTCGTCACCGGGGTGACCCCGGTCGGGCGGCTGGAGCCGGGGGAGACGGTCGCGCTGACGGTGGCCGCCGCGGTGACGGCACCCTCGCCCCCGCCGTCGTCCCCACCCCCGTCCCCGTGGCCCTCCGTGCCGTCCTGGGCGGTGGACCGGGCCCCGGTCACGGAGGTGGCCGGGTCGCAGGCGCCCGCCGCGCCCGAGCCGGACCCCGTCCCGGTGCCGCTGCCGACGGTCGAGGACCCGGGGGACGACGGGGACGACGGGGACGACGGTGGTCCCGGCAACGGCGCGGCGGACGACGACGCCGAGGCGGACGACGCCGCGGCCGACGGGAACGGGAACGGCGAGGAGAACGGGAACGCCGGCGGCAACGGGCGCGGCAACGGCCGGGGCCGCGTCCGCTGAACCGCCGGCGTCCGGTCAGCGACGGCGGCCGGGCACCAGCCAGGCGGCGAGGGCCACGGCCCCCAGCGCGGCGGTGAGCAGGAAGCCGCGGTCGGTGTCGGCGTGGGGGAGGACGACGAGCACCCAGAAGACCGCCAGCCCGGCGGCCCCGCCGAGGGCCAGCCGCTCGGCCGTGAGGGGGCGCAGCCGCAGCGCCGGCACCAGCCGCGACAGCGCGGCCACGCCGCCGAGCAGCGCGCAGACGGTGGCGAACGCCGCCCACGCCGGGACCTGGCCCCACAGCGGCGGCCCGTCCAGGCGCAGCGCGAGCCCGAGCTCGAGCAGCACGAGGCCGAGGCCGGCCAGGCCGGCGCCGACCAGCGCGGCCCGGTCGCGGGGCCGGCGCGGCGCCCGGGGGCGCGCCGGCTTCTCCGGCCGGGCGGCCGGGGCGTCCTGCGGGAGGGCGGCCGTCGGCGGCGGCACCGGCGGGGCGCCGAGCAGGGAGTCCAGCGGGCCGGTGGGCTGCGGCCCGGTCGACTGGTGACCGGCCGGCTGGTGGTGGAGCGGCGCGTGGTGGGCCGGCTCGTGGTGCACCGGTGCGTGGTGCACCGGCTGGTGGTGGAGCGGCGCGTGGTGCGCCGGCTGGTGGTGCACGGGTTCCGGCGTCGCCGCGGGGTGGGGCGTGGTCACGGGGTACGCGGGCGCCGGCAGGACCGGCGGCGGCGCGGCGGGCGCGCCCGGGTGTCCGGCGAGACCCGCGGCCGTCGCGCCCTCCCCGGTGGTGGGGATCTGCTGGGTGCGCGGGCCGGCCGGCGGGGGCGAGGTGGTCACGGTGCTCTCTCCTCCTGGAACGCGGGCGACCGGTCCCGCACGGGGTGGGACCGGTCCTCCCCGCACGCTAGCGGCGGTCCGTCCCCGGCCCGGGGAGGTGCCCCGGCGGGTCCGGCGGTCCACCGGGAACCCGGCGGGGAGGACGCCGTCCTCCTAGGGTCGGGCGGGTGGGTACGCGCGCGGGCATCGTCGTCACCGGGACCGAGGTCCTGACCGGCCGGGTCGCCGACCGCAACGGGCCGTGGCTCGCCGAGCAGCTGCGGCAGGCCGGCGTCGACGTGGGCTCGGTCCTCGTCGTGGGTGACCGGCCCGACGACGTGCGCGGCGCGCTGGCCTGGTTCGCCTCCTCCGGCGTCGAGCTCGTGGTCACCACCGGGGGCCTCGGGCCCACCGCCGACGACCTCACCGCCGCCGTCGTGGGGGAGGTGCAGGGCCGGCCGCTGGACGTCGACCCGGAGCTGGAGCAGCGCGTCGGCGCCGTCGTGGAGCGGCTGATGGCGCGCCGCGGCTGGCGGTCGGACCCGGAGGCGACCGCGGCCGGCGTCCGCAAGCAGGCGATGGTGCCCGCCGGCGCCACGGTCCTGGAGCCGGTGGGGACGGCGCCGGGCCTCGTCGTCCCGCCCGCCGACGGCCGCGTCGGGCCGGTCGTCGTCGTCCTGCCCGGGCCGCCGTCGGAGCTGCAGGGGATGTGGCCGGCGGCGCTGGCGGCCGCGCCGGTGCGGGAGGTGCTGGCCGGGGCGGGGGAACTGCGCCAGGAGACGATCCGGCTCTGGGGGACGCTGGAGGCGCAGCTGGCCGCCACCCTGCGGGAGCACGAGCACGAGCTCGGCGGGCTGGAGGTCACCACCTGCCTGCGCGAGGGCGAGCTGGAGATCGTCACGCGCTTCGCGCCCGAGGCGCAGCCGGCCTACGACTGGCTGGCCGCCGTGCTGACCGAGACGTTCGCCGCGACGGTGTTCTCGACCGGGCCCACCCTCGACGAGCTGGTGGCCGGCGCGCTCGCCGACCGGGGACTGACGATCGCCACCGCCGAGTCCTGCACCGGTGGCCTGCTGGTGGCCCGGCTCATCGAGCGGGCCGGGTCCTCGGCGTACGTGCTCGGCGGGATCACCTCGTACGCGAACTCGGCCAAGGAACGGCTGGTCGGGGTGCCGGGGGAGGTGCTGGCCGAGTACGGCGCGGTGAGCCCGCAGGTGGCGCTGGCGCTGGCCGAGGGGGCGCGGGCGCGGTTCGGCGCCGACGTCGGCGTCGGGGTCACCGGCGTCGCCGGGCCCGGCGGCGGGACGCCGGACAAGCCCGTGGGCACCGTGCACCTGTGCGCCGTCGGGCCGATGGGTCAGCAGGCGCGGTCGGTGCGGCTGCCCGGCTCGCGGACGGCGGTGCGCGAGCGCTCCGTCGTCCTGGCGATGCACATGCTGCGGCAGCTGCTGCTCGGCGGCCCGCCGGCGTGAGCGCGCCGCCGTCCGCGGTGCGTGGCGCGGGCCCGCGGCGGGCAGGGAGGGCGGCATGACGACCGTGACCCTGCACGCCACCGGCCCGGTGCCGCCCGCGGAGGCGTGGGAGCGCTACGCCCGGCCCGCGCGGTGGCCGCAGTGGGCACCGCAGATCACCGGCGTCGAGGTGCCGGGGCCCCGGCTGGCCGCCGGGCTGAGCGGGCGCGTGCGCGGGCCGGTGGGGGTGACGCTGCCGTTCGTCGTCGAGTCGGTGGACGAGGCGGCGCGGCAGTGGGCGTGGACGGTGAGCGCCGGCCCGGTGCGGCTGCACCTGCTGCACTGGGTCGCCGACGGTCCCGACGACGGCAGCACCACCGGCCTGCGGATCACCGGCCCGGCGCCGGTCGTGGTCGGCTACGCGCCGCTGGCGCAGCTCGCGATCGGCCGGCTGGTCCGCCCGCTCGACCGGGAGGTCGCCGAACAGCCCCTCTGACCTGCGGGAACTGTCGTACCCCGGCCGTGGCGTGCGGGGTGTGCAGGAGGTCGCGGAGCACCGGTCGCCGGTCGAGCAGGCGTTGCTCGACGCGGTGATCGAGCTGCCCGCGCCGTTCACGGCCACGGCGGGGTGACCGACTGCGCCAACCTGTGCTGCCTGTGCCGCAGCCACCGCGTGAAGACCTTCGCCCGCGGCTGGCAGTTCCCCATGAACCCCGACGGGACCCTGACCGTCACCGCGCCGTCGGGGATCACCAGGACCACCCGACCCCCGGGCCTGCAACCACCCCCGGCCGGCACCGGACCGCCGCCACCGGCCGGCCCGGCTGACGACCCGCCGCCCTCCTGACCGCCGCCGTTCCACGTGGAACGGCGGGCGGGAGGGGTGTGACCGCGGTGACAGTTCCGTCGTACGGTGCGCGGCGTGGGTGCGACGCACGAGGTCCTGAACCAGGCCCCGCCGCTGGTCGGGTACGACCCGGTCGCCGGGGACGCGGCGCTGCGGGAGGCCTGTCTCCGGCACGCCGACGAGGCGACGCTCGCCTCGCTGGCGGAGCTCGGTGCGCTGGCCGGCAGCGAGCAGGCCCGCGAGTGGGGCCGGCTGGCCGACGAGAACCGCCCGGTGCTGCGCACCCACGACCGGTACGGCCACCGGGTCGACGAGGTGGAGTTCCACCCGGCCTGGCACGAGCTCATGCGGACGGCGGTCGAGCACGGGCTGGCCGGCGCACCGTGGGCCGCGGCCGACGCCGGCTACCGGCACGCCCACGTGCGCCGCGCCGTCGGCTACCTCGGCTGGACGCAGGTCGAGGCCGGTCACGGCTGCCCGGTGACCATGACCTACGCCGCCGTGCCGGCGCTGCGGGCGGCACCCGACCTCGCCGCGCGCTACGAGCCCGGCCTCACCGCGACCGGCTACCGCTCCGGCCTGACCGACCCCCTCGCCAAGCCGGGCCTGGTCGCGGGCATGGGCATGACCGAGAAGCAGGGCGGCTCCGACGTCCGGGCCAACACCACGCGCGCGGTCGAGAACGCCGACGGGAGCCACGCGCTCACCGGGCACAAGTGGTTCACCAGCGCCCCGATGAGCGACCTGTTCCTGGTGCTGGCCCAGCTCGACGAGGGCGTCTCCTGCTTCCTCGTCCCGCGGGTGCTCCCGGACGGCAGCCGCAACGTCTTCCGCCTGCAGCGCCTCAAGGACAAGCTCGGCGACCGCGCCAACGCCTCCAGCGAGGTCGAGTTCGACGGCACCACCGGCTGGCTCGTCGGCGCCCCCGGCCGCGGCGTCCCGACGATCATCGAGATGGTCAACACCACCCGGCTGGACTGCGTGATCGGCTCGGCCGCGACGGTGCGGGCGGCGCTCACCCAGGCGATCCACCACGCCCGGCACCGCTCCGCCTTCGGCGCGCTGCTGGCCGACCAGCCGCTCATGCAGAACGTGCTGGCCGACCTCGCCGTCGAGAGCGAGGCCGCCACCGCGCTCGCGATCCGGCTGGCCGCCGCGGTCGACGCCGGCGAGACGGCGTTCCTGCGGCTGGCCGGTGCCGCCGCCAAGTTCCTCGTCTGCAAGCGGGCGCCGGCCGTCGTCGGCGAGGCGCTCGAGGTGCTCGGCGGCAACGGCTACGTCGAGGAGTCGGGCATGCCGCGGCTCTACCGGCAGGCGCCGCTCAACAGCATCTGGGAGGGCTCCGGCAACGTCATCGCGCTCGACGTGCTGCGCGCTCTCGGCCGCAGCAGCGAGTCGCTGGCCGCCGTCACCGACGAGATCGAGCTCGCCCGCGGCGCCGACGCCCGCTTCGACGACGCCGTCAAGCGCCTGGCCGCCGAGCTCGGCGACCCGGACGCGCTGCCCCTGCGGGCCCGCCGCGTGGCCGGCCTGCTCGCGCAGTGCCTGCAGGGCTCGTTGCTGCTGCGGTACGCCCCGCCCGAGGTCGCCGACGCGTTCTGCGCCACCCGCCTCGGCGGGGACTGGGGGTCGGTGCTGGGCACGCTGCCGTCCGCGGTGCCCGCCGCGCGCCTCGTGGAACGGTCGGCCGTTGGCCCTGCCTGACGGTGCGCCGCTCCACTACCCTCGGACAGGCGTCGCACACGGACCGACTTCCCATCCCGTCCCGGTCCGGTACCGGTGACCCGCGCGACGGGGCCCGGCGTGCGGCAGGGGGAGAGAGAACGCGTGCACCCATCCGACCGTGCGGGCGCGGCGGCACCGCCGAACCTGCTGGCCAGCGTCCCCGACGCGGTCTGCCACCTCGACCGGGAGTGGCGCTTCACCTGGCTCAACGCCGCCCTGGAGGACCTGCTCGGGCGGTCGGCGGACACCCTGCTCGGGCAGACGGTCCTCGACTGCATCCCCGACCTCCGCGACACCGAGTTCGTGGCCGAGCTCGCCGGTGCCCTCGACGACGGCCACCCCCGCGTCTTCGAGTACCTGCACAAGCCGCGCGACCGCTGGTTCGAGGTCCGCGCCTCCGGCGACAGCACCGGCCTGGTCGTGTTCATCCGCGACGTCGACTCGCGGCACCGCGCGCACGCCGCCCAGGCGCACGCCCTCCGGCAGACCACCGCCGTCCTCGACGCCTACCCCAACCCGACCGTGCTGGTCGACCGCGCCGGCCGGGTCCGCTCCGTCAACCGCAGCTGGGCGGATGCCGCCGGCCTGGTGCGCGCGGGGGGCTGGGAGCCCGCCGGGGTGGGCGACGACTACCTCGCGCGGATCGGTCAGGGCCTGAGCCCGGACGACCTGGCCCGCATCGCCGGCGGGCTCGCCGAGCTGCGGGCCGCGCCGTCCGGGGGACCGACGCGCACCTTCTCCTGCGAGTACTCCATCGAGTCCGCCAGCGGCCCCACCTGGTGGCGCATGCAGGCGGCGCGGGTGGAGGAGGACGGCCAGCTCGTCGCCACCCACATCGACATCACCGAGCGGGTCCGCGACCAGGAGCGGCTGGCCTGGCAGGCCACCCACGACGACCTCACCGGGCTGGCCAACCGCGCGCGGCTGCTCGAGCTCGTCGGCGAGGCGCTCGCGGACGACCGCAGCCGCACCGCGGTGCTCTTCCTCGACATCGACGGCTTCAAGACCATCAACGACTCGCTCGGCTCCGAGGTCGGCGACGAGCTGCTGCGCCAGGTCGGCGCCCGGCTGGTCGCCCAGATCCGTCCCGGCGACGCCGTCGGCCGGCTGGGCGGCGACCAGTTCGTCGTCCTGGCCCGCTCCTGCGACACCCCGGAGGCGGCGTCGCTGGCGTTCCGGCTGCAGCGCTCCTTCGCCCGCCCGTTCGTCGCCCTGGGGGTGTCGGTACCGGTCTCGGCGAGCATCGGGGTCGCCGTCGCCCAGCCCGGGCTGCGGCACGCCCACCAGCTGCTCAGCGACGCCGACGCCGCGAGCTACGCGGCGAAGGCCGCCGGCCGCGACCGCGTCCACCTGTTCTCCCCGGGCCTGCGCGACGCCGCCCGCTGGCGGATGGACGTCGCCACCCGGCTGCGCGACGGCGCGCTGGACCAGTTCGTCGTCCACTACCAGCCCGTGGTGCGGCTGGACACCGGCGAGGTCGAGGGCGTCGAGGCGCTGCTGCGCTGGCAGCACCCCGAGCGCGGCCTGCTCTCGCCCGACGCCTTCCTCTCCGTGGCCGAGGAGACCGGCCAGCTCATCCCGATCACGCGGTGGCTGCTGCACGAGACCACCCGCCAGGCCGCCGAGTGGGCCGAGCAGGGCCTGTCGCTGCGGATGGCGGTCAACATCAGCGCCCGGCACTTCTCCGCCGAGACGCTGGTCCGCGACGTCCGGACGGCACTGCACGAGTCGGGCCTGGCGCCCGAGCAGCTGATGCTCGAGCTGACCGAGACCTCCGTCGCCGAGGACCCCACCCGCGCCGAGGACCAGCTCGCCGTCCTGCGCGGCTTCGGCGTGCGGGTGGCGATCGACGACTTCGGCACCGGCTGGTCCTCGCTGGCCCAGCTCATGGCGCTGCCCATCGGGACGCTGAAGATCGACCGCTCGCTGATCAACGCCGCCGAGCGGCTGGCCTCCGGCGGCACCGGCGCGGTGCTCGGGGCGATCGTCGAGCTCGCGCACACCCTGGGCATCCGGTCGGTGGCCGAGGGCGTGGAGACCGCCGAGCACCTGCGGATGGTCCGCGAGGCCGGCTGCGACTCCGCGCAGGGCTACCTGCTGGCCCACCCCATGAGCGCCGAGGACGTCGCGCGCTGGGCGGACCGGGTGCGGGCCGGCGGCGGCGACTCCTGCGCGCTGGCCCTCGCCGGCCGGCTGCGCTGAGGGGGCTGCCCTGAGCGGACGGCGGGGAGTGGACCGGCGGTGACGGGTCCCGTCCGCCGGCGCGCCGTCCGCCGGGCGACCGCACCGGCCGGCCCGCCACCCGTCGTCGCACCGCCCGCCGTCGCACCGCCCGTCGTCGCACCGCCCGCCGTCCCGCCCGTCGTCGTCCCCCCGCTGCCGGACACCCCGGACGGCCCCGGCACGGGTGCGGGGGCGACCGGGCAGACTGCCCCCGTGACCGCGACCAGCGAAGAGACGCCCCTCGCCGAGCCCCGCGCCGACGGCGGCCGGGGGCGGCCCGCGCTGGACCTGCTCATCTGGGACGCGCCGAACATCGACATGACCCTGTCGACGGTCATCGGCGCCCGCCCCACCGCCGCGTCCCGGCCGCGCTTCGACGCGATCGCCGCCTGGTTCGTCGAGGGCGCCGGCGACGCCGCCGCCCCGGACGCGCCCGAGGTCGAGGCCTGCGTCTTCGCCAACATCCCGCCGGTCGTCGGCTCGCTGCAGCGCTGGGTGGAGGCGCTGCGCGGCTTCGGCTACGCCGTCTTCGCCCGGCCCAAGAGCCAGCCCGACGACGACATCGACCAGGCGATGCTCGACCACATCGAGGTCCGCGCGCACAGCCACCGGCTGCGGCGGCTGGTCGTGTTCTCCGGCGACGGGCGCAACTTCGCCGAGCCGCTCGAGGAGCTCGCGCGCACCGGCACCCAGGTCGTCGTCGTGGCCTTCAGCGAGGTCGCGGGCTACGCCATCGGCTCGGACCTGCTGGAGTTCATCGACATCGAGGACGTCCCGGGCGCCTTCGCCGCGCCGCTGGACCGCGTCCGGCTCGACGCGCTGCCGCCGGACGGCGCGTGGCTGCGGCCCACCCGCAGCCTGCGGGACTTCGTCTCGAACTGGACCGCCCGCCGCGGCAGCTGACGCGCCCCGTGTCCCCCGGCCCCGTCCGGGGAACGGAGGGGCCATGGCGGTCTGCGAGGTCTGCGGCAACGACTACGACATGAGCTTCGAGGTGGTGGCCCAGGGGGCCCGGCACACCTTCGACAGCTTCGAGTGCGCCATCCACCGCATGGCGCCGATCTGCGAGCACTGCGGCGTCAAGGTGGTGGGCCACGGCGTCGTCGTGGAGGGGCACTTCTACTGCTGCGCCCACTGCGCCCGCGCCGAGCACGACGGCGCGGCGGTGGCCGACTCGGCCTGAGCCGGCTCAGTCCCGGGGGACCTCCGGCGCGCGCGGCTCGGGGACCTGGCTGCCGAACCCCTCGAGCGGCTCCAGGCCCGAGGGCAGCCGCGCCCACACGTGCTTGCGGCCGGGGCGCTTCTCCCAGCCGTAGTCGACCGACAGCTGGGCGACCAGGTGCAGGCCCATCCCGCCGAGGGACGGGTCGCGGTCGACGGCGGGCACCGGCGGCCGGTCGGGCGCCTCGTCGCTGAGGTCGAGCAGCCAGCCGGCGGGGCTGGCCACCACCAGCGCGCGGACGTCGCCGCCGCCGTGCCGCAGGGCGTTGGACGCGAGCTCCTCGAACACCAGCAGCAGCCCGTCGCGGGCGTCCTCGGTCGACGACGTGCTCACCGACGGGTGGGCGATGCGGGCCCGCAGGTCCGCGCGGACGCGGGAGACGACGTGCATGGCCTCCAGCTGCCAGTGCCAGACGTCGCCGGCCACGGAGGGCACCGGAGTGCACGGCCACGCCTCCTGGCCCATGTCCCACCCCTCGCGTCTGCTCCGCCCGACCGGCGTCCATCCTGACCGAAAGCGCCCTGGCCCGCAGCGGCGGCCCCGCGCGCCCCCCGCACGGGGGGTGATCACCCGGCTCCCCGGCAGCCGCCGGTGCGGGCAGGATGGGCGTCGTGGAGGAGCTCTGGCGCGCGCTGAGCCGGCTGCAGCTGGCCGACCGGGCGCTGGAGGACGTGCTCGACGAGATCACCCGGATCGCCGCCGACCACGTCCCCGGCGCCGAGTCCACGTCGATCACCCTCGTCCGCGGGGACACGGCCACCACCGCCGCCCACCACGGCGACATGGCGCTGGCCGCGGACGAGCTGCAGTACGAGCGCGGCTACGGCCCCTGCCTGGACGCCGGCCGCGGCGGGGTCGTGCTGCGCATCGACGACACGCACACGGAGACCCGCTGGCCGGACTACGTCCCGCGGGTGGTGGAGGTGGGCGTCCGCAGCTCGCTGTCGATGCCGCTGCCCTACCAGGGCACCACGATCGGCGCGCTCAACACCTACTCCTCGCGGCCCGCCGCGTTCACCTCCGACGGGTCGGCCGACGCGGCCCGGGAGGTCGCGGAGGCGGTCGCGGTCGCCGTCGCCAACGCCGACGCGCACGCCCAGCTCGGCGAGCACGCCCGCAACATGGAGCTGGCGATGCAGTCCCGCGCGGTCATCGAGCAGGCCAAGGGCGTGCTGATGGCGCAGCGGCACGTCGACGCCGACGCCGCCTTCGAGCTGCTGCGCGAGGCGTCCCAGCGCTACAACCGCAAGCTGCGCGACATCGCCACCGGCATCGTGTCGTCCACGCAGGACCCGCGCTGAGCCGGCTCGGCGCACCCGCCCGGCTCAGCCCACCCGCGTCGCGAGGTCGGCCAGCCGGCTGACCAGGAACTCCACGGCGGCCGGGCTGTCCACGGTCTCGGCGACGTCGACCGCGGTGGGGGAGGACGACACCGCCCGGCGGTCGACCAGCGTCTGGCCGCGGGCGGGCCCCGTCGTCGTGTCGACGACGACGTCGCGGCGGACGGTGCCCAGCGTGCCCGGCACGATCGCCTCGGTGAGCGCCAGCGCGTCGTGCACCACCACGCCGGTCGCGCCGTAGGAGGTGCGGGCGTGGTCCAGGTACTGCTGCAGGATCGCCGCCGCCGTCTTCCCGACCGGCCCCGCCGCGGCGAACCGGGCGACGCCGTCCTCGTCGAGGACCGTGGGCAGCGTGACGTCGAGGCCGACGAGCACGGTGGGCACCGTCGAGCCGAGCACCCGCGCCGCGGCCTCCGGGTCGGACCACACGTTGAACTCCGCTGCGGCGGTGACGTTGCCGCCGCGGCCGGCCGAGCCGCCCATGAGCACCAGCCGGTCGATCCGCTCCGCCGCCTCGGGGTAGGTGGCCAGCAGCAGCGCGACGTTGGTCCACGGCCCGATCGCGGCCACCGTCACCGGCTCCTCCGACGCCAGGAGCAGCTCGGCGAGCGCGACGACGGCCGGGCGCGGGTCGACGGCGGCCGGGGACGGCGGCAGCTCGACGCCGCCGAGGCCCGTGGCGCCGTGGACGTGCCCGGCGCGCTCGGGCTGGGGGAACACCAGCGAGTCCGCGGCGCCGGCGGCCACGGGGACGTCGGAGCGGCCGGCCAGGTGCAGCACCCGCAGCGCGTTCTCGGTGGTCTGCGCGAGGTCCACGTTGCCGTGCGTGGTGGTGACCAGGCGGAGGTCGACCTCGGGGCTGGCCAGCGCGAGCAGGATGGCCAGCGCGTCGTCGATGCCGGGGTCGGTGTCGATCACCAGGGGCCGCGGTGGGGGAGGAGCCACCCGGCCATCCTCGCAACCGGGCCCGCGTGCGCTCGCGCCGCGGTCAGCTCCCCACCCGGCGCCGCGGCAGCGCGGTCACCAGGTACAGCACCACCCCGACGGCGAGCAGGACGCCGGCGAACGCCCAGGTGCGCGCCTCCTGGCGCCACAGCAGCACCAGGCACGAGGCGATGCCGAGCACCGGCACCACCACCGGCACCCGGAAGTGCGGGGCGTCGACCCGGTCGCGGCGCAGCACCAGCACCGCGGTGTTGGTGCTGGTGAAGACGAACAGCAGCAGGAGCACGACCGTGTTGGCCAGCGTGGCCAGGTCCCCGGCCAGGCTCAGCCCCATGGCCACCAGCGTGGTGACGGCGATGGCCACCCACGGTGTCCGGCGGCGCGGCAGCACCCGGCCGAGGACCGCCGGCAGCAGGCGCTGCTCGGCCAGCCCGTAGGCCATCCGGCTGGCCATGATCATCGTGAGCAGCGCGCCGTTGGCGACGGCGACCAGCGCGATGACGCTGAACAGCTCGTCGGGGATGCCGGCGTCGGCGGCGCGGACCACCTCCAGCAGCGGCCCGGTGGAGCCGGCCAGCTCCTCGGGCGGGAGGACGACCGCGGCGGCCAGCCCGACCAGCACGTAGACGACGCCCGCGGTGAGCAGCGCGCCGAACAGCGCCCGCGGGTAGACCCGCCGCACGTCGCGGACCTCCTCGGCGACGTTGGCCGACGTCTCGAACCCGACGAACGAGTAGTAGGCCAGCAGCGCCGCCGAGAGCACCGCCGTCCCCGCGGACACCCCGGGCGGGAACTCCACGACCCGGCCCGGGTCGCCGTCGCCCCGCCCGAGGACCACCGCGCCCAGGACGACGACGAGCACCAGGCCGGAGGTCTCCACCAGCGTCATGACCAGGTTGGCGCGCAGCGACTCGCGGATGCCGCGGGCGTTGAGCAGTGCCACGGCCAGCAGGAACACCAGGGCGGCCGGCGCGGCGGGCACGTCGAGGAAGACGGTCAGGTAGTCGCCGGCGAAGGCCAGCGCCAGGCCCGCGGCGCTGGTGACGCCGGCGGCGAGCATGCAGGAGCCGACGAGGAAGGCGACCACCGGCGAGCGGAACGCCCGCTCCGCGAACACCGCCGAGCCGCCGGCGCGCGGGTACTTCGTGACCAGCTCGGCGTAGGACCCCGCGGTGAGCAGCGCCAGCAGCAGCGCGACCAGCAGCGGCACCCAGATCGCCCCGCCGACCTCCGCGGACACCTCGCCGACCAGCGCGTAGACGCCGGCGCCCAGGACGTCGCCGAGGACGAACAGGTAGAGCAGCGGTCCGGTGACGGCGCGGCGCAGCCTGGTGTCCGGCCCGTCCGTGCTGCCCGGGGTCCGGTCCGGTGCCGCCGTCGCGGGCTGCTCGCTCACCGGTCGAGTCTCGGCAGGCTCGTATGCCCCGGCAACCGGACCGCACCGTTCCGGGACACGGGGACGGGACGCGGGGGACGGGACGCCGGGACACGCCCCGACACGCCGGGCGCGCCGGGGCGTGTCCCGGCGTGACCGGAGGCCCCGCGGGGGCCTCCCACGCTCGCGGGCCGTCGACGGGTCGACAAGTGATCGTCGGCAGCGCCGGGTGACCGACGCGCTGGTCAGGGCGCCACAACGGTTGCGTCACGGGGTCTCCAGGACGTGCCCCGATCGGCCGTTCGCGAGGCCCGCCGTCCCTACCGTTCTCCCTGTCCGCAGCACCTTCCCCGGCTGTGGACCAGACCCCCAGGAGGATGGCATGGCGATCGACCGGGCACCCGCCCCGTCGTCGGCGACCCTGCCGGACGACCTGTCGCTGGCCGGCCTGTTCGGCCTGCTCGACCGGGCGCACGAGCTGCCGCGGCGGCCTCGCCCGCGCCGCGCGGTGGCGACCCGCTCGCCGGGTGCCCCCCGCGCGCTGCGCCCGCTGCCGGTGGCCCGCCCGGTGCCCGTGCCGCGGCCGCGCCCCGTCCCGCCGGCGGCGGCCCCGGCCGCTGCGGCCGCTGCGGCCCCTGCGGCCCCGGCCGCCGCGGCCCCGGCCGCCGCGGCCCCGGCTCCCGCCCCTGCGGCCGGCCCGCGCTGGCGCGCGCGGCTGCGGGCCTCGGTCCGGCGGCTGGCGCTGTGGGGTGCGGGCCCCGACGGCGCCCACGCCGCCTGGCCGACCGCGCCCGTCGTCGTGCCGCCGGCCGGTCCCGGCCTGGTCCGGCGGCTGGCGCTGTGGGGTGCCGGCCCCGACGGCGCACACCTGGCCTGGGGCCGGCCCCGCCCGGCCGTCCCGGCCGTCCCGCCGCCCCCTCCGGCCCCTGACGGGCCCGTGGTGCTCACCGAGCTGCCGAGCACCCCCACGATCCGGCCCGCGGCGTCTTCCCCCGCCGCGGCGTCGCTCCCGGCCGGCTCCGGCCGGCCGGTCCCGTCCCGTCCCGCCGTCCCCCGCTCCGCGGGCCCGGCGCTGGCCCCGGCCGGCTGGCCGGCGCGGCCCGCCACCCGGCGGCCGACGGCGCGGGCGCCCGACCCGCCGTGCACCGCCGGTGCGGTGCGCACCCGGGGCGACCCGGGCGGGCACCCGGCGCGGGGTTCGCCCCGGCCACCTCCACCGGCTCCCGGCTGATCCGCAGCGCGCCCCTCCCCGGGGACGCGCGTCCGCCCCTCGTCGACGTGCTCGACGGGCCCGGCCGCCCCCTTCCCCCCGCGGGTGGCCGGACCGCCGGCCCGCTCCCCGAGCAGATCCACCCTCCGGCCGACCACGGCCGCCTCTGGCCCTCCTCCGCGGCACCCGCCGCCGGGCAGACCCCTCCGCACGACGATCCGGCCTCGACCCCCGCCGACTCACCCCCCCCGGGTGCAGCGCGCGGACCCTCCAGGGAGGCCCGGACCGCACCGCGGAGCGGCGCCCGGCAGCGGGAGTCCCCCGCCGCCCGACAGACGCTCCCGCACGACGATCCGGCCTCGACCCCCCGCCGACTCACCGATCCGGTGCAGCGCGCGGACCCTCCCGGGAGGCCCGGACGAGCGCGGCGCGGCCTGTCCGGCGACGGCCGCCGCGGCCGGAGGACCGGGTCCCGCCGGTGCCCGGCGGGGGACGACCCGTCCCGTCGTCCCCCCGGGTCTCTGACCGAGCGCGACCCGGCCAGGCAGGCGCCCGGCCCGCCGGAGGAGGTGGACGCCCCCGGGATCCGGCCACGGTCACCGGCCCGGCGCCGCGAGGAGGACGGCGGACGCGGCCCCCGCTCGGGGCGCGCCGCGACGAGACGACACGACGGGCGCTCCCGGGCGGCCGGACCGGCACCGCCGCCGGCCCGCGCCGCCGGGAGCGCCCGTCCCGCGTCCGGCTCCGGTCCTGACGAGTTGCGTATCCCCTCCGTGCACGGTTCGTTCCCCTCGGTGGAGCCGCCGCCCGGCGGTCCACGGACACCCGAGGGGACGAGGGATGCACGCACGCACCAAGGCGGTGCTCGCCGGGGCCGCCGCCCTGCTCACCGTCGGCCTGGTCGCACCGGCACCGGCCGGCGCCGTCACCGGCGGCATCGAGGACCGCACCAACGTCTACGGGAACGTGGGCCTGCTGGTCTTCTACGACGCGACCGGCCGCTACCGCTGCTCCGGGACGCTGGTCAGCCCGACCGTGGTCCTCACCGCGGCGCACTGCACGGCGGGCACCGTGGGCGACACGATCGTCACCTTCGAGCCGGTGGTCGACGAGGAGGCACCCTCCGACCTGCCGACCGCCGGTGTCCCGGCCGAGGGCTTCGGCTCCGGGGAGACCCTCCCCGACGGCTGGTACCCGGGTACGGCGCACACCCACCCGGGCTACTCGGACTTCACCGACACGGACAACTGGAACGACGTCGGCGTCGTCGTCCTCGACGCGCCGGTCACCGGCATCGCGCCGGCCCGGCTCGCCGCGCCGAACGAGCTGGACCAGTACGCCCAGCCGCGGCTGAACCGCACGACGTTCACCGCCGTCGGCTACGGCACCGAGGTCCGGCAGGCCGACGGCGGCCCGCAGAAGCCGACCCCGCAGAGCTTCCCGATCCTGCGCCGCTACACCGACGTCGTCGGCCAGAAGTTGACCCCGCAGATCCTGCAGGTCAACGGCAACGAGCACGACAACCGCGGCGGCGGAGGCACCTGCTTCGGCGACTCCGGCGGCCCGAGCTTCAACCCGGAGACCGGGCACGTCGTCACGGTGACCAGCTACGGCTACACGTCCAACTGCCGGTACATCGACGGCCTGCAGCGGGTGGACGTCCCCGTCGTCCAGGACTGGCTGGAGACGTTCGAGGTCTACCCCGCCGGCGCCTGACGCACTGCTACCGGAGCCCCGGTCCGCGACGCGGACCGGGGCTCCCGCGCGTCGGGACGCGGTGTCGACTCGCGCACACCGGTTGTCGTTCCGGGTCCGGGCATGGGAGAAAGGACGGCGGACCACCGCTCCCGCACCGAATGGACCCCCGCTTCCCGTGACCGTCCCCGAGCAGCGTCCGGGGTCGACGGGAGCGGTCGCCCGCCCGCTGTCGGTGCTGCCCGACGACCTCGAGGTCGCCCGGCTGCGCTTCGAGCTGGCGATCGACGCCGCCGGCATCGGCAGCTTCGACTGGGACCTCGAGTCCGGCCGGCTCGCCTGGGACGACCAGCTCCTGGCCATCTTCGGGCTGGAGGCCGACGGGTTCGGCGAGACGATCGGGGCCTTCGCCGACCGCCTGCACCCCGACGACCGGGACCGCACCCTCGCCGCCCTGCAGGAGGCGATCGACACCGTCGGCGCCTACGACGCCGAGTTCCGCATCGTGCTGCCTTCCGGTGAGACCCGGTGGGTGCAGGGCCGCGGCCGCGCGCTGGCCGACGACCGCGGCCGGGCGGTGCGGCTGCTCGGCGCCGGCATCGACACCACGGGCCTGCACGAGGGCGACGCCCGGGTGGCCCGGATCCTCGAGACGATGCGGTCGGCGTTCTTCGCCCTCGACCGCGAGTGGCGCTTCACCTACGTCAACGCCGAGGCCGAGCGGGTGCTGCGCCGCGGCCGCGACGAGCTGGTCGGCGGGGACCTGTGGGAGCTGTTCCCCGCCGCCGTCGGCAGCGACTTCGAGGTCAACTACCGGGCGGCCATGGAGCGCGGCGAGGAGCGGGTCTTCGAGGCGTACTACCCGCCCCCGCTGGACGCCTGGTACGAGGTCCGCGCGTGGCCCGGTCCCGACGGGCTGTCGGTCTACTTCCTCGAGGTCACCGAGCGCCGCGCCGCCGAGCAGCGGGCCCGGGACAGCGCCGCCCGGCTGTCGCTGGTCGCCGAGGTCAGCGCGCTCATGTCCGCGTCGCTGGGCTCCGGCGGCGCCGAGGAGCCGGCGCTGCAGCGGGTCGCCGAGGCCGTCGTCCCCGTGCTCGGCGACTGGGTGATCCTCACGCTGTCCGCCGGTGAGGACGGCCGGATGCGCGACGTCGCGAGCTGGCACCGCGACCCGGCGATGCGGGCGGCCGCGGCGGCCTACGCCGACCTGCGGCTGGCGTCGGTCCCCGCCGACGCGCCCGTGCTGCGGGCGCTGCAGTCCGGCCGGCTGCTCACCGTCGACGACGTCCCGGCGGCCATCCGCCCGACGCTCCCGGACCAGGTCCGCGAGGTCTTCGACGCCCTCGCCCCGCGGACGGCGGTGACCCTGCCGCTGCTGGCCCGCGGGCGCACGCTCGGCGCCCTGAGCGTCTACCGCGGCGCCGACCGGCCGGCCGCCAACGCCGAGGAGGTCGCCGCCGCCCGCGAGGTCGCCGACCGCGTCGCCCTGGCGCTGGACAACGCCCGGCTGTTCGACCAGCAGCGGCGGCTGGCCGAGGCGCTGCAGCGCAGCATGCTCACCGCGCCGCCCCAGCCCGACCACGCCGAGATCGTCGTCCGCTACCAGCCGGCGGTGGAGGTCGCCCAGGTCGGCGGCGACTGGTACGACGCGTTCCTCCAGCCCGACGGCGCCACCGTGCTGGTCATCGGCGACGTCGTCGGCCACGACACCGAGGCCGCGGCGAGCATGGGCCAGCTGCGCGGCATGCTGCGCGGCATCGCCTACCGCGGCGACGTCCCGCCCGACGCCGTCCTGGCCGAGCTCGACGCCGCCGTCGACGCGCTCGGCATGCGCACGATGGCCACCGCGGTGGTCGCCCGCGTCGAGCAGACGCCGGAGCAGCGCGCCGCCGGGACGACGACCCTGCGCTGGTCCAACGCCGGGCACCCACCGCCGCTGCTGCTCACCCCCGACGGCGAGGTGCACACGCTGGGCACCGAGCGCGGCCAGCTCATGCTCGGCGTCGACCCCGGCGCCCGGCGCAGCTCGGCCGCGGTGGAGGTCCCCCGCGGCTCGACGCTGCTGCTCTACACCGACGGGCTGGTCGAGGGCCGCGACCTGCTGCTCGACGACGGGATCGGCCTGCTGGGGACCGCCCTGGCCCGCCTCGCCGACCTCCCGCTGGAGCGGCTCGGCGACGCGCTGCTCGCCCGGCTGCGCCCCGAGGGCCTCCAGGACGACGTCGCCCTGGTCGCCATGCGCCTCCACCCCCAGGACTGACGGAGGACCTCCCGGCAGGAGGCCGTTCCGTCACCTCACCCGGGAGGGAGCACCGCCCAGACGGTCTTGGAGCCGTCGTCCGCGTACCAGCCGTGCGCCGTCGACAGCTCGGCGATGAGGTACAGCCCCAGGCCGCCCTCGGAGGGGTCGCGGTCGACCGCCGGGGTGGGCGGGGTGCCGGCGGCGCCGTCGGACACCGCGACCAGGAAGGCGTCCCCGGTGTGGCGCACCACCGCCTCGACCGCGCCGCCGCCGTGGCGCAGCGCGTTGGAGGCCATCTCGTCGAGCACGAGGACCAGCCGGTCGCGCACGTCGGGCGAGTCGGGCGCGACGTGCGACCGCCGCAGCTCCTCGCGCACCCGGGGCAGCTCGGCGACGTCGGACAGCTCCCAGGACAGGCCGTCCCAGGCGGGCGGAGGTGACGCCGACGGCCAGCCAGGATCGGCCGTTCCGCGTCTCACCCGGGGCGCTCCTCGTGTCGGCGTCCCGTCGTGGACGCGAAGTCGAACACCTGCGTATGGCTCGCGGACCGGTTCCGTAAACCCGGCTGCGACCAGCGTCACAGGTGCGGAGTGCGGAACGGGACCGCGACGTCGTCGACACGGCTGCGGAACACGGGGCCGGGAGTCTCCCCGGGGTCCCGACGACCCGGCCGAGGAGCACCCGATGGCCCTCCCCTCCCTGGGGGGGGGGGCCCCCCCCCCCCCCCCCCCCCCCCCCCCCCCCCCCCCCCCCCCCCCCCCCCCCCCCCCCCCCCCCCCCCCCCCCCCCCCCCCCCCGCCCCCCCCCCCCCCCCCCCCCCCCCCCCCCCCCCCCCCCCC
>NZ_JBJGZB010000029.1:0-49940 GCF_054050295.1 Geodermatophilus sp. SYSU D01045
TGGAACTCGATACGCGATAACCACCCCCCCAGGGTGCTAAACCGCGGGTCAGTGCGGGCGCAGGGTGCCCAGGTGGGGGGGGGACCCGCGCCGCGCGGGGCCCCGCGCGAGGTCCCAGCCGCCGTCGGCCGGCGCGGTCGCCAGGGTGACCGTCGAGGGCAGCAGCAGCGGGCGGCGGAAGCCGACGTCGACGGTGAGCGCCCCGGGCAGCCGGCCCGACAGCGCGGCCAGCGCCCGCGCCTCCACCCACATCCCGTGCGCGATCGCCCGCGGGAAGCCGAAGGCCCGGGCGGTCAGCGCGGAGAGGTGGATCGGGTTCACGTCGCCGGAGACCCGGGCGTAGCGGCGGCCGGCGTCGCCCGGCACCCGCCAGCGGATGGTCCCCGCGGGCAGGTCGCCGACGGTCACGTCGACGTCGGACGCCGGCGCACCCTCGGGCGGCCGGGCCCCGCGGGCCAGGTAGGTGGAGCGGCCGTGCCACACCTCGGCGCCGCCGGCCGACACCGACGCGCAGAGGTCGACGGTCGCGCCACGCGGGTGGACGGCGAACCGCTCGGCCCACACCTCCAGGTCGAGGGCCTCCCCCAGCTCGACCGGCCGCAGCACGTCGATCCGGTTGCGGACGTGCACCAGGCCCGGCAGCGCCAGCGGGAAGGCGCGGTCGCTCATCAGCGCGACCTGCAGCGGGAAGGTCAGCACGTGCGGGAAGGTCACCGGCAGCGCGTCGGCCAGCGGGAACCGGCAGACGCGGGCGTAGGCGGCCACCTCGGCCGGGTCCACGGTCACGCCGCGGCGGGCCAGCCGGGTGCCCGGCAGGTCCCCGCCGCGGCCCCGCGCGGTGAGCGCGGCCCGGACGAACAGTGGCGCCATCGACGGCGCCGATTCCAGCACGGTGACCATCAGGCGCCCAGCATCGACTGGCCGCACACGCGCACGACCTGCCCGTTCACGCCGGCGGCCGTGGGCGAGGACAGCCAGGCGATCGTCTCGGCGACGTCGACCGGCAGCCCGCCCTGCTGCAGCGAGTTGATCCGGGCGCCGACCTCGCGGGTGCCGAAGGGCATCTTCGCCGTCATCTCGGTGACGATGAAACCCGGCGCGACGGCGTTGATCGTGGCGCCGCGCGCAGCGAACTCCGGCGCCCACGCCCGCACCATCCCGATGACGCCGGCCTTGCTCGCCGCGTAGTTCGTCTGCCCGCGGTTGCCGGCGATCCCGGACTGCGAGCTCACCGCGACCACGCGGGCGCCCGGCCGCAGCAGGCCCTCGGCGTCGAGCAGCGCGCGGGTGAGGTCCAGCTGCGCCTGGAGGTTGACCGCCATGACCGACTCCCAGCGGGCGGCGTCCATGTTGACCAGCAGCTTGTCCCGGGTGATCCCGGCGTTGTGCACGACGACGTCGACCCCGCCGTGCCGCTCCCGCAGGTGGGTGACCAGCCGCTCGGCGGCGTCGGGGGCGGTGATGTCGAGCTGGAACGCCGTCCCGCGGACCTCGTTGGCCACCGCGGCCAGCGACTCCCCGGCGGCGGGCACGTCGACGGCGACCACGTGCGCGCCGTCGCGGGCCACGACCCGGGCGATCGCCGCCCCGATGCCGCGCGCGGCGCCGGTGACCACGGCGACCTTCCCCTGCAGCGGGCGCACCGGGTCCTCGTCCGCGGGTACCTCGGCCGCCGACACGGTGAGCACCTGCCCGTCGACGTAGGCCGACCGCCCGGACAGGAAGAACAGCACCGGGCTCGCGACCGACGCCTCGGCGCCCTCGGGCACGTACACGAGGTTGGCCGTGGAGCCCGCGCGGAGCTCCTTGGCCACCGACCGGACCAGCCCCTCCAGGGCCTGCCGGGCCGCGGCCTGCGCCGGGGAGTCCGCGGCCGCGGGCGGGTCGGCGAGCACGAGCACCCGGCCGGTGGGCCGCAGCCGCTTGACCGCCGGGGCGAGGAAGGCGTGCGCCGCGGCCAGCTGCCCGGGCCCGGTCAGCCCGGTGGCGTCGAGCAGGACGGCGGCCGGCCGCTCGTCGTCGCCACCCGGCACGGTCACGCCGGCGTCGCGGAGGACGGCGGCCAGCGTGTCGCCCAGCCGGCCCTCCCCCGCGGTCCCCACCAGGGCCGGGCCGGGCAGCAGCGGCTGCCCGGGCTCGTACCGGCGCAGCACCGCCGGCCGGGGCAGGCCGAGCTGCTCCACCACGGTCGAGCCGACGCCGGAGTTGGCGAAGGTCGTGTACCAGTCGCTCACGGGAGCCTCCTGCTCAGGACTCGAGGATCGCGACGACGCCCTGGCCGCCGGCTGCGCAGATGGAGATGAGACCGCGCTTGCCGGGACCGGCCTCGTGCAGGGTCTTGGCCAGCGTCGCGACGATGCGGCCGCCGGTGGCGGCGAACGGGTGCCCGGCCGCCAGCGACGAGCCGTTCACGTTGAGCCGGTCCCGGTCGATCGCGCCGAGCGGGGCGTCGAGGCCGAGCCGCTCCTTGCAGAACGCCGGGTCCTCCCACGCCTTGAGGGTCGACAGCACGGTGGACGCGAACGCCTCGTGGATCTCGTAGAAGTCGAAGTCCTGCAGCGTCAGGCCGTTGCGGGCGAGCATCACCGGCATCGCGTAGGCCGGCGCCATGAGCAGGCCCTCGCCGCCGTGCACGTGGTCCACGGCCGCGGTCTGCGCGTCGACCAGGTGGGCGAGCACCGGGAACCCGTGCTCGGCGGCCCACTCGTCGGAGGACAGCAGGACGGTCGAGGCGCCGTCGGTGAGCGGCGTCGAGTTGCCCGCCGTCATCGTGGCGCCGGGGCCCTCGCCGAAGACCGGCGCCAGCTTCGCGAGCTTCTCCAGCGAGGTGTCCGGCCGCAGGTTCTGGTCGCGGGTCAGGCCCAGGTAGGGGGTGACCAGGTCGTCGAGGAAGCCGCGGTCGTAGGCGGCGGCGAGGTTGCGGTGCGAGCGGACGGTCAGCTCGTCCTGCTCCTCGCGGCCGATCCCCCACTCCTCGGCGGTGAGGGCGGCGTGGTCGCCCATCGCCAGCCCGGTGCGCGGCTCGGCGTTGCGCGGGATCTCGGGCACCAGCTGGCCGGGGCGCAGGCCGCGCAGGGCCTTGAGCCGCTGGCCGAGGGTCCTGGCGGAGTTGAGCCGGATGAGCACGCGGCGCAGGTCCTCGTGGACGGCGAGCGGCGCGTCGGAGGTGGTGTCGACGCCGCCGGCGATGCCCGACTCCATCTGGCCGAGGGCGATCTTGTTGGCGACCAGCACCGCCGCCTCGAGGCCGGTGCCGCAGGCCTGCTGCACGTCGTAGGCCGGGGTCGCGGCCGACAGCGTCGAGCCGAGCACCGACTCGCGGGTGAGGTTGAAGTCGCGCGAGTGCTTGAGGACGGCGCCGGCGACGACCTCGCCCACCTGCTCCCCCTGCAGCCCGAAGCGGGCGACCAGGCCGTCCAGCGTCGCGGTGAGCATGTCCTGGTTGGACGCCTGCGCGTAGCGGGAGTTCGAGCGGGCGAACGGGATGCGGTTGCCGCCGAGGACGGCGGCCCGCCGGGGCTGGGGCGAGCTCATGAGGACCTCCGGGGTCACAGGACGCCATTAGCGCTACGAGGGCCGCTCACAGTGGCCGGTACCGACGGTACACGGTACCGTCGGTTACATGAAGGCGGAGACGGCGACCCGGCGGCGCGACCGCCGGGACTCGCGGTGGGACGAGCACCGCCGCGCGCGCCGCGAGCAGCTGGTGGACGCCACCGTCGCCGCCGTCGGCAGGCACGGCGCCGGAGTCGGCATGGACGAGATCGCCGCCGAGGCCGGCACCAGCAAGACCGTCGTCTACCGGCACTTCGCCGACCGCAGCGAGCTCTACGTCGCCGTCTGCAACCGGGTCGCGGCCCAGCTCACCGAGAAGCTGCGCGCGGCGATGACCAGCACCGGCCACCCGCGCCGGATGGTGGCCGCCGCCGTCGAGACCTACCTGGCGTTCATCGAGGCCGATCCGGAGCTCTACCGCTTCGTCGTCGCCCACCCCCTGCTGGACCGGCCGGTCGACGCCGACCCGGTCAGCACGCTGTCGGACCTCGTCGGCGACCAGGCCGCCGCCCTGGTGGCCGTCGCCCTCGAGCAGGCCGGCCGGGACCCCGCGGCCGCCGCGCCCTGGGGGCACGGCCTGGTGGGGCTGGTCCGCGCCGCCGCCGACTGGTGGCTGCGCGCCGACCGGCCGATGCCCCGGGCCGACCTGGCCGCCCACCTCACCGACCTCGCCTGGGCCGGGCTGCGCAGCCTGGTGCCGGGAGAGCCCGTCCCCACCCCCGAGGAGAAGAAGTGACCTCCACCCTGCCCCGCACCGTGGACCCGGCGCGCCTCCGGGAGG
The DNA here is from genome assembly GCF_054050295.1 of Geodermatophilus sp. SYSU D01045. NCBI lineage: Bacteria > Bacillati > Actinomycetota > Actinomycetes > Geodermatophilales > Geodermatophilaceae > Geodermatophilus > Geodermatophilus sp. SYSU D01045. The sequence goes on from NZ_JBJGZB010000029.1 coordinate 4,337, forward strand.
TGCTCGACGGGCGGTGGGCGCACGTGCGCCGCGACGCCCGCGAGCAGCTCGGCGACCCGAAGTACGCGCCGGTGTACGGCGAGTCGGTGCAGGAGGCCCGCGAGCGGATCACCCGGCTGGCCGGCGAGCTCGCCGCCACCGGCCGCGTCGGCCTGGGCTTCCCCAAGGAGTACGGGGGCGAGGCCGACGCCGGCGGTTCGGTGACCTCGATCGAGATGCTGGCCTTCGGCGACCTGTCGCTCATGGTCAAGGCCGGCGTCCAGTGGGGGCTGTTCGGCGGCGCCGTCCAGCTGCTCGGCACGCAGCGGCACCACGACGCGTACCTGCCCGACATCATGAGCTTCGCGCTGCCCGGCTGCTTCGCGATGACCGAGACCGGCCACGGTTCCGACGTCCAGCAGCTGCGCACCACGTGCACGTACGACCCGGACACGCAGACCTTCGACCTGCACACCCCCCACGAGGCCGCGCGCAAGGACTACATCGGCAACGCGGCGAAGGACGGGCGCATGGCCGTCGTCTTCGCTCAGCTGGTCACCCAGGGGGAGCCGCGGGGCGTGCACGCCTGGCTGGTGCCGATCCGCGACGAGGACGGCAACCCGGTGCCCGGCGTCACCATCGGCGACGACGGCCCCAAGGCCGGGCTGCTCGGCGTCGACAACGGCCGGCTCTCCTTCGACCACGTCCGCGTGCCGCGGGAGATGCTGCTCGACCGCTTCGGGCAGGTCGCCGAGGACGGCACCTACACCTCGGACATCGAGAACGAGACCCGCCGCTTCTTCACCATGCTCGGCACGCTGGTCCGCGGCCGGGTGAGCGTCGGCGGCTCGGCCGGCTCGGCGACCAAGCTGGCCCTCGACATCGCCGTCCGCTACGGCGACGTCCGCCGCCAGTTCGCCGCCCCCGGCCGCGACCGGGAGATCGTGCTCAACGACTACCTGGTCCACCAGCGCAAGCTGCTGCCGGCCCTGGCCACCTCCTACGCCCTGGCGTTCGCGCAGGAGGAGCTGGTCGGCACGATGCACGACGTCCAGACCGCGGTGCACGAGCACGGCGAGCCGGTCGACGAGGCCGCCCAGCGGGAGCTCGAGTCGCGCGCGGCCGGGCTCAAGGCGGCCCAGACCTGGCACGCCACCCGCACCATCCAGGTGTGCCGCGAGGCGTGCGGCGGCGCCGGCTACCTGGCGGAGAACCGGCTGCCCCAGCTCAAGGCCGACACCGACGTGTTCACCACGTTCGAGGGCGACAACACCGTCCTGCTGCAGCTGGTCGCCAAGGGCCTGCTCACCGGCTACCGGGACGCGTTCGGCTCCCTCGACGGCTGGGGCCGGGTCGCGTTCGTCGCCGACATGGTCCGCGAGACCGTCCTCGAGCGGACGGCGGCCCGCGGGCTGATCGCCCGGCTGGTCGACGCCGTCCCCGGCCGGGACGAGGACGTGCCGCTGCGCGACCGCGGCTGGCAGCTGAAGGTGTTCGAGTTCCGCGAGAGGCACACCCTCGAGGGCGCCATCCGGCGGCTGCGGAGGAACGCCGCCACCGAGGGCATGGAGCCCTTCCAGGTGTTCAACAGCGTGCAGGACCACGTGCTGCGGACGGCGTCCACGCACATCGACCGGGTGGTGCTCGAGGCGTTCGTCGCCGGCATCGAACGGACCACCGACCCGGGTGCGAGGGCGCTGCTCGAGGCCCTGTGCGACCTCTACGCGCTGTCGACCCTCGAGGCGGACAAGGGCTGGCTGCTCGAGCACGGCCAGCTCACCCCGGCCCGGTCCAGGGCGCTGACCGCCACGGTGAACGCCCTGCTGGCCGAGCTGCGGCCGCACATGGTCACCCTCGTCGACGGCTTCGCCATCCCGCAGCAGTGGAAGGCCGCCGCCATCCTCGAGGAGGAGGCCGGCCGGCAGGAGGCGATGGCCGCCGAGGACGCGCGTGTCCGCGCGGGAACGGCTCCCGACGACACCGCCACCGCGGTGCAGGTCCCGCCCGGCCAGTAGTCGGAGGCCCCCTTGCCCCCCACCCCTCGCTGACGCTCGGAGCGGGGCCCTGCAAGGGGGCCGTTCCATCAGCTGGCGGGCAGGGCGCCGTTGACGGTCACCGCGTCGACGGCGCCGTGCCCGACCTCCCAGCGGTCGAGCAGCTCCTGGTAGACGCCGTCGTCGACCAGCCGCTGCAGCGCCTCGGTGAGCACGTCGCGCAGCCCGGTCCGGTCCGGGGCGACGGCGATGCCGTAGAGCCCGGGCTCGTACTGGGTGTCGGAGACCAGCTGGTAGCTGTTCTGCGTCCGCGGGTCGGTGGTCACGTAGACCGCCGGCGGGTAGTCGGCGACCACGGCGTCGGCGCGGCCGGTGCGCAGCTCGAGCAGGGCGTCGTCGTTGGTGGGCAGCTCGTGCACGTCGATGCGTCCCGTGCACGAGGCCTGGGCCCGCTCCAGCAGCCCGACCTGCACGGTCCCGGCCTCGACGGCGACGCTGCGGCCGCACAGCCCGGCCAGCTCGTGGATGCCGAGCGGGTTGCCGCGCGCGACGACGATCGCGGAGCCGGCGCGGAAGTAGTTGACGAAGTCGGCCTGCTGCTCGCGCTCGGCGGTGTCGGTGACCGCGCTCATGACCAGGTCGAACCGGTCGGCGACGAGGTCGTCGAGGAGCGTGTCGAACGGCGCGGCCTCGAAGCGCACCTCCACGCCGAGCAGGTCGCCGAGCGCGGCGCCGAGGTCGGGCTCGAAGCCGACGATGGTGCGCCCGTCCGGGCCGAACGACGACGCCGGCGGGTAGGACGGGTCGTTGGCCACGGTGAGGACGCCGGCCTCGCGCACGTCGGCGGGCAGCGCGGCGTGCAGCCGCGCGTCGACGGTGACGGCGGCGGCCGCGCCGGTGCCGGTCGTCGGGGCGGCTCCCCCGCACCCGGCGGTGACCAGGGCGGCGGCGAGGACGGCGGTGCCGGCGAGGGCGCGGCGGGTGCGGGTCACGCGAGGACCTCCAGGGCGGGCGCGGACGCGACCGCGCAGGTGAGTTCCGGCCACGGGCGGGGCCGGGAGAACAGCCACCCCTGCGCGCGGTCGCAGCCGACCGCCCGCAGCCAGGCGGCGACCTCGGGCGTCTCGACGCCCTCGGCGCAGACCGACAGACCCAGGCCGTGGGCGAGCTCGACCAGCGACCGCACGACGGCGGCGTCCTCGGCCGAGACGTCGACCCCGGTGACGAAGGCCCGGTCGACCTTGACCTCGGTCAGTGACAGCGAGCGCAGGTGCGACAGGCTGGCGAAGCCGACCCCGAAGTCGTCGAGGGCGACGCCGAACCCGTGCGCGGCGAGCTCGGCCAGGCAGGCAGAGGCGGCCGCGAGGTCGGCGGGCAGCGCGGTCTCGGTGACCTCCAGGAGCAGCCTCGCCGGTGGCACCCCGGCCGCGGCGGCGAGCCGGGCGACGGTGGCGGCGAAGCCGGGCGCCTCGAGGTTGCGCACCGAGACGTTCACCGAGACCGTCCAGTCCTCGCCGGCGGCCGTCCAGGCGGCGCAGTCGGCCAGCGCCTGCCGGAGCACCCACTCGGTGAGCGCGCTGATGACGCCGGACTGCTCCAGCGCCGGCAGGAACTCGCCGGGGCCGAGCAGCCCGCGCTGCGGGTGCTGCCAGCGCAGCAGCGCCTCGACGCCGACGGTGGCGCCGGAGGCCAGGTCCACCTGCGGCTGGTAGTGCAGGCGCAGGTCGCCGTCCTCCAGCGCGCGCCGCACGTCGTGCTGCAGCGCGGGCGAGTGCGGCGAGGGAGCGGTGGCGCGGGGGTCGAAGACGACGACGCCGGTCGCGCCGCGCTTGCCCTGGTACATGGCTGCGTCGGCGCAGGTCATGAGCGTCTCGACGTCGGTGGCGTCGGCCGGGTGCATGGCGATGCCGCAGCTGGCCTCCACCGCCAGCGGCACGCCCTCGACCACGGTCTCCACCGACAGCGCGTCGCTGACCCGCTGCACCAGCTCGCGGGCGGCGCCGGCGTCGTCCATGCCGGGCAGCAGCAGGCCGAACTCGTCGCCGCCGAGGCGGGCGACGGTGTCCCCCGCCCGCACGGTGGCCGACAGCCGGCGGCCCACCTCCCGCAGCAGCTGGTCGCCGGCGTGGTGGCCGAGGGTGTCGTTGACCTCCTTGAACCGGTCGAGGTCGACGAGGACGACGGCGGCCGGGGCGCCGCGGCCGACCTCGGCGGCCACCCGGCGGGCGAACAGCTCGCGGTTGGCCAGCCCGGTCAGCGGGTCGTGCAGCGCGTCGTGGGCGGCCTGCGCGGCCTGGCGGCGCAGCCGGCGGGTGGTCGACCAGGAGATCCCGGCGAGCACCAGGTAGAGGGCGCCGAGGCCGGCGCCCAGCCGCCAGTAGGTGCGGGTGGTGGCCGCCTCGACCTCGGCGGCGACGGTGTCGTAGGGCAGCAGCAGCTCGAGCACGCCGACCGACCGGCCGGAGGTGTCGGCGACGATGGGCTGCAGGACGCGGATCATCCGGCCCACGGCCAGGCCGTCGTCGTCGAGCAGGGCGACGTCGGTCCCGCCGGCCGCGGCCGTGGTGAACGCGCCGCCGGCCGCGGGGACGACGTCCTCGCCGGCGGGGTAGTCGGGCAGCGCGGTCTCGGGACCGGTGGCGCCGTCGTCGGCGAAGACGACCGTGCCGGCGAAGTCGCGCAGCCGCAGCCGCAGGATCGAGCCGCGGAAGACGGCGAGGTCGGTGGCCGACTGCAGCCGTTCGCGCTCGGCGCCGGTGAGCCCGGTGCCGAGGTCCTGCCCGCGCAGCGCCGGGGCGATGGCCATCTCCTCGACCACCGCGGCCTGCGCGTGGCCGTACTCCAGCGCGCGGTCGACGGCGTCCTGCCGGATGCCCGCCGCGAGGACCGCGCCCAGCACGACGACCGGCACCAGGCTGGCCGCGGCGTAGGCGGCGAACAACCGGGTGCCGGCCGCCGTCGCGCTCCGGGACCTGCTCATGGCTGCCTCATCGGACGGGCCGGGCAGCGGGTCGAGCGCCGTCTCACCCGTCCGAGGGGGGCAGGTCCCGGGCGGCCCGGCGGCGGGCGGGAGGATGGACCCTCGTGAGCACCCTCGCGGCGGCCACCGAGACGCTGCACGTCCCGGCCGCGGTCGACCTCGCCGCGATCGTCGTCGGCGCGCTCACCGGCGGGCTGCTGGCCGCCCGGGAGGGCTTCGCCGTCTCCGGCGTCCTGCTGCTCGCGGTCAGCGGCGGCCTCGGCGGCGGGCTGATCCGCGACGTGCTGCTGGCGGAGGGCCCGCCGGTCGCCCTGACCGACCGCGCCTACCTGCCCGCCGTGGCCATCACCGCGGCGGTGACCTTCTTCTTCTCCGGCTGGCTGTCCCGGCTCACCGCGCTGCTGGTGGTGCTCGACGCGCTCACCCTCGGCCTGTTCACCGTCATCGGCGCGCAGAAGGCCCAGCTCGCCGGCCTGCCCAGCGCCTCGGTCGTGTTCATCGGGACGCTGACGGCGGTCGGCGGGGCGGTCATCCGCGACGTGCTGCTCGCCCAGCGCGCCGACATCGTGCAGCCCGGGCCCTACAACGCCGTCGCCGCGCTGCTCGGCGCCACCCTGCTGACGCTGCTGGCCGGGCCGCTCGGCGTGGACCCCATCCCGGTGGCGCTGGTGGTGATCGCCTTCGTCGCGGGCCTGCGGGTGCTGTCGGTGTGGCGCGGGTGGGAGGCGCCGGTCGCCGTGGACCTCCCCGGTCGCGCCCGCAGCCGGCTGGCGGCCCGCGACCGGTCCCGGCGGCCCGAGGGGCGCCGCCGGGTCCTCCGCCGCCGGATGCGGTGAGCCGGAGCCGCCCGGCAGGATGAGCCGCATGCCCGAGCGGGAGCACGACGTCGTCCTCTTCGGCGCCACCGGCTTCGTCGGCCGCCTGGTCGCCGCCTACGTGGCCGAGGCCGCGCCGCCCGGCCTGCGCGTCGCCCTGGCCGGCCGGTCGAAGGAGAAGCTGACCGCCGCCGCGGCCGCGCTGCCGGAGGCGGCCCGCCACTGGCCGCTGGTCGAGGCCGACACCGGCGACCCGGCGTCCGTGGCCCGGATGGTGGAGGGCACCCGGGTGCTGGCCACCACGGTCGGCCCGTACCACCGCTACGGCCTGCCGGTCGTGGAGGCCTGCGCGCGGGCGGGCACGCACTACGCCGACCTCACCGGCGAGGTGCTGTTCGTGCGCGAGGCCATCGACCGCTGCGACGCCGTCGCCCGCGAGACCGGCGCCCGCCTCGTGCACGCCGCCGGCTACGACTCCATCCCGTCGGACCTGTCGGTGTACCTGCTCGCCGAGCGCGCCCGGGCCGACGGCGCGGGCGGGCTGACCGACGTCCGCCTGGTCGCCACCGTCCGCGGCGGGTTCAGCGGCGGCACCGTCGACTCGATGCGCGCGCAGATCGAGGCGATGGCCACCGACCGGGCGGTGCGGAGGGTGATCGGCGACCCGTACGCCCTCTCCCCCGACCGCGCCGCCGAGCCCGACACGAAGCAGCCCCCGGACGCCGTGCCGCCCGCGCTGGCCGCCGAGGGCCGGTGGACCGCCCCGTTCGTCATGGCACCGTTCAACACCCGGATCGTGCGCCGCAGCAACGCGCTGCAGGAGTGGGCCTACGGCCGGGGCCTGCGCTACGGCGAGTCGATGAGCACCGGCCGCGGGATCACCGGCGCGTTCGCCGCCGCCGGCGTCACCACCGGCCTGGCCGCGGCGCTCGGTGCGCTCGCCTTCCCGCCGACCCGGGCCCTGCTCGACCGGGTGCTCCCCGCGCCGGGCAGCGGGCCGGACGAGGCCACGCGGGAGAGGGGCTTCTTCCGGATGGTCGTCGACGCCGACACCGAGGGCGGCCGCCGCTACCGTGCCACGGTGGCCGGGCAGGGCGACCCCGGCTACAAGGCGACGTCGGTCATGCTCGGCGAGGTGGCGCTGGCGCTGGCCCTCGACGAGGAGCGGCTGCCGGACCGGGCCGGGTCGCTGACCCCCGCGACGGCACTGGGCGGCGTGCTGGTCGACCGGTTGCGCGCGGCCGGCCACACCTACGAGGTCGCGCCTCTCTAGGACTCCCGGAGCGCCTTCGTCGCGCTAATGGCTCTCCCGCCCGACGCGGACGGCGAGCAGGGCGACGTCGTCCTCGGCGCCGGGCAGGACCATCCGCCCGAGCAGCCGGTCGCACAGCTCCTCGAGCGGGAGGTCGCCGAACTCGCCCAGCGCGGCGGTGAGGGCGGCGGTGCCGGCGTCGAGGTCGCGGTCCCGCCGCTCGACCAGGCCGTCGGTGTAGAGCAGCACCGTGCTGCCCACGGGCAGGTCGCAGTCGTGGTCGGCGCGGGGACGGCGCGGGTCGACGCCGAGCAGCAGGTCCGCGGTCCCCTCGTCCAGCACGCGCACGCCGCCGCCGGGCAGGACGGCGACCGGCGGCGGGTGCCCGGCGCTCGACCAGCGCAGCCGCGCACCCCCGGCGTCGGTGCGCTCCAGCCGGGCGAGGACCGCGGTGGCCATCGTCCCCAGCGCCAGCCCGGCCGCCGCGCGGTCGAGCCCGCCGAGCACCTCGGCCGGGGAGCCCCCGCCGGCGTAGCCGATGCCGCGCAGCAGCCCGCGCAGCTGGCCCATCGCCGCGGCGGCGTGCCGGTCGTGCCCGACGACGTCGCCGATCGCCAGCACCACCGCGCCGCCGGCCTCGACGAACGCGTCGTACCAGTCGCCGCCGATCTCGGCGCCCTCCGACGCCGGCACGTACCGGACGACGATCTCGCAGCCCTCGGGCCGGGGCGGCGCGGTCAGCATGCTGTGCTGCAGGGCGTCGGCGAGGCCGCGCTGCTGCTCGTAGAGGCGAGCCGCCTGGAGGGCCAGCCCCGCCCGGCGGCCCACCTCGACCGCGGTCTCGATCTCGCCGGGCGTGTGCGGCCCGCGCGCGGCGTCGTTGGCGGTGCCCAGGGCGCCGATGACCCGCCCCCGCGCCACCAGCGGCACGACGAGCGCCGACCGGGGCGCCAGCCGCAGCAGCATCTCCTGGGCGGTGGGGTCGGGCAGGGACCGGGCGATCCGGGCGGCGTCCAGCTCCGGGACGACGAGCGGCCGGCCGGTGCGGGTGACCACCCGCGCGGCGTGCTCGTCGCTCATCCCGGTCGCCATCGCGTGCACGTAGGCGGCGACGTCCCCACGCCGGGCCGGGTCGCGGTGCGCCCAGGCCACCTCGTGCAGCCGGCCCTGTTCCTCGGTGACGACGATCCAGCACCAGTCGGCGAGGGCCGGCACCACCAGGTCGGCGAGCTGCCCGAGCTGCTCGCCGATGTCGAGGCTGCCCGAGAGCACGCGGCCGGCGTCGGCCAGCAGCTGCAGCCGCTGGTTGGCCTCGGACATGGCGCGGACGGCCTCGGCGCGCTCGGCCTGGGACCGCAGCCGGGAGACGCTGAGGCCGATCTGCGCGGTCAGCGCGTCGAGCAGCTCGACGTCGTCGTCGGCGAAGACGTGCGCGGTGTCCCAGACGACGACGAAGCTGCCCAGCAGCCGGCCCTCGACCCGCAGCGGCAGCGCGGCGAGCGCGCGCAGCCCGAGCGCGGCGCCGACGTCGGCCATCTGCGGGAACCGGGCCACGGCCTCGTCGAGGTCGGCGAAGACCAGCCGCTCGCCGTGCCGGGCGGCGTACTGGGTGGGCAGGGCGTCGTCGAGCTCGACCACCAGGTCCTCGGGCGGGAGCTCCACGTCGGCCTCCGCGGCGGCGTGCGCCACGGTGTCGGCCAGGTCCCGGGCCAGGTGCAGCCGCAGCGCGCCGTCCCCGTCGAACGCGGCCAGCGCGCTCGAGGACGCCCCGAGCACCCGGGCACCCCGCAGCGCGATCTCGGCCAGCTGGGACAGCGCGGTCGCGTTGGCCAGCTCCGCGGCGACCTCGGCGATGGCGGCGGCCCGCTGCACCGCCGCCATCCGGCGGGTGGCCTGCTCGCGGGCCTCGGTGGCGTCGAGGACGGTCCCGAGGACCCGCACCCGCTCGCCGCGGAAGTCGCGCACCACGCGGCCGCGGGACACCGTCCACCGCACGCTGCCGTCGGCGTGCAGGGCGCGGGCCTCGACGGCGTACTCGCCGTCGCCGGCCAGCGCCCCGACCATGGCCGACCGCACCGCGGCGTGGTCGTCGGGGTGGATCCGCTCGGCGAGCATCCGGTCGACGTCGACGATGTCCAGGGGTCCGTCGAGGCCGTGCACCGCCGCGCAGCGCTCGTCCCAGTGCAGCGCCCCGGTGCGCAGGTCGTACTCCCAGATGCCGATCTCGCTGGCCTCGAGGGCCACCTCCAGCCGGGTGGCCGACACGCCGATGGCGGACCGGGCCGCCGAGAGCTCCAGCTCGGCCACCACCGCGGAGGCCAGGTGCTCCAGCAGCGCGACGTCGTCGGGCTCCCACGTGCGCGGCCCGGGGTCGTAGACGGCGAGCGCGCCGACGACGAACCCGGACGCGGACAGCAGCGGTGTGCCCAGGTAGGCCACGACCTCGCCCGAGGTGACGGCGGGCAGCCCGGCCAGCGCGCGGTCGGCCCGTGCGTCGGGCACCGCGAGGGCCCGTCCCTCGCGCACGACGCGCTCGGAGAAGGCGCCGGTGAGCAGCGCCCGCCCGCCGATCACGCCGGGCGGCAGGCCGTGCCCGCCGACGACGGTGTCCCGCTCGATGAACAGGGTGACCTTCGCGTAGCCGACGTCGAGCAGCCGCGCGGCCAGCCCGGACAGCCGGTCGTAGGCGGCGGGTCCGGGCACCTCGAGGAGCAGGCGGCGGGCGGCGGCGAGGCGGTGCGGGTCCCGCAGGACGTCGTCGGGCGCGCACGGCGGAGGGACGGTCACGGCCCTCCTCGTCCTCGCGCGACCGGGCGGCCGCAGCCGTCCATGCTGCCACGGGAGACGGCCGCGCGGACGGCGCCGTCCGCAGGTGGCGCCCGCCCACCCCACCGGGTGAGGCCCACGGCCGGAGGGGTCCGGCGGGCGGCGGCCGCGGCCGATCCCCCCACCATGACGGGGATGCTGACGCGGCGGCTGCCGGACTGCCGCCCCCTGCTCGCCGACCCCGACGACCTCACGCTGGTCTTCCAGCCGATCGTCGACCTCGCGCGGGCCCGGGTGGCCGGGTACGAGGCGCTGTCCCGCTTCCCGGGCCCCGCCGGCCCGGACGTGTGGTTCGCCGCGGCCGCCGACGCCGGGATCGCCGCCGAGCTCGAGGCGCTGGCCCTGCACAAGGCCCTGGCCGCCGTCCCGGACCTGCCCGCGGACACCTTCCTCACCGTCAACGTCGGCCCGCACCTGCTCGGTACGGCGCCGGTGCAGGAGGCGATGGCCACCCGCCCGGACCTGCACCGCGTCGTGGTCGAGCTGACCGAGCACGCGCCGGTCGACGACCTGGGCGCGCTGCGCGTCCAGGTCGCCGAGCTGCGGGCGCGGGGGGCGCTGGTCGCCCTCGACGACACCGGCTCGGGCTGGTCGGGCCTGCAGCAGTTGGCCGCCCTCCGGCCGCAGCTGGTCAAGCTGGACCGCTCCCTGGTCGCCGGCGCGGACGCCGACCCGGTGCGCATGGCGCTGGCCGAGATGGTCGGCGAGTTCGCCGGCCGCATCGACGCCTGGCTGCTCGCCGAGGGCATCGAGACCCGCGGCGAGCTGGCCGCCTTCTGCCGGCTCGGCGTGCCGCTGGCGCAGGGGTGGCTGCTGGGCCGGCCCTCCCCCGGGTTCGCGCCGCTGGACCCGGACGTCGTCGCGCTGGTCCGCGGCTGCGCCGCCCGCGCGCGGTCGGCGTCCACCGTCGCGGGCCTGCTGCGCCCGGTGCGCCAGTGCGAGGTCACCGAGCCCTTCCCCGGCGTCCCGCCGGTCGTCCTGGTGGGCCGGCAGGGCGAGCCACTCGCTCTGCGGCTGACCGACCCGCGCACCGGACAGGCCCACACGGCCCCGGTGTCGCTGCGCGCCGAGCCCAGCGACGACGTCACCGCCACCCTCCAGCGGGCCCTGACCCGCTCGCCGGCCCAGCGCTTCGACCCCGTGGTCTGCACCGACGCCTCCGGCGCCGTGGTGGGCCTGCTGCGCGTCGAGGACCTGGCCTCCGCGGCCGCCGTCCGCTGAACGCCCTCCCCACCCCTCCCGAGAGCCACCGCCCGGTGGAGACCTCCACCTGCGGGGACGTCGTCCCCGGCTGCACCGCCTCGTTCACCGCCGCCGACGACGCCGGGATCCTCGGCCAGGTCGCCGGGCACGCCGCGGCCGACCACGGGCTGGCCGGGGTCGGCCCGGAGCCGGTGGCGGCCGTCTGCGCGCACATCCGCGCCGCCTGACCGCCGTCCGGTCCCGGGGAGCCGCGGCACGCGGCTCACCCTGCGTCGCGGGGAGCCGACCCGCCCCCGGGACGGGTGGTACCGGCGGGTCCGTAGGGTCGTGATCAGGCCCGTGCACTGGCCAGATGCCCCGTCGGCGTGTCACGGTGCCCCGGGCCGGACCCCCGACGGGAACCGGTCCGTCCCGGGCGCCCGCCCGGGACCGCCGCCGCGGACCCGCGGCCGGTACCCACCCGGCGGCCCGCCGAGACCGCGCGGGCCCCGACGTCCGAGAGGAAACCCGTGAACAAGGCCGAACTCGTCTCCGCCATCGCCAAGCGCGCCGACGTCCCCAACTCCACCGTCGACGCCGTGCTCAGCGGTCTGCAGGAGGAGCTCGTCGAGGCGATCACCCGCGGCGAGAAGGTGGCCGTCTCCGGCCTCATCACCGTCGAGCGGACCCAGCGCTCGGCGCGCACCGGCCGCAACCCGCAGACCGGTGAGTCCATCGAGATCCCCGCGGCCAACACCGTCAAGGTGACCGCCGGCTCCAACCTGAAGAAGGCCGCGAGCAACGTGCCGGTCTGATCCACCGGGACCCCCGCCGGGGCGGCGCCTGCCCCCTGTGACCTCCCCCACGTCCCGTGGGTCAGGATGCGCAGGCAGGCGCCGCCCGAGGGCGACGGCGCCGGGACGGAGGAACACGTGGCGAGCGGACTGACCCTGGAGACCGACCCGGCCGAGGTGGGCCTCGACGCCGGCCGGCTGGAGCGCCTGGACAAGCGGCTGGCCCGCTGGGTCGACGACGGCCAGCTGCCCGGCTTCCTGGTCACGGTGTCCCGGCACGGCCGGCTGGCGCACGTCGGGCGGTACGGCTCCCGCGATGTCGAGAACGGCCTGCCGGTCGAGGAGGACACCCGCTGGCGGATCTTCTCCATGACCAAGCCGGTGACCTCGGTGGCGGCGATGATGCTGTACGAGGAGGGGGCCTTCGAGCTCACCGACCCGATCGCCCGGTGGCTGCCGGAGTTCGCCGGGACCCGGGTCTACGTCGCCGGGTCGTCGCAGAAGCCGGTCACCCAGCCGCAGGTCGAGCCGATCCGCGTCCGGCACCTGCTCACGCACACCTCCGGGCTCACCTACGGCTTCCACCACGCCCACCCGGTCGACGCCATGTACCGCGCGATGGGCCACGAGTGGGGCACCCCGCCCGGCGTCGACTCGGCCGAGGCGTGCCGCCAGTGGGCGTCGGTGCCGCTGGTCTTCCAGCCCGGGTCGGAGTGGAACTACGGAGTCTCCACCGACGTCCTCGGCCGGCTGGTGGAGGTCGTCTCCGGGCAGACCCTCGACGTCTTCTTCGAGGAGCGGGTCTTCCGCCCGCTGGGCATGACCGACACCTCCTTCGGCCTGCGCGAGGACGACGACGTCGCCTCCCTGGCCCGCCTCTACGCCGCCGTCCCCGGGCAGCCCGGCGGCCCGGCCACCGCGTTCGCGCCGATCGACGCCATGGGCGAGGCCGCGCACCGCAAGCCGACGTTCCTGTCCGGCGGCGGCGGGCTGGTCTCGACGGCGGGCGACTACCTGCGCTTCTGCGAGATGCTCCGCCGTGGCGGCTCGTTCGACGGCGGGCGCCTGCTCGGCCCCCGGACGCTGGCGCACATGGTCCGCAACCACCTGCCCGGCGACCAGGACCTGGAGACCTTCGGCCGGCCGCTGTTCGCCGAGACGCCGCTGCGCGGGGTCGGCTTCGGGCTGGGCTTCTCGATGGTGCTCGACCCGGCGCGCTACGGCGGCGTGGCGAGCGTCGGCGACTACAGCTGGGGCGGGGCGGCGTCGACGGCGTTCTACGTCGACCCGGTCGAGGACGTCGTCGTCAGCTTCTACACGCAGCTGCTGCCCTCGAGCACGCTGCCGATCCGCGCCTACCTGCGCGCCCTGGTGAACCAGTCGATCGTCAACTGACCGACCAGGTGGAGGAGGCGATCCCTGCGTCCTGGCGCCCAGGACGCAGGGATCGCCTCCGGTGCCTCAGAGGTAGCGGCGGTAGACGACGGTGGCGACCATCGCCGGCTTGGTCTGGCCCTCGACCTCGACGGTGACGTCCATGTTCATCGCGATGCCGCCGTCGAAGGGGGTCGCCGACGCCAGCGTCGCGCCGGCCCGCACCCGGCTGCCCACCGGCACCGGCGAGGGGAAGCGCACCTTCTCGGTGCCGTAGTTGACGCCCATCCGGAAGCCGGAGATCTCCACGATCTGCGGCAGCAGGGAGGGGATGAGCGACAGCGTCAGGTAGCCGTGCGCGACCGGCCCGCCGAAGGGGCTCTCCCTCTTCGCCCGCTCGACGTCGACGTGGATCCACTGGTGGTCGCCGGTCGCCTCGGCGAACTGGTCCACCTGCTCCTGGGTGACCTCGACCCAGTCGCTGTACCCCAGGTGCTGCCCGACGAGCCCCTGCACGCCCTCGACGCCGTCCACGGTGGTCTGCGCCATCGCCTGTCCTCCTGTGTCCCTCGGTCCCGACCGCCGGTGGTCTGGTTGGCTGACTCCACCACATCGGCCGGGACGGAGGCGACGGGGTGCTGCGACTGGGCCGGCGGGACGTGCCCGACGGCGGGCTGGTGGTCATGGCGATCGTCAACCGCACGCCGGACTCCTTCTACGACCGCGGGGCGACGTACGAGCTGGCCGCCGCGGTCGAGCGGGTGGACCGGGTGGTGGCCGAGGGCGCGGACGTGGTGGACGTCGGCGGGGTGAAGGCCGCTCCCGGCGCGGAGGTCTCCCCCGCCGAGGAGATCCGCCGCACCGTGGACCTGGTGGCCGCCATCCGCGCCGCCCACCCGGACCTGCCGATCTCGATCGACACCTGGCGGGCCGAGGTCGCCCGGGAGGTGCTCGCCGCGGGGGCGGACGTCGTCAACGACGCGTGGGGCGGCGTCGACCCCGAACTGGCGGGCGTCGCGGCCGAGGCCGGCGCGGGCATCGTGTGCACCCACGCCGGCGGCCTGCCGCCGCGGACCCGGCCGCACCGGGTGCGGTACGACGACGTGGTGGCCGACGTCGTCGCGCGGACGACGGCGCTGGCCGAGGCCGCGGTCGCCGCCGGCGTGGACCGCGAGCGGGTGCTGGTCGACCCCGGCCACGACTTCGGCAAGAACACCCGGCACTCGCTGGAGGCCACCCGCCGGCTCGACGAGCTCGTGGCCACCGGCTGGCCGGTGCTGGTGGCGCTGTCGAACAAGGACTTCGTCGGGGAGACCCTCGACGTCCCGCTCGAGCAGCGGCTGACCGGCACGCTCGCCGCGACGGCGGTCAGCGCGTGGCTGGGCGCCCGCGTGTTCCGCGCCCACGACGTCGCCGCGACCCGCCAGACGCTGGACATGGTCGCCGCCATCCGCGGGGACCGTCCGCCGGCGCGGACCACCCGCGGCCTCGCCTGAGCCGGCCGGGCGCCGGTCCGCCGGCCGCCGTCGTCACCCCGCGGTGCCCGGCCTCACCCTGCAGCGCGAGGCCGGGCACCCCACCGCGCGGACGGTGGTCTGCCGCGGCGCGACGGAGGCCCCTTCCGCCGCGCGCCCGGACGGATCATGCTCGGGTCGCCCGCCGGGGCGCCGGGTCCCGCGGGGACGGTGCCGGGGAGGCCGTCATGACCGAGCAGGCCGCAGGCGTCGAGGAGTCCCGGGCCCACGGGCCGCGGGTGGTGGTGGGCGTCGACGGGTCGGCGGGGGCGCGGGCCGCGCTGCGGTTCGCCCTCGAGGACGCCGTCCGCCGGGACGTGCCCGTCGAGGCGGTCACCGTGTACCGCCCGCCCGAGGCGTGGATGGACTTCGACGTGGTCGGCGACGTCCACTACGACCGGGCCGAGGCGGCGGCGGTGGAGCGGGCCGAGGCGTTCGTCGAGGAGGTGCTCCGCGAGGTGCCGGAGCCGCACCCGGTGATCCACGTGACGGCCGCCCTCGGCTCGGCGGCCGACGGGCTGGTCCGGGAGTCGGTGGGGGCGGACCTGCTGGTGGTCGGCAGCCGGGGGCACGGCGGGTTCTCCAGCGTGCTGCTCGGCTCGACGGGCCTGCAGTGCGTCCTGCACGCGCCGTGCCCGGTCACCGTCGTCCACTCGGCCGAGGCGCACCGCGAGCGGCTGCACCTGCGCCGCCGCACCGACGGCGAGCGGGTCCGCACCCACCGCCGCCGCTTCCGCCGGACGAGGGCCGACTCCGCCCCCTGACGCCGCCGGGTCCCCCGGTGGTGGGGCGCTACGGTCGCGGCCATGGCCGCTCCCGGGTTCCTCACCGCCGACGAGCTCAACACGCTGCTGCCGGGCACGCTGCCCGGGCTGATCGGGCTGACCGTCACCGCGCACGAGCCCGGCCGGCTCGAGGCCGCGCTCGACGTCCGCCCCGAGCTGCTCGCGCCCAACGGCTACCTGCACGCGGCCACCGTCGTCGCGCTGGCCGACACCGCCTGCGGCCTGGCCACCCGCGCCCTGCTGCCCGACGGGTCGGCCGGGTTCACGACCATCGAGCTGAAGAGCAACTTCCTCGGCACCCTCCGCGAGGGCCGGCTGCGCACGGTGGCGACGAACGTGCACGCCGGCCGGACGACGCAGGTGTGGGACGCCGTCGTCGCCGCCGACGCCGGGAGGACGCTGGCGCTGTTCCGGTGCACCCAGTCGGTGCTCTGGCCGCGCTGATCGTCACGCCGAGTGACCCCCGTGCCCTGCGACACACCCGGGGTGTGAGACTGGCGCCACTACGCACCCCCGAGGAGGAGCACCGTGGCTCTGGCCAGTCGTTACCCCGACGTCGAGATCCCCGACCAGTCGGTCCCCGAGTTCGTCCTCGCCGGCGGGGCGTCGCGCCCGGACGCGCCGGCCCTGGTCGACGGGCTGAGCGGTGACTCGATCACCCACGGCCAGCTGGCGACCTACGTCGACCGGGTCGCGGCCGCCCTCGCCGCGCGCGGCCTGCGCAAGGGCGACGTCGTCGCGGTGCTGTGCCCGAACACCATGTGGTACCCGGTCGTCTTCCACGGCATCGCCCGCGCCGGCCTGGTGATGAGCCCGATCAACTCGCTCTACACCGCCCACGAGGTGGCCTACCAGCTCAAGGACTCCGGCGCGAAGGTGCTCGTCACCGTCTCGCCGTTCCTCGACCGGGCGCTGGAGGCCACCGAGCAGACGCCGGTCGACGAGGTCATCGTCATGGACGGCGCCGAGGGTCACGCCTCGCTGCTGGACCTGATCACCAGCGACGCGCCGTCCGTCGAGGTGGACATCGACCCGGCGAACGACCTGGTCACGCTGCCCTACTCGAGCGGCACCACGGGCCTGCCCAAGGGCGTCATGCTCACCCACCGCAACCTGGTGGCCAACGTCAGCCAGTCCCGCCCGCTGGTGGAGCTGGTCGAGGGCGACGAGCGGATCATCGCCGTCCTGCCGTTCTTCCACATCTACGGCCTGACCGTGCTCATGAACCAGGGCCTGCAGTGGGGCGGCACCGTGGTCACCCTGCCGCGGTTCGACCTCGAGCAGTTCCTGCGCACGATCCAGGACCAGAAGATCACCCGCGCGTTCGTCGCGCCGCCCATCGTGCTGGCGCTGGCCAAGCACCCGATGGTCGACCAGTTCGACCTGTCCTCGCTGCGCAGCATCACCTCCGGGGCCGCGCCGCTGGACGAGGCACTGGCCCAGGCCGCCCAGGAACGGCTGCGCAAGGGCGCCGCCGACGGCGTCGTCGTCGCGCAGGGCTACGGCATGACCGAGCTGTCGCCGGTCTCGCACACCACCCCGGACGCGAACCGCCTGCCCGAGGGCGTCACCGAGGTGCCCAAGGGCTCGGTCGGCCTGGCGCTGCCCAACACCGAGTGCCGCCTGGTCGACCCGGAGACCGGCACCGACGCCGCTCCCGGCGAGCGCGGGGAGCTGTGGGTCCGCGGCCCGCAGGTCATGAAGGGCTACCTCAACAACCCGACGGCGACCGCCCAGACCCTCGACGACGAGGGCTGGCTGCACACCGGCGACGTCGCGATCGTCGACGAGAACGGCTGCTACACGGTCGTCGACCGGGTCAAGGAGCTGATCAAGTACAAGGGCTACCAGGTGGCCCCGGCCGAGCTCGAGGCCGTGCTGCTGAGCAACCCGGCCATCGCCGACGCGGCCGTCATCGGCGTCAAGGACGAGGAGAGCGGCGAGGAGCTGCCCAAGGCGTTCGTCGTCAAGGCGCCCGGCGCGGAGATCTCCGAGCAGGACGTCATGGACTTCGCCGGCAGCCGGCTCGCCCCGCACAAGAAGATCCGCGCGGTGGAGTTCATCGAGCAGGTGCCCAAGTCCGCGGCCGGCAAGATCCTGCGCAAGGACCTGAAGGCACGGGCCTAGCGGTCCTGCACAGCGGGCCGGTTCCCCTCCGGGGGAGCCGGCCCGCTGCCGTCCCCGGGGTCACCAGGGCGTGCCGAGGACGGCGTCGCGGGTGCGCCCGTGGCGGGCGCCGGCGAACCGCAGGACCAGCCGGGCCGGGCGGGAGGCCGTCTCCAGCACCGCGACCCGCTCGGCGGGGTGGCAGGCGTCCAGCAGCCACGGCAGCGAGAACAGCGCCTGACCTGCGGGCAGGCCCCGGCGGGCGGCCCGCTCGACGCGGGCGCGCTCGGCGGCGGACACGTGCTCGTCGACCAGCGGCAGCACGACGGCCTCCTCGGCGTCCAGCCGGGCGGCGACCAGGTCGGCGAGGTCGGTCAGCGCGACGGCCAGGGCGGGGGCACCGGCGCTCACGTCGCGGGCGAACAGCGGCAGCGCCAGGACGGCCCGCGTGAGCGCCTCGTCGAGGGCGGTGTCGCCACCCGGGCGGCGCAGGTCC
Organism: Geodermatophilus sp. SYSU D01045; assembly: GCF_054050295.1. Taxonomy (NCBI): domain Bacteria; kingdom Bacillati; phylum Actinomycetota; class Actinomycetes; order Geodermatophilales; family Geodermatophilaceae; genus Geodermatophilus; species Geodermatophilus sp. SYSU D01045. The sequence goes on from NZ_JBJGZB010000029.1 coordinate 22,434, forward strand.
GGGCCCCCGCCGGGCAGCACGACGCGGGACACCGCGGCCTCCAGCCGCCGGCGCAGCACCGCGTGCGCCCGGACCTCGGCCAGCACACCGCTCGTCCAGCGGACCAGCTCGCGCTGCCGCTCGGGGCAGCAGGACTCGTCGTAGGCGATGCCGGTCAGGGCGTCGGCGACCACCCGGGTGCCCGAGCGCAGCGCCCGGTGCAGCAGGGCGTGGTCGCCCAGGTGCCGGACGGCGCCGCGGCGGGCGGGCGCGCAGCGGGCGGGGGACGTCGTCGTCGGGGTGCTCGTCGTGGTCATGGCGCAGACGGTGCCGCCCGGCCCCTGCAGGGGGCTTGTGGCCTGCTTGGACGGCGCCGCGGGCCGACTCAGGAGCGTCGCGCGGCCGCCCCGGTCGCGGTCGGCGGGACGCCGACGATCCGCTTGTACGCGCGCGAGAACGCCGCCTCCGACTCGTAGCCCAGGCTCCCGGCCAGCTCGCCCACCCGCGCCCCCTGCCCCAGGGCGACCGTGGCCAGGTGCATGCGCCAGCGGGCCAGGTAGTGCATCACCGGCTCGCCGGCCAGCTCGGTGAACCGGGCGGCGAACGAGGAGCGCGACATGCGGGCCTCCCGCGCCAGCCGGGTCAGCGTCCAGGCCGAGCCGGGCTCGCGGTGCAGCGACGCCACGGCCCGCCCCACCTGGGGGTCGCGCAGGGCCCGGAGCCACCCCGGGCCCGTGGCCGCGGTGTCCAGCCACGCCCGGACGGCCTGGACGACCACGACGTCGGCGAGCCGGGTGATCACGGCCTCCGCCCCGGGCCGGTCCACCGCGGCCTCGTCGGCGAGGACCCGCAGGAGCAGCGGCAACCAGCCGGTCCGGGCCGGGTCCGACCCGTCGACGACCAGGACCGGCGGGAGCAGGCCGAGCAGGTGGGCCGCGCCGGGCCGGTCGGGCTCGACCACCCCGCACACCATCGTCGCCGGGGACCCGCCGCCGTCGAGCCGCAGGACGGAGTAGTGGTCGCCCAGGTACCGCTGGGGCAGCAGGTCGGCGCGCCCGGCGACCGGCGCCCCGGGGCCGCTCCGCAGCAGGTGCCCGCGGCCGTGCGGGACCAGGGCGAGGTCCCCGACGCCGAGCTCGTGGCGCTCGCCGTCGACCTCGAGCAGGCAGGCGCCCCGGGTGACGACGTGGAAGCTCATGCACCCGGCGAGGGCGGGCATCTCCACGCCCCACGGCGCGGTCGCCTCCGCCCGGCAGTAGAAGGTGCCACGGATCCGGAGGTCGGCCAGCACGCCGCCGAGGGGGTCGACCGGCGCCCAGGGCCGGGTGTGGTCCCCGTCGGTCCCGGCGTCCGCGTGCACGGTCCCAGCCTGCTGACGTCCGCACCGGGCGTCCAGGTCCGCCGGACGGACGGGCACCGACCGCGGACGCGCGGTCATGGGCTCCGGCCGCCCCGGCCGCCAGTGTCGACGGTGGCCGGCGACCGGCGCCGGCGGGACCGGGAGGAGCAGGGACGTGCGCGTTCTGGTGGTGGGTGCGACGGGTGGATCGGGACGGGCGGCCGTGGAGGCGCTGGCCGGGCAGGGACACGAGGTGACCGCCTTCGCCCGGCGGGCGTCGGCCGCGTACACGGGGCGTCCCGGCGTCCGGGCCGTGGACGGCGACGCCACGGCGCCCGGGGACGTGGCGCGGGCGGTCCGCGGGCAGGACGCCGTCGTGGTGACCCTCGGCATCAGCGAGCACCCGCTCCGGGTGCGCCTGCTGGGCAGCCGCGGCACCCCGCCCGACGTCCGCTCACGGGGGACGGCCGCGGTGGTCGCCGCGATGCGGGAGCACGGGGTCCTGCGGCTGGTCGTCCAGTCCTCCTACGGCGTCGGGGAGACGCGCGACCGGCTGCCGCTGTCGGCCCGGCTGGTGTTCGCCCTCCTGCTGCGGCCGCAGATCGCCGACCACGAGCGGCAGGAGCGCCTCGTCCGGGACAGCGGCCTGGACTGGACGGTCGTCCAGCCGGTCTACCTCACCGACGGCGACGAGCCGGCCGCGACCTCGCCGTCCGGCGACACCGAGGGGATGCACGTCTCCCGGCGGGCGCTGGGCGGGGTGCTCGCCGACCTGGTGAGCGGACCCGGGGGCGGGCGCTGCCTCACCGTCTCCGGCGCCACGGCCGCCGTGGCGCCGGCACCGAGTACCTGAGAGCACGCTCGCGGGAGGTGGGGGGCGAGAGGGTCCTCCTAGGGTCGGGGCCATGCGTGCGGTGATCGCGAGTGGACCCGGCGGCCCCGAGGTGCTCGGCTGGGGTGAGGTCCCCGACCCGGTGGCCGGTCCCGGCGAGGTCGTCGTCGACGTCGCGGCCACCGCCGTCAACCGGGCCGACCTGCTGCAGCGGGCCGGCCACTACCCGCCGCCGAGGGGCGCCAGCGAGGTCCTGGGCCTGGAGTGCAGCGGGATCGTCAGCGAGGTCGGCGAGGGCGTGACCGGCTGGTCCGTCGGCGACGAGGTGTGCGCGCTGCTGGCCGGCGGCGGGTACGCCGAGCGGGTCGCCGTCCCGGCCGTGCAGCTGCTCCCCCGCCCCGCCGGCGTGGAGCTCGCCACCGCGGCCGCGCTGCCCGAGGTCACCTGCACCGTCTGGTCCAACGTCTTCCAGCTCGCCGGCCTGCGCCGGGGTGAGGCGTTCCTCGTGCACGGCGGGTCCAGCGGCATCGGCACGATGGCCGTCCAGCTCGCCGTCCGGGCCGGCGCACGGGTGTTCACCACCGCCGGCAGCGCGGCCAAGCTCGAGTTCTGCCGCGAGCTCGGCGCCGAGGTGACGATCGACTACAAGTCCGAGGACTTCGTCGAGCGGGTGCGCGAGGAGACCGACGGCGCCGGCGTCGACGTGGTGCTGGACAACATGGGCGCGAAGTACCTGGCCCGCAACGTCGACGCCCTCGCCGTCGGCGGGCGGCTGGTGGTCATCGGCATGCAGGGCGGCACGCGGGCGGAGCTGGACCTCGCGAAGCTGCTGGCCAAGCGGGCCTCGGTGGCGGCCACGGCGCTGCGCTCGCGCCCGCCGGCCGGCCCGGGCGGCAAGGCCGACATCGTCGCCGCGGTGCGGGCGGAGGTGTGGCCCGACGTCGAGCGCGGCGTGGTCCGGCCGATCGTCGACCGGCGGCTGCCCATGTCGCGGGCGGCCGAGGCGCACCGCGTCGTCGAGGCCAGCGAGCACATCGGGAAGGTGCTGCTGCTCCCCGACGCGTAGGGACGGGGGCCTAGAGCAGCGCGCCGCGCAGCGCCGCCACCGAGTCGATCACGTAGCCGACCTCCTCGGCGGTGTTGTAGTGCACGAGCCCGAGCCGGACTGCGCCGCCGAGCTCGTTGACGCCGAGCGCGTCGAACAGCTCGCGGGCGTAGAAGTCGCCGTCCCAGGCGCAGATGCCCCGCCGGGACAGCTCGGCGGCCACCTGCCGCGGGCGCATGCCGGGCACGGTGAACGACAGCGTCGGCGTGGTGTGCTCGGGGAAGCCGACCACCTGCACGTGCCGCATGGCCCGCAGCGCCTGGTCCAGCCAGTCGAACAGGCCGGACTCGTACGCGGCGACGGCGGCCATGGAGGCGCGCAGCCGGTCGCGGCGGCTGCCGGTGGCGTCGTCGCACAGGCCGGCCAGGTGGTCGACGGCGGCGGTGACCCCGGCGTAGAGCTCGTACGGCGGCGTGCCGGTCTCGAAGCGGTCGGGGACGCGGTCGGGCGTGGGCAGCAGCCGGTCGGGGGCGAGCTCGGCGAGCAGGGCCGGGTCGGCGACCACCGCGCCCACGTGCGGGCCGCACCAGGTGTAGGCCGACACGGCCACGAAGTCCGCGCCCAGGGCGGTCTTGTCGAGGTACACGTGCGGTGCGGCCTGGACGGCATCGACGAAGACCAGTGCCCCGACGGCGTGCGCGCGGGCGGCGATCGCGGCGACGTCGGGCCGCGTGCCGATCGCGTTGCTGGCCGCCGTCACCGCCACCAGGCGGGTGCGCGGGGTGATGAGGTCGTCGTACTGCCAGGCGGGCAGCTCGCCGGTCTCGATGTCCACCTCGGCCCAGCGGACGACGGCGCCGACCTGCTCGGCCATCTGCAGCCAGGGCCGGATGTTGGCGTCGTGGTCGAGGCGGCTGACCACCACCTCGTCGCCGTAGCGCCAGGTCCGCGACAGCGCGCGGGCGACCGCGTAGACCAGCGAGGTGGCGTTCGGGCCCAGGACGACGCCGGTGGACACCCCGCCCACGAGGTCGGCGACCGCGGACCGCGCCGCGGCCACCAGGCCCTCCGTGCGCGACGACGACGGGAAGACCCCGCCCCGGTTGGCCACCGGCACCCGCATCGCCGAGGAGACGGCGTGCACGACGCTCTCGGGCATCAGCGTGCCGCCGGGGGCGTCGGTGTGCACGAAGCCGTCGGAGAGGCCGGGGAACAGGCCACGGACGCGCGCGACGTCCAGCCGTGGTTCCCCCGGGTGCATGCGGGCGACCCTAGTTGGGCGCTGCACCGGGACCGCTGCCGCACCCGGGCACCCCACCGCCCCGCGTCCACCCCGGGACGGCAAGGGGGAGGATGGGTGCATGACGGCACCGGGAAACGGCATGGAGCGTCCGCAGCAGGTCGTCGTCGTGGGTCCCGACGGACGACCGGTCGGCGCGATGCCCGTGCCCGCCGGCGGCCCGGACGGCGACGGCGACGGCGCGACGACCGTGGGCGACATGGTCGAACAGCCCGCCAAGGTCATGCGGATCGGCACGATGATCAAGCAGCTGCTCGAGGAGGTCCGCGCCGCGCCCCTCGACGACGCCAGCCGGGCCCGGCTGCGGGACATCCACACCTCGTCGGTCCGCGAGCTGGAGGAGGGCCTGGCGCCGGAGCTGTCCGAGGAGCTGCGCCGGATCACCCAGCCCTTCGGTGAGGGCGAGACGCCGTCGGACGCCGAGCTGCGGATCGCCCAGGCCCAGCTCGTCGGCTGGCTGGAGGGCGTCTTCCAGGGCATCCAGACGGCGCTGTTCGCCCAGCAGATGGCCGCCCGGGCGCAGCTGGAGGAGATCCGGCGCGGGCGGGCGCTGCCCCCGGGCACGGCCGAGCACCGCCCCGGCGGTGGCCAGTACCTGTAGACCTCGGTCGTGCACTCCCGCGGACGTGCACAGCGGCGCCGCCCCCGAGGGGACGGCGCCGCTGTCGTGTGCGGGGGTGCGGGTCAGACCGCGAAGCGGGCCACGGCCTCCTGCAGCTCGCCGCTCATGCGGGCGAGCTCGGCCGCGGCGCGCTGGGCGTCGGCGACCCGGGCACCGGTCTGCTGGGTGCCGGCGGCCAGCCCGCCGATGGCGGTGGCGATGTCCCGCGAGCCGCCGGCGGCCTCGGCCACGTTGCGGTTCATCTCGTTGGTGGTCGCCGTCTGCTCCTCGACCGCCGCGGCGATCGTGGCCTGGAAGTCGTTGATCTCCCCGATGACGGCGCTGATCCGGCTGATCGCCTCGACGGCGCCGGCGGTGTCGGCCTGGATGGCCTCGACCCGGCGGGAGATGTCCTCGGTCGCCCGGGCGGTCTCCTGCGCGAGCTCCTTGACCTCGCTGGCCACGACGGCGAAGCCCTTGCCGGCCTCCCCGGCGCGGGCGGCCTCGATGGTGGCGTTGAGCGCGAGCAGGTTGGTCTGCTCGGCGATGCCGTTGATCAGCTTCACGACCGTGGCGATCTCCTGCGAGGAGTCGCCGAGCTTGCCGACCGTGCGGGTCGTCGTCTCGGCGACGTCCACGGCCTGACCGGCCACGCGGGCGGCCTCGGCGGCGTTGTGCGCGATCTCCCGGATCGCGGTCTCCATCTGCGAGGAGCCGGTGGCGACGGTGTCGACGCTGGCGGCCACCTCCCCGGCGGAGGCGACGACGGCGTCGGTCTGGTCGGAGGCGGCGCGGGAGAACTCGGCGATGCCGCTCGCGGCGGAGTCGAGCTGGGTGGAGGCGCCCTGCAGCCGGCCGGCGGAGTCGCGGACGAGCACGAGCACGCCGCTGAGCGAGTCCAGCGTGCGGTCCAGCGAGCGGGCGACCTCGCCGAGCTCGCCGCCGCCGGTCTCCCCGGCGCGCATCCGCAGGTCGCCGCCGGCGACCTTGCCGAGCACCTCGCGGATCCGCTCGACCGGCCGGGTGACGCTGCGGGCGACGAGCACCGCGAGCACGATCGCGACGACCAGGCCCAGGGCCATGATCACCAGGGTCAGGGTGCGGGCGGCCGCGTAGGCGTCGGCGGCGTCGGTGGCGGTCGCCTCGGCGTCGACACGGGCGGTCTCGGTGGCCGCGGCGAGGGAGTCGGCGATGACGGCCTCGTTGGCGTTGAGGCGGGTGATGATCGCCTGCTGCTCCGCCAGGGGCAGGGTGCTGCCGGTCGGGGTCGCCCCGGCGACCAGGAGCTGCAGGTCGGCGAGGTAGCCCTGGGAGGCGGCGACGAACTCCTCGTAGGACGCGCGGGTCTCCGCGGACATGGGCAGCCCGGCCGCCGCGGCGGTGTCCTCGGTGAGCGTCTGCGCGGCCTCACCGGCCTTCTGCTGCGCCGAGGCGCGGCTCTCCGCCGGCAGGGTCACGATGTTGGCCCGCGCGGTGTGGGTCATGAGCTGCCACCAGTCGACCTGCAGCTGCTGCAGGCCGGCCACCGGCAGGGCGCCGTCGGTGTAGACCCGGTCGGCCCGGTCGCTGAGGCTGGCCATCCGGTCGATCCCGAAGACGCCGATGCCGATCGTCGTCAGGGCGACGACGAGGATCGCGCCCAGCAGGCGCGTGCGCAGGCCCCACCCTCCCGTCGCGGACTCGGCGGGAGGCGTCTGCGGGACGCGGGTCGGGGTGGTGCTCATGTGCTGCCCTCCGTGGCGCGCGATCGGTCGCGTTCCACATCGGCAGCCCGGCGGCGGGCTTGAGTCGGCTCAGAGCGAGGCGAGGAAGGCGGCGACGCCGTCGTCGTCGTTGGTGCCCGTGACGTCGGTCGCGGCGGCGAGCAGGTCCGGGTGGGCGTGCGCCATGGCGACGGCCCGGCCGCCGCCCTCGCGGACCCAGTCGAAGGCCGCGATGTCGTTGGGCATGTCCCCGAACACGACGACGTCGGCGGGGTCGACACCGTGCCGGGCGGCCACCCGCGCCAGCCCGGTGGCCTTGGTGACCCCGCGGGCGGAGATCTCCGCGAGCGCGTCGGACGAGGAGTTGGTCACCGTCGCGCGGTCGCCGACGACGTCCTCGACCAGGGCGACGAACTCGTCGCGCCCCATGTCCTCGTGGCGGGCCAGCAGCTTGGCCGCGGGGACGGCGACGATCTCCTCCAGCGGCGCCTCGGCGACGCCGGGCGCGTCGACGTCCCAGCGCGGTCGGTAGACCGGCTCGTGCCGGAACTCCAGGCCGTACTCGACGGCGAACCAGGTGTCCGGCTGCACCCGGCGCAGGCCCGCGGTGACCTCCTCGAGGACCGCGGGCGGGAGCGCCTCCTCCTCGAGGATCTCGAAGGTCTCCAGGTCCAGCAGCACCGCGCCGTTGCAGCAGACCGCGGTGCCCCGGCCCAGGACCTGCCGGATGCGGTGCATCCAGCGCGGCGGGCGGCCGGTGGCCAGCACGACCGGGACGCCGTCGGTCCGCCACCGCTCCAGCTCGGCCACCGTCCCCGGGCTCACGGTGTCGTCGGAGCGCAGCAGCGTGCCGTCCATGTCGCTGGCGATCAGCCGCGGCTTCCAGTCAGACATCGCGCATCCGGTCAGACACCGGCCAGCACCGCCTCGAGGTAGCGGGCGACGCCGTCGGCGTCGTGCCCGCCGGTGCGGCCGCGGGCGGCCGCGCGGACGGCCGGGTGCGCGTTGGCCACCGCGACCGCGTGCCCGCCGGCGTCGGTGACCGCGCCGATCATCGGCAGGTCGTTGGGCATGTCGCCGAAGACGAGGACGTCGCCCAGGGCCACGCCGTGGTGCTCGAGCGCGACGGCGAGGCCGGTGGCCTTGGTGACACCCGGCGGCAGCACCTCGATGAAGCCCAGGCCGGCGTGGGTCAGCTCGGCCTCGGCCGGGTCGACGACGCGCCGGGCACGGGCGAGCAGCTCGTCCTGCCCGAGCGTGGACGAGCGCAGGAACACCTTGAGCACCGCGCCCTCGGGGATGACCGAGTGGCGGGGCAGCAGGTGCGCGGGCTCGGGGTAGGGCCAGTCGAAGCCGTGCTGCACGCGCAGCGCCGCGCGGGCCTCGGCCTGCTCGGCGGCGTCCTCGACGGCGAGCACGAGGTCCCCCGCCACCTCCTCGATCCGGGAGACGACGGTCTCGGCCTGCGAGCGCGGCAGGCCGACGGTGCGCAGCACCTCGTCGTGCTCGAGGTCGACGACGTAGCCGCCCTGCGCGAGGACGGCGATGCCGCGGCCGCCGAGGGCCGCCCGCACGCTGTCGACCAGCCGCGGCCCGCGGCCGGTGACCCCGACGACGGGGATGCCGGCGGCCCAGCAGGCGTCCAGCGCCGCGCGGGTGCGGGGGCTGACCTCGCCGGAGGAGTCGAGCAGGGTGCCGTCGAGGTCGGTGGCCACCAGCCGCGGTCGCCAGGTCCCGAGCTCGTCGAGCACGCCGCCGAGGTCGACGACGTCGCCGGCCTCCGGCACCGCCCCCGGGACCGGGAGCGCGGCCGGTGGCTGGCTGCTCACGCGGGCACCGGCGCGGCCAGGGTCATGCCGGGGGTGAGGACCTCGTGCCCGCCCAGCCAGGGCCGCAGCGCCGCCGGCACGTGCACCGAGCCGTCCGCGCGCTGGTGCACCTCGAGCAGGCAGGCGATGGTGCGGGCGATCGCGCACAGCGTGCCGTTGAGCGTGGCCGCCGTCTGCGGCTTCCCGTCCTCGTCGCGGTACCGGATGGCCAGCCGGCGGGCCTGGAAGGTGGTGCAGTCCGAGGTGCTGGTCAGCTCGCGGTAGGTGCCCTGGCTGGGGAACCAGGCCTCGATGTCGTACTTGCGGGCGGCGCTGGTGCCGAGGTCGCCGGCGGCGATGTCGACCACCCGGTAGGGCAGCTCGAGCGCCTGGAGGAACTCCTCCTCCCAGGCGAGCAGCCGCAGGTGCTCGGCGGCGGCCTCCTCGGGCCGGCAGAAGGTGAACATCTCGACCTTGTCGAACCAGTGCACGCGGATGATGCCGCGGGTGTCCTTGCCGTAGGACCCGGCCTCGCGGCGGAAGCAGGACGACCAGCCGGCGTAGCGGCGCGGCCCCGCCGACAGGTCCAGCACCTCGTTGGCGTGCATCCCGGCCAGCGCCACCTCGGAGGTCCCGACGAGGTACAGGTCGTCGCGCTCGACCCGGTAGACCTCCTCGTCGTGCTCGCCGAGGAAGCCGGTGCCCTCCATCGCCTCGGGCTTGACCAGCGCCGGCGCGACGACGGGGGTGAACCCGGCGGCCACCGCGCGGCTGATCGCCAGCTGGGCGAGGGCGAACTCGAGCAGCGCGCCGGGGCCGGTGAGGAAGTAGAAGCGGGCGCCGGAGACCTTCGCGCCGCGCTCCACGTCGATGGCGCCGAGCGCCTCGCCGATCTGCAGGTGGTCGCGGACCTCGAAGTCGTAGGACGGCACCTCGCCCACGGTGCGCAGGGTGACCGCGTCGTCCTCGCCGCCGGGCGGGACGTCGTCGTGGACGACGTTGGCCAGCGCCAGGTGCGCCTCGCGCAGCGCGGCGTCGGCCGCGCGCTGGGCCTCCTCGGCCTCCTTGACCTGCGCGGCGAGCGCCTTCGCCCGCTCCAGGACGGCGGGCCGCTCCTCCTTGCTCGCGCCGCGGACCGCCTGCGAGGCCGTCTTCTGCTCCGCGCGCAGGTCGTCGGCGCGCTTGACGGCGGCGCGGCGGGCCTCGTCGGCGGCCAGCAGCGCGTCGACCCGGGACTCGTCGGCGCCGCGGGCGCGCTGGCTGGCACGGACGACGTCGGGGTGCTCGCGCACCAGGCGCAGGTCGATCACGTACCGATCGTAGGTGGGGCGCGCGGGCCCGCCCCGCGCACGCAGGCCGCGTCCACCCCCCGCGGGGTGGACGCGGCCGGCGCTCACGACAGGGTGGCGCGCTCGTCGCCCGGGCACGGGACCCGGGCGGCGTCCTCGCTCTCGCCGTCCGGGCCGCGGGCGATCAGGTCCCGGTACTCGTCGATCTCCTGCGTGCGCAGGGCGGGGCCCTCGTGCAGCTGGTCCACCCCGTCGGCCGCCCGTCCCGTCACCTGCCGCACGCCCGGCATGCTCGGTGCGGAGCGCACTCCAGCGCACGTCCGCATCCGGGCGCACCGCCGCGCGCGAAGACGGTGCACCGACCGGGAGGGAGACCGCCGTGACCGCCACCCCACCGGGCAGCCGCGGGCGCTGGCTGCTGCTGGCGACCGCGCTCGGCCAGGCCGTGAGCCCGCCGCTGGCGGGGTTCGACCAGGGCTCGGGCAGCGACCCGGTGATCGTGCCGCCGGGACCCTTCTTCGCCATCTGGGGCCCGGTGGTGCTCGGCTGCCTCGCCGCCGCCGTGTACGGGTTCCCGCTGCGCCGCGCGACCGCCGACCCGTGGCGGCGGGTGCAGGTCCCGCTGTCGGTGGCGCAGGTGGGGTTCGTCGTCTGGCTCGTGGCCGCGGCCCGGTGGCCGGCGCTGACCGTGCCGGTCTTCGCCGGCATGCTGGCCGCCCTGCTGGTGTGCCTGCGCGTCCTCGTCCGGACGCCGGCCGACCGCGTGACCCGTCTCCTCCTGACCGGCAGCGTCGGCCTCTACGCCGGGTGGGCCAGCGCGGCGGTGTGGGTCAACGCGGCGACCGTCCTCCCGGGCCGGCTGACCGTCGGCACCCTCGTCCCCGCGCTGCTCGTCGTCGGCGCCGCGCTCACCGCCGCGGTCCTGGCCTGGTCCCTGCACGGACAGCCCGCGTTCGTCCTCGCCGCCGCCTGGGCCCTGGTCGGCGCGCTCGTCTCCAGCCTGGGCGCCGGCGCCACCGCACTCGTGCTGGTGGCCGGCGCCGGGCTGGCCGCCGTCGCCGTGTCCGCGGTGCTGGGGGCCCGGCGCACCGCGTGAGGACCGGCACGTCCGGCGTCCGGTACGGGACACTGGGGGCATGCGGTTCCTCAACGGTCAGCGCCCGCCCACCGACCTGACCTACGCCGACGTGTTCATGGTGCCCGACCACAGCACCGTCGGCTCCCGGCTCGAGGTCGACCTGACCACGCCGGACCGGGTGGGCACGACCATCCCGGTCGTCGTCGCGAACATGACCGCGATCAGCGGCCGGCGGATGGCCGAGACCGTCGCCCGCCGCGGCGGCCTTGCGGTGCTGCCGCAGGACATCCCCGTCGACGTCGTCGGCGAGGTCGTCTCCTGGGTGCACGGCCGGCACCCCGTCTACGACACCGCGATCACCCTGTCCCCCGGCTCGACCGTGGGCGAGGCGCTGTCGCTGATGACCAAGCGCGCGCACGGCATCGTCGTGGTGGTCGAGGACGGCGTGCCCGTCGGCGTGGTCACCGACGGCGCCTGCCAGGGCGTGGACCGGTTCAGCCAGCTCTCCCAGGTCATGGCCGAGCACCCGCTGACCATCCCGGCCGGCACCGAGCTGCCGAAGGTCTTCGACGTGCTGTCGGAGGAGCGGGTCAGCGCCGCGCCGGTGGTCGAGGGCGAGCGGCTGGTCGGCGTGGTCACCCGCAAGGGCGCGCTGCGCTCGACGGTCTACACGCCCGCGGTCAACGCGCAGGGGCAGCTGCTCACCGCGGCCGCCGTCGGGATCAACGGCGACGTCGCGGGCAAGGTCTCCGCGCTGCTGGCCGCCGGGGTCGACGTGCTCGTCGTCGACACCGCGCACGGCCACCAGGACAAGGCGGTCGAGGCGGTGCGCGCGGCCCGGTCCGTGGCCGGGTCGGTGCCGGTGGTGGCGGGTAACGTGGTCACCGCCGAGGGCACCCGCGACCTGGTCTCGGCCGGGGCCGACGTCGTCAAGGTCGGCGTGGGCCCGGGCGCCATGTGCACCACGCGGATGATGACCGGCGTCGGCCGGCCGCAGTTCTCCGCCGTCGAGGAGTGCGCCGCCGAGGCCCGCCGGCTCGGGAAGCACGTGTGGGCCGACGGCGGGGTGCGCCACCCCCGCGACGTCGCCCTGGCGCTGGCCGCCGGCGCGGCCAACGTGATGGTCGGCTCGTGGTTCGCGGGCACCTACGAGAGCGCCGGGGACATCCACGACGACGGCAGCGGCCGGCTGTACAAGGAGTCCTTCGGGATGGCCTCGGCGCGCGCGGTCAAGGCGCGGACGGCGCAGCAGAGCGGGTTCGACCGTGCCCGAGCCGCGCTGTTCGAGGAGGGCATCTCGTCGTCGCGGATGTACCTCGACCCGGCCCGTCCCGGCGTGGAGGACCTGGTCGACGGGATCGTCGCCGGGGTCCGCTCGTCGTGTACCTACGCCGGGGCCCGCACCATCGACGAGTTCCACGAGCGGGCGGTGGTGGGGGTGCAGAGCGCGGCCGGCTACGAGGAGGGCCGCCCGCTGCCCACCAGCTGGTGAGGCCGCTCCCCCGGGAGGTCTTCGAGCAGCTGGTCGCCGACGCGCTGGACGCGGTGCCGGCCGAGCTCCTGGCGCTGCTGGACAACGTCGTCGTGCTGGTCGAGGACCGCAACGAGGACGAGCCGGACCTGCTGGGCCTCTACGAGGGGTACGCGCTGACCGAGCGCGGCTGGCAGTACGGCGGCGCGCTGCCGGACCGGATCATGATCTACCGCGAGGCCATCTGCGACGTCTGCTCGACCGCCGAGGAGGTGGTCGAGGAGGTGACGGTCACCGTCGTCCACGAGATCGCCCACCACTTCGGCATCGACGACGAGCGCCTGCACCAGCTGGGCTGGGGCTAGCGGGAGGCCGAGCCCCCCGCGCGTACCGTGATCACCGTGCCATCCGACGTCGCCAAGGGCAGCGGGCTGCCGATCAAGATGCTGCACGACCGGATCCTCGTGGCCCTCCGCAAGGAGGACGGCGAGCGGCGCTCGACCGGCGGCATCCTCATCCCGGCGACCGCCCAGGTGGCCAAGCGGCTGGTGTGGGGCGAGGCGCGCGGGGTCGGCTCGAGCGTGCGGCAGGTGAAGGTCGGCGACCAGGTGCTGTTCTCCCCGGAGGACCAGCACGAGGTCGAGGTCCACGGCGAGGAGCTGATCATCCTGCGCGAGCGCGACGTGCACGCCGTCGCCGCGGAGCGGATCGAGGAGTCCACCGGCCTCTACCTCTGACCGGACGCGGGAGGGCGGCGGGTGGACGACGCGGCGCTGCCCGCCCGGTACCGGGCACGGGAAGCGATCCGCACGTCCCGGGCACCGATCCGTGCGGATCGCTTCCTATGCCCGGGCGTGGCGGGCGATGACGTCGGTCATCGCGGTCAGCCAGCGCCGGACGACGGCGACGTGGGCGTCGGTGAGGTCCTCCATCGCCGCGAGCAGCTCCCGCTGAAGCCCGCCGAAGTAGGCGGCGCCGGCCGCCATCGTCGGCTCGGTCATCTGCAGGACGACGCGGCGCCGGTCGGCCGGGTCGCGCACGCGCTGCACGTGGCCGGCCCGCTCCAGCCGGTCGACCAGCGCGGTCACCGACGCCGAGCTCAGCCCCACCGCGGCGCCCAGTGCGCCCGCGGTCAGCGGCTCCCCGGCCCGGGCCGCGTCCATGATCGCGGTCACCGCGCGGACGTCGGTGCGTCCGAGGTGGTGGGTCTCGGCGAAGCGTTGACCGACGGCGTCGAGTTCGACCGTGAGCCGCCGCAGCAGCAGGGTGACCTCCACCCGCTCGTCGTCGTTGCGCGACACCTGCCCACCCCCTAATCTCTCGAACATCGAGATTATCGGCCCTCGAGAGGATTCCACCATGGCCCGTCGGGTCCGCTGGCTGCTCCCCCTCCTCGTCCTGCTGGCCTGGCTCGGCGCCGCCGGCCCGCTGGGCGCCCTGAGCGGCCAGCTCACCGGGCTCCAGGAGAACGACACCGCCGCCTTCCTCCCCGACAGCGCGGAGTCCACGCGCGTCGCGGAGCTCACCCAGGCCTTCTCCCCCACCGAGGCCATCCCCGCGGTCCTGCTGTGGGAGGCCGACGAGCCCCTCGACCCCGCCACCCTCGACGCCGTCGGGCAGGCGCTGGCCGAGGCCACCGCGGTCGCCGAGGAGGCCGGCGCCCTGGCCGGGCAGACCTCGCCGCCGATCCCCTCGGAGGACGGCGAGGCGGTGCAGGCGGTGCTGCCGCTGACCCCCGAGCTGGGCGACGAGATCGTGGCCGTGGTCGAGGACCTGCGCGCCGTGATCGCCGTCGACGGCACCGACACCTTCGTCACCGGCCCGGGCGGCATCTTCGCCGACTTCGCCAACGGCTTCGCCGGGATCGACGGGCTGCTGCTGGCCGCGGCCTTCGGCGTCGTGCTGCTCATCCTGCTGGTGGTCTACCGCAGCCCGCTGCTGCCCTTCCTGGTCATCGGCACCGCCGGCCTCGCGCTGACCGCGGGCAACGCGGTCGCCTACCTGCTCGCCGACGCCGACCTGATCACCGTCAACGGCCAGAGCCAGGGCATCGCGGCGATCCTGGTCGTGGGCGCGGCCACCGACTACGGGCTGCTGCTGGTCGCCCGCTTCCGCGAGGAGCTGCAGCGCGAGCCGTCCCGGTTCACCGCCATCCACGTGGCGCTGCGCCGCTCGTGGGAGCCGATCGTGGCCTCCGGGGCGACCGTCGTCCTCGGCGTCCTCTGCCTGCTCTTCTCGGACCTCGCGTCCAACCGCGGGCTCGGGCCGATCTCGGCGGTGAGCGTGGCGCTCGCCGTCGTCGCGGCGCTCACCTTCCTGCCGGCCGCGCTCGCCCTGCTCGGCCGCGCCGCGTTCTGGCCGTTCCGCCCGCACGTCGGGGACCAGCCCCGCGAGGGGCGCGGGTGGCGGCGGGTCGCGGCCCTGGTCGGCCGCCGGCCGCGGCGCGTCCTGGCCCTCAGCACGCTGGCGCTGGTCGCCGCCGCGGTGTTCGCGCCCACCTACGACGCCAGTGGCATCACCTTCAGCGACGCCATCCGCGGGGAGTCCAACGGCGTCGACGGGCAGGAGGCGCTGGCCCGCCACTTCGACGCCGGCTCGGGCAGCCCCACCGTCGTCGTCACGCCGGAGGGGACGTGGCCGGAGGTCGCCGAGGCGGCCGCGGCGACCGAGGGCGTGGCGTCGGCCGTCCCGTTCACCGGCGGTCCCCCGGGCGCCGACCCGCTCGTCGTCGACGGGCTGGTGCGCCTGGACGTCACCCTCGCCGTCCCGGCCGACAGCACCGAGGCCATCGACGTCGTCCAGGACCTGCGGGCCACCCTCGACGACGCCGACCCGGCGGCCCTCGTGGGCGGCGACACCGCGAGCAACCTCGACGCCCGGGAGACCGCCGCGCGCGACCTGCGGGTGATCGTGCCGAGCGTGCTCGTGGTGATCACGGTCGTCCTGGCGCTGCTGCTGCGCTCGCTGGTGGCGCCGCTGCTGCTGGTCGCCACCGTGGTGCTCAGCGTCGGCGCGACGGTCGGCGTCGCCGCGCTCCTGTTCGACGGCGTCTTCGGCTTCCCGGGCAGTGATCCGGGCATCCTGCTGATCGGGTTCGTGTTCCTGGTCGCCCTGGGGATCGACTACAACATCTTCCTCATGACCCGGGCGCGGGAGGAGTCCGCGCGGCACGGCACCCGCGACGGCGTCCTGCGCGCGCTGGCCGTCACCGGCGGGGTCATCACCAGCGCCGGGCTGGTCCTGGCGGCGACGTTCGGGGCGCTGGCGGTGCTGCCGCTGCTGTTCCTCACCCAGCTGGCGTTCCTCGTCGGGTTCGGCGTGCTGCTCGACACCTTCGTGGTCCGCTCGCTGCTGGTGCCCTCGGCGGTGGCGCTGCTCGGCGACCGCACCTGGTGGCCGAGCCGCCTGTCCCGCCGCCGGTCCCCCGAGCCCGAGCGCGAGCTCGAACCCGCGTGATCGGCCCTCCTGCAGGGGCCCGCCGCGAGCCTGCGAGCGGTGGGGGGCAGGAGGGCCCTCCGTCAGACCCGGCCGGCGCGCAGGCGGGCGAGCCACTCGCCCGCGTCGGTGAACGCGGCGTCGGCGGCCTCGGCGGGCACCGGCCGGTTGGTGCGGCCGTCGGCGCGCGGGTAGGAGCCGAGGAAGCGCACGTCCTCGCAGACCCGGTGCAGGGCGGCCAGCGCCTCCCCCACCCGCGCCTCGGCGACGTGCCCCTCGCAGTCCAGCGAGAACGAGTAGACCCACAGCCGGTCGCGGGTGGGCCGGGACTCGATGCGGGTGAGGCTGATCCCGCGGACGGCGAACTCGCGCAGCACGTCGAGCAGCGCGCCGGTGCGGTCGGCGACGACGGCGACCAGCGAGGTCTTGTCGTCGCCGGTCGGCTCCGGCAGCGCCCCGGGACGGGACACGAGCACGAAGCGGGTGACCGCGCCGGGGAAGTCGGCGACGTCGTCGGCCAGCGGGACCAGCCCGTACCGCTCGGCGGCGATCGGCGCGCACACCGCGGCGTCCTGCTCACCCTCGGCGACCGCCCGGGCCGCGGCGGCCGTGGAGGAGGCCGGCAGGGTCGGGACGCCGGGCAGCCGCTCGGCCAGCGTGCGCGCCGTCTGCGCCAGCGCGTGCGGGTGGCTGACCACCGCGCGGACGTCGCCGAGCCGGGTGCCGGGCCGGGCGGCGAGGACGAAGGAGACGGGGAGGAACACCTCGCGGGTGATGACCAGCGGGTCGCCGTCGGCCAGGCCGTCCATCGTGGCCGGCACCGAGCCCTCGACCGAGTTCTCCAGCGGCACGAGGGCGGCGTCGGCGTCCCCGGCCCGGACCGCCGCCAGCGCGGCGGGCACGCTGGCCGCGGGCTGCCGCACTCCCTCCCCGGGGGCAACGGCGCTGCTCAGCGCAGCTTCGGCGAAGGTACCCTCGGGCCCGAGGTAGGCGAACCGCGTCGGAGGCGTCTGGGGCACCCGACGAGGGTAGTGCGGTCGGGCCGGGGCACAGTCCGGGTCCGGGGGGAACCGCCTCGCCGCCGGTCCGTGCGGCCGGTCGCCCGGCGTCGAGGAGGAGGGATGCGTGACCCCCGGCCCCGCTCCCGTCACCGACGGTGATCTCGACGCTGCGCTGCGGCGCCTGCTGAGCGCGAGCAGCCGGGAGGACGCCGACGCCTTCCGGGACGGGCTCGACGACGCCGAGGCCGCGTTCGGCGCCGCGAGCGACCCCCGCTGGGCGGCCTGGCGGCACGGGCTGGCCGCCCGCCGCGGCCTGCTCGACGGCGACCGCGAGGCCACCGGCGCCGCGGTGGCCGCCGCCCGCGACGCGCTGGGTGCCTGCCCGCCGTCGCCCTCGACGGCCCTGGTCCTGGCCTACCTCGCGCACGTCGAGGCGACCGCCGACCACCCGGACGCCGCGATGCTGCTCGCCGTCGACGCGAGCCTGCTCGCCGAGCAGCTGTCCCCGCCCGCCGAGGAGCCCTCCCGCGCGCTGTCCCAGGCGCACCTGTGGCTGTCGCTCACCCTCACCGCGCTCGACCTCGAGGAGCTCGCCGTCGCGCAGGCCGAGCGCGGGCACCGGGTGGCCGCCGCGCTGCCCGACCCCGCCGACCGGTGGCAGCTGCTGCAGCTGTGCGCCCGGCAGAACACCGAGCTGGCCCAGACGCTGCGCCGCCGCGGGAGGGCCGAGCGGGCCCGCGAGCTGGCCGGTGCCGCGCTGGCCTGCGCCGGCGACGCCCGCGCGCTCGACGTCGAGCCCGACCCCGGTGACCTCGCCCTGCTCGACGTCGTCCAGGCCTGGGCGCTGGCCTGCCGGGACGACCTCGACGACGCCCTCGGCCCGCTGCGCAGCGCGCACCGCCGGGTGCACCGCACCGGCAGCACCTGGCTGCGCGGCTACGCCGACCTGGCGCTGTCCCGCCTGCTGTCCCGGCTGTCGCAGGTGCACACCGGCGGCGGGCACGGCGAGGAGGCCGCCGACCTGCTCGTCGACGCCGCCGGGGCCTTCGCCGCCACCGCGGACCGGCGCCGTTACCGGCAGTGCCTGCTCGAGCTCGGCCAGGCCACCGCCGCGATGGGCCGGCCGGCCGAGGCGCTGTACTGGCTGGACGCCTACCGCGCCGACACCGGCCGGGCGCACGCGCGCAGCCGGGAGCTGTGGGCGGAGATGTTCGTCCGCCGCAGCCGGCTGCGCGAGGTTGAGCGGCAGGCCGCGGTGCTGCGCCGGCACGCGCTCGAGGACCCGCTGACCGGCCTGGGCAACCGGCGCAGCGCCGAGCGCCGGCTGGCCGGGCTGCGGCCGGGTGCCGAGCCGCTGTCGCTGGCCGTCGTCGACGTCGACCGGTTCAAGGAGGTCAACGACGACACCTCGCACTCGCACGGCGACGAGGTGCTGCGCCGGGTGGCCGGGCTGCTGCGCGAGCACAGCCGTGTCGGCGACGAGGTCTACCGCTGGGCCGGGGACGAGTTCCTCGTCGTCCTGCCCACGGCCGGCCCGGCCCAGGCCCTCGCCGCCGCCGAGCGGCTGCGCGCCGCCGTCGCCGACGCCGACTGGGCCGACCTCGCGCTCCCCGAGCCGATCACCGTGAGCATCGGCGTGGCCACCGCCCCCGCGGCCGAGGACGACGCCGCGCCGGTGGGCTGGCGCTCGCTGTTCGACACCGCCGACCTGCACCTGTTCTCCGCCAAGCGGGGCGGGCGCAACCGGGTGCGCGCGCCGGGCCTGGTCGCCGGGGGCGCGGCCGACGACGCGGCCGAGGGGACGTCGTCGTGAGCGCCGGCCGCGCCTGGGACGCCAGTGACACGACGGGCGACGGGACCGGCGCCACACGGCGCGCCCGGCCCGCGT
Organism: Geodermatophilus sp. SYSU D01045; assembly: GCF_054050295.1. Classification (NCBI taxonomy): domain Bacteria; kingdom Bacillati; phylum Actinomycetota; class Actinomycetes; order Geodermatophilales; family Geodermatophilaceae; genus Geodermatophilus; species Geodermatophilus sp. SYSU D01045. The sequence goes on from NZ_JBJGZB010000029.1 coordinate 41,203, forward strand.
TCCCGGCCGGACCGCGCGACGGCGTGCACAGTGCGGTGGTGCCACCGGGAGCCCTGCACCACCGGGTGACCGCCGCCCTCGCCAACTGGCAGCTCGACGACGCCGAGCGGCTGCTGTCGGTCGTCGATCCCTCGACGCCCTACGGGGCCGGGCCGTCCGGCGCCGCCACCGGGCGCGACGGTGAGCCCTCCCTCGGCCGCGCCTGGGCCGACACCCTGCGCGCCGAGCTGCTGGTCCGCCGGCTGCGCGTCGCCGGGTTCACCCTGGTCGGCGAGCCGCTGGACGCGCCGGAGGCGACCGAGTCCCTGGACCTGCACGCCGGCGTCGCGGGCCTGCTCGAGCGCGGCGACGACCGCGCCGCCGACCGGACCGCCGGCGACGGCGACCCGCGCTCGGAGTCGGCCGCGCACGCCGCCGAGGCCATCGCCCTGGTGCGCTCGGCCAAGGCCGCCTTCGACGCCACCGACGACGCCGTGCAGCGCGCCGCCGGCCTGGCCCGGCACGCCCGCATCGAGCTGCTGTCGCGGCGGATCGACGCGGCGATGGACGAGGCGGTCGAGGCGGCCAGCCTGCTCGACCCCGCGCTCCCGCCCGACGCGCTGCTCGTCGACACCCTCGGCACGCTGGCCGGCGTCCTCGCCGACCTCGAGCTCATGCCGCTGGCCCTGGACTACCAGCGCCGCTCCCTGGAGGCGGCCGGCGCGGCCGCCGGGCAGGGCACGCTCGGCCCGGACGACGACGACCCCGACGTGCTGGTGGCGCGGGCGGCCACCTGCCTGGGGGAGCTGTGCGCGGAGCTGGGCGAGGCGCTGCTCGACGACGGCGAGCCCGGGGCCGCCGAGGTCCACTTCGCCGAGGCCCGCGAGCTGGCCGAGCGGGCGCTGGCCCAGCTGCCGCCGGACGCCGACGGCGTCGTCGCCGCGCAGGTGGTGCACGGCTGGGCGCTGGTCGGGCTGGGCGAGTCCGCCGCCGCGGCCGGCCCGCTGCGCGCCGCCGTCCGCACCGCCAGTGCCACCGGTGACCGGGCGCTGCTGGCGTCGGCGCTGCTGGGGCTCGGCCGGGCGCTGCGCCGGCAGGGCGACGGCCGGAGCGCCGACGAGCAGCTGGCCCGGGCGCTGGCGCTGGCCACCGAGCACGGCCTGCCCCGGCTGCGGCGGGCGGCGCTGCGCGAGCTGTGCACGCTGCACGCCGAGCTCGACGACGCCGGCCGCGCGCTGCCCTACCTGCAGGCCTACCTCGCCGACGAGCTCGACCGGGTCGACGAGCGGCGCACCCGCTGGGTCGAGCTGTTCGGCCGGCGCAAGAGCCTGCTGGAGAACGAGCGGGCCGCCGGGCAGCTGCGCCGCCAGGCCTACGAGGACCCGCTCACCCACCTGCCCAACCGGCGCTACGCCGAGGCGCGGCTGGACGGGCTGCTCGGCGCGGGCACCACGCCGGCGCTGGCGGTGGTCGACGTCGACCGGTTCAAGGCCATCAACGACGCCGTCGGGCACCCCGGCGGCGACGCGGTGCTGCGCGCGGTCGCCGACCTGCTGCTGGCCGGGTGCCGCGACACCGACGAGGTGTGCCGGTGGGCCGGCGACGAGTTCGTCGTCCTGCTGCCGGACACCACCGCTGAGCAGGCCGAGCGGGCGCTGGAGCGGATCCGCCGCGCCGTCGCCGCGCACGACTGGACCGCGCTCGGCCTGCCGGTGCCGGTGACGATCAGCGTCGGCATCGCCTCGGCCACCCGCGGCGACGACCGCCGCACGCTGTTCGCCGCCGCCGACGGCGTCCTCTACGACGCCAAGCGCAGCGGCCGCGACCGCGTCGTCCGGCTGTCGGCGGTCACCCAGACCCGCGCCCCCGATCCGCCCGCGGAGCCCCCGCCGGCACCGACCACGCCGGTGGCGCGCGCGTCGGTGCAGGTGGGTCCGGTGCAGTCCTCGCCGCTGGACCCGCTCGGCGGCTTCGCCGCGCTGCTGGCCGACCCGCCCCTGTCGCTCGGCGGCCCCGGCCGGCCCGCCCTCGCACCGCCGCCCCCGGCCGCGCCGGCCCGCCCGGCGCCGGCCGAGCCCGACGTCGTCTGGGGGGTCGGCCGGTCCACCGAGCAGGTGCTGGCCCTGGTCCGGGAGACCCGCGCGGCGCACCCGGACCGGCCGGCGCTGGTCGTCCGGGCCACCGCCGACACGCTGGTCGCGCTGGCCGGCGCGTACGACGGCTCCACCACCGTCGACGCCGCGGCGATGTCGGCCGCGGTCGGGCCGATCCCCGAGCCGCTGGGCCGGGTCGGCGTCCTGTGCGCGAGCACCGCCGACGCGTCGGTGGCCGCCGAGGCCGCCTTCGTCGCCCGGGTGACCGGCACCGAGGTGGTGCGGGTCGACGACGTGGGCGGCAGCCGGCTGCGGCCGCTGCTCACCGACCGCACCCTGCTCGACGACGTCGACTGCCTGGTCGTGGTCGCCGGCCTGGACGCCTCGCTGGCCGGCACGGTGGGCGCGATGACCGACGTGCCGATCGTCGCGGTGCCCACCTCGACCGGTCAGCCGGGCTCGTTCGGCGGGTTCGGCGCGCTGCTCACCATGCTGAACTCGGCCTCGCCCGGCGTCGTGGTCAGCAACATCGACAACGGTCACGCCGCCGGGGTCTTCGCCGCCCGCATCGCGAGGCGCACCGCGAGGTAGGGGCCCGGGCGGCAGGAACGGCCGTTTCCGCCTTTCGCGCGCGAGGCGGAGCAGGCGCCTCCGTCGCGCTAATGGCTCCTCACGGGGCGGCGAACCAGGCCGCGGGCCACGACCGGGACCACTGCCAGGAAGAGGACGGCGACGGCGAGCGCGGAGCCCAGCGCCCACGCGCCGAACACCAGCAGCGACGCCAGCTCGATGCCCAGGCCCGCGACCGAGGTGACCGTGGCCCGCGCCGCACCGGGCGCCTGCTCCTGCAGCCGCGCCTCGCCCACCACCAGCACCGCGAGGTACAGGCCGTAGGAGAGCGCGACGGCGGCCAGCGCGACGGGCGTCCCGGTCAGCGCCCCGGCCGCCAGCAGCGCCGCCGAGACGGCCAGCAGGACCGGCAGCGACCGCGACGGCAGCCGCCCCAGCCGGCCCGCCAGCGCCGCGCCCGCCGCACCGGCCAGCGCGACGACCAGCACGGCCGCCGGCACCAGCTCGGTGGGCACGCCGTGGTCGCGCGCCATGACCGGGAAGTACTCCTCCAGCGCGTCCAGCCCGCCGAGCAGCGCGACGGCGGCCACGGTCAGCCGCAGGGACGGCCGGCGCAGCGCCTCACCGACGGCGGCGCGCAGGCCCGGACCGGCGTCGTCGTCCCCGGCATCGGCGTCCCGCGTGGGGGTGGTCTCGGGGAAGCGGGTGGCCAGCGCCGCGGCGGCGAGGCACACGCCGACGCTCGCCCAGCCGACCAGCGCGTAGCCGCCGGCCTCGACCAGCACGCCGGCCAGCAGCGCGGTGGGCACCTGCACGAGCAGTTCGGTCGCCGTCATCGTGCCCTGGACCCGGACGAAGTCCTCCTCCGCGCCGACGGCGGCCAGGGCCTCGTAGACCAGCGCCTCGGCGGCGCCGGAGACCAGCGCGCCGCCCACGCCCCACACGACGAACCCGGCGGCGAAGCCGGGCAGCCCCGGCGCCACGGTCCACAGGACGAAGCCGGCGGCCTCCAGCACCCCGGCGAGGACCAGCGCGCCGCGGCGCGACCAGCGGTCGGCCAGCACCCCGGTGGGCACCTCGGCGAGCAGGGAGGTGACCGACCACAGCGCGAACAGCCCCGAGACCTGGGCCGGGGAGAGCCCGGTGTCGAGGAACAGCAGCGCGTAGAGCGGGTAGACGGGCGCCAGCCCGGACAGCGCGGTCCAGGCCACGGCCAGGCGGGCCAGCGGCCGGGCGGGCGACGGCGGTGCGGCGGACGACGGGCGTCAACGGAACGGCACGGGACGACGGTAACGAGGCCCACACCGACGCGCACCGGGTTTACCGGAGCCCGTCGACTAGCCTGGTCGGCCGAGGAGGGGAGTAGCCCCCCGTCCGCTGGTCGACACGCTGGCGCGCCACCTGGTGGCCGCCCGGTCAGCGGGCCCGCGCCCCGCGCGGGTGGGCGAGACCTCCGGCCTGAGCAGTCGTCGCACTGCCGGTCGGAGGCGTGCGCCCCCGCCCGGCCGTGCCGAGCGGAAGAGAGTCCCACCCGTGATCGTCTGGTCCGTCGTCGTGACGGCGTTCGCCCTCGTCCTGCCGGTCGAGCTCCCGGACAAGACCCTGTTCGCCAGCCTCGTCCTCGCCACCCGGTTCCCGCCGCTACCGGTGTTCGTCGGCGTCGGCACCGCCTTCGGCCTGCAGGTCGCCATCGCCGTCACCGCGGGCAGCCTGCTGTCGCTGCTGCCGGAGGCGCTGGTCAGCGGCGTCGTGGCGGTGCTGTTCCTCGTCGGGGCGGTCCTGCTGTGGCGCAGCGCGTCCGAGGGGCCCGAGGACGGCGGGGAGACGGCCGACGCCCGGGAGCGGACGTCGTTCCTGCGCGCCGCCGCGATCTCCTTCGGCGTGCTGTTCGCCGCGGAGTGGGGCGACCTGTCCCAGCTGGCCACCGCGGGCCTGGCCGCCCGGTTCGACGCGCCGGTGTCGGTGTTCGTCGGCGCGTGGGCGGCGCTGCTGACCGTCTCCGGGCTGGCGGTGTTCCTCGGCAAGACGCTGGCCGACCGGCTGCCGGTGGCGCTCATCCGCCGGGTGGCCGCCGGGCTGTTCGTCGTCTTCGCCGTGTTCGCCGCCGTCGAGACGGTCCGCGCCCTCACCTGATCGGGGGACCGCCGCGGACCGGGCGGTGCGGAACACGGGCGCGGCGGCCGTTGCCTGCCGCATGACCGTCTCCACACCGCCCGACCGCGGCGTCCTCGCCGGCGCCGACCTCGACGTCCGCGGGCTCGCCCGGGACGCCGAGCTGGCCGCCGTCGTGCGGGTCGCCGCCGCCGTGGCGGGCGTGCGGTACGCGACGGTCAACCTGCTCGACGCCTGCGAGCAGCACCAGCTGGTGCCGCACGGCTTCCTGGGCTGCTCGTCGCCGCGCGAGGAGTCGCTGTGCGCGGGAGTGGACGCCGGGAGCCCGCGGGTCCGGGTGCACGCGGACCTCACCGCCGAGCCGCGGTACGCGGGCAACCCCTGGGTGGACGGCCGCCGCGCCCGCGTCCGCGCCTACGCCAGTGCGCCGCTGGTCGTCGACGGGACGACGGTCGGCACCCTGTGCGTCTTCGACTCCGAGCCGCACGCCTTCTCCCCCGGCGCCGGGGACCGGCTGGCCGACCTCGCCGCGGTCGTGGTGGCGCTGTTCCAGCGGCGCCGGCAGGCCCGCCAGCTCGCCGACCTCGCCACCGCCAGCGCCGCCGCCCGCGACCAGGCCCAGGCCGCCGCGACGCACGCCGCCCGCTCCGAGGCGTTCACCCGCGCGCTGCTGGAGGCGCTGCCCGTCGGGGTCGTCGCCGCCGACGCCGACGGGCGCATCACGCTGTTCAACCGGCTCTGCCGGCAGTGGCACGGGCTCCCCGAGGCCTCCGCCGACCGCGTCCAGGGCGGGCGGCTCACCGAGGACGTCGTCGAGGCCTTCGGGCTGAGCACCCCCGACGGGCGCCGCCTCACGCCGGCCGAGGTCCCGCTGGCCCGCGTCCAGACCGAGGGGCGGGTGCGCGACGCCGACATGGCGATCGACCTGTCGGGCGCCCCGCTGCGCGTGGTGCGCGCCTCGGGCACGCGGATCCTCGACGCCGCGGGCCGGCCCACCGGCGCCGTCGTCGCGATGATGGACGTGACCGCCCAGCGCGAGCTCGAGGCCCGGCTGCGCGAGGCCGCCCTGCACGACTCCCTCACCGGCCTCCCCAACCGGGCGCTGCTGCTGGACCGGCTCGAGCAGGCCCTGCAGGTCCAGGCGCGCGAGGGGCTGGCGGCCGCGCTGCTCTACTGCGACCTCGACGGGTTCAAGGGCATCAACGACGCCCTCGGCCACGTCGCCGGCGACGCCGCCCTGCTGCGGATGGCCGCGGCGCTGCGGGCGGCGGTGCGCCCGGGCGACACGGTGGCCCGCATCGGCGGGGACGAGTTCGTCGTGCTGTGCCCCGGCACCGGCACCGAGGGCGCCGCCCGGCGCCTGGTCGACCGGATCGCGGCCACCCTCGCCTCCCCCACCGACGGCGGCCCGCCGCTGCGCTCGAGCACCGGCGTCGCGCTCTCCCGGCGGGGCGACACCCCCGACAGCCTGCTGCGCCGCGCCGACGCGGCGATGTACGAGGTCAAGCGCTCCCGTCGCTGACCGGCGTGCCGGCGGATCAGCCCAGCGCGCCGGAGGCCGCCCACTCGGCCAGCCGCCGCTCGGCCTCCTCGGGGCTGACGTCCTCGACCCGGGTCATCACCGCCCAGCGGTGGCCGAACGGGTCGTAGACGGACGCGAACCGGTCTCCGGTGACGAAGGTGGCCGGCTGCTCGCGCACGGTGGCGCCGCGCTCGACGGCCGCGGCGACCACCGCGTCGACGTCGGGGACGTAGACACAGGTCGAGGCGCTGACCCGGTCCTCGGCCTGGCCGGTCGGCGCGGTCAGCCCGAACTGCGGGTTCGGGTCCCCCAGCTGCAGCCGGCCGACGGGGAACTGCAGCTCCGCGTGCGGCACGGTGCCGTCGGGGGCGTCCATCCGGCTGACCGTCGTCGCGCCGAAGACCTCCTCGTAGAAGCGGATCGCCTCGGCCGCGGGCGAGCAGACGAGGAACGGGGTCAGGGAGGAGTAGCCGTCGGGGCGGCCGTCGGTGATCGCCATGCCCTCACCCTGCCGCCGTGGCCGGGCGCAGTCTTGGACGAACCCGACACGGCGCTCAGGGCAGCGTCGGGATCCAGTCCGCCAGCGCCCGGCCGATCGCGTGCGGCGAGTCCTCGGGGACGAAGTGCGAGCCCGGCACGGTGACCTCGGTGACCGAGGGCCACTTCCGCACCAGCCCACGCGCCCGCCCGGTCAGCAGCCAGCCGGGCTCGGCGTCGAGGAACAGCTTCGGGACGGCGCTGGTGCGCAGCCAGTGCCCGTACCGGGCGACGACGTCGTGGACGGCCGGCGGCACGTTGCTGATCGGGATCTGCCGCGGCCACTCCAGCGTCGGCCAGCGGTCCTCCCGCTCGCGGAACGGCTGCCGGTAGCGCTCGTGCGCCTCCGGGGACAGGTGCAGCGTCGACGCCGGGAGGATCCGCTCGACGAAGACGTTCTTGTCCAGGATGACGACCTCGCCGTCCTCACCGCGCATGGCCTGGAAGATCTTCCGGCCGTCCGCCGGCCAGTCCGCCCAGGTCATCGGGGTGACGATCGCCTCGGTGAAGGCCAGGCCGCGGACCGCCTCGGGGTGGCGGTGCGCCCACGAGAAGCCCAGGGCCGAGCCCCAGTCGTGCAGCACGAACGTGACCCGGCGCTCGACGCCGAGGGCGGCCAGCAGGTCGTCCAGGTGCGCGGCGTGCGTGGCGAAGGAGTAGGTGCCGCGCCGGGGATCGGGCAGCTTCCCGGACTCGCCCATGCCGACGAGGTCCGGCGCGATGCAGCGGCCGAGGTGTTGCACGTGCGGGATGACGTTGCGCCACAGGTAGGACGACGTCGGGTTGCCGTGCAGGAAGACGATCGGGTCGCCCTCACCGACGTCGACGTAGGCCATCTCGGTGCCCCGGACGGTCACCCGCTGCCGGGGGAAGGGGTCCTCGGGCGAGACCTCCTCGTGGGCGCTGTCGTCCTGGTCGGCCATGCCGCGATCCTCGCCCAGGCACCGCTCCCCCGCCGTCCGACGATCACGCTCGGCCCTGACGCGACGATCGCGCTCGGCCCTGACGCGACGATCGCGCTTGACCCTGACGCGACGTCAGGCTGTGCACTCGTCGCCGTCAGGGAGGAGGGACCCGGGATGAAGGTGGGCGAGGTGGCCGCGCTGGCCGGCGTCACGGTGCGCACGCTGCACCACTACGACCGGATCGGCCTGCTGTCGCCGTCGGGACGCACCGCGGCCGGCTACCGCCGCTACTCGGCGGCGGACCTGGACCGGCTGCACCAGGTGCTGCTCTACCGCGAGCTGGGGTTCCCCCTCGAGGAGGTCGCGGCCCTGCTGGACGACCCGTCCGCCGACCCCGCCGAGCACCTGCGCCGGCAGCACCGGCTGCTGCGGGACCGGCTGGAGCGGACGCGGGCGATGGTCGCGGCCGTCGAGAAGGAGATGGAGGCGAGGCAGATGGGGATCGCACTGACCCCCGAGGAGCGGTTCGAGGTGTTCGGCGAGCACGACCCGGAGCGGTACGAGGCCGAGGTCCAGGAGCGCTGGGGCGACACGGACGCCTACCGCGAGTCCGCGCGGCGCACCGCGGCCTACACCAAGGAGGACTGGGTCCGGATCAAGGCGGAGGGCGAGGACCTCAACCGGCGGATGGCCGAGGCGCTGCGCGGCGGCGTGGCGCCCGACTCGCCGCAGGGCATGGACCTCGCCGAGGAGGCGCGGCAACAGATCTCCCGGTGGTTCTACGACTGCCCGCCGGAGATGCACGCGGCGCTGGGCCGGATGTACGTCGAGGACGAGCGGTTCACCGCCACCTACGAGCAGGTGGCGCCGGGCCTGGCGCAGTGGGTGAGCACCGCCGTCCAGGCCAACGCCGCCCGCCGGGGCTGAGCCCGCTCCCCGTCGTGGGGGGGGGGGGGGGGGGGGGGGGGGGGCGGGGGGCGGGGGGGGGGGGGGGGGGGGGGGGGGGGGGGGGGGGGGGGG
>NZ_JBJGZB010000030.1:0-47764 GCF_054050295.1 Geodermatophilus sp. SYSU D01045
CCCCCCCCCCCCCCCCCCCCCCCCCCCCGCCCCCCCCCCCCCCCCCCCCCCCCCCCCCCCCCCCCCCCCCCCCCCCCCCCCCCCCCCCCCCCCCCCCCCCCCCCCCCGCCCCCCCGCCCCCGCCCCCCCCCCCCCCCCCCCCCCCCCCCCCCCCCCCCCCCCCCCCCCCCCCCCCCCCCGCCGGGGCGCTCACGCCGTGGCCGGGGCCGTGCCGGCCGGCCCGACCCAGACGTCGTCGACCCGGACCGCCGACGGCGCGGTGGCGCTGCCGGACACGTACTCCTCGAGGAACACGACGCCAGAACGCTGAAGCGCGGCGGTGGTGTCGGTGCGCTCGAGCAACCAGGCGGCCGGCTCGGCCGTCCCGGTGACCCACTGCTTCACCCGCAGGGTCGTCGTCCCCGTCCCGGCGGTCTCGAAGCGGACCGTCAGCGAGGTCCCGGGCGCGTAGGTGCCGGCCAGCCGAGCCGTGCCGAGCACCGTCTCCACGTTGCGCACCATGCGGACGAGCGAGAGGTCCACGGCACCGGTCGCGGTGAAGCGCAGCTTGACCCGGTAATCGGTCAGGCCGACGCGCTGGGTGCCCAGGCTGACGTAGGTCCCGCCCCCGGTGGGTGCCTGCGGCAGCGTCAGTTCCGCCTGGACCGCCACGTCGGTGCGGGAGACCGCGTCCAGGGAGGCCACGGTCCCCTGACCGGCCGCACCGCGCAGCTGTCCCGCGCCGCCGGTGACCGAGCCGTTGCCGGCCATCCCGGCGACGGTCCACGGTCCCCCGCTGTCCGCGGTCCCCCAGCCGTCGGTGACCTGCCGCTCGAAGGAGTCGGTCCCGAGGGCCGGGGACCCGGGCGTCGGGGTCGGCGTCGGGGTCGGCGTCGGGGTCGGCGTCGGGGTCGGCGTCGGGGTCGGGGTCGGCGTCGGGGTCGGCGTCGGCGTCGGGGTCGGGGTCGGCGTCGGGGTCGGGGTCGGCGTCGGGGTCGGCGTCGCGACCGTGACCTGGCGGGTGGTCGTACCGGTCGTGCCGAGGTCGTCGACGACGGTCAGCCGGACCGTGTAGGTCCCCGCAGCGCCGTAGGCGTGCGTCGCGGTGCGGCCGGTGGCCGACGTCCCGTCGCCGAAGTCCCAGGTGTGACCGGCGACCGCGCCGTCGGCGTCGACCGAGGCCGAGCCGTCGACGGCCACCGACAGACCGTCGGGGGTCGCGGTGAAGGCGGCCGTGGGCGCCCGGTTGGCCACCGTGACCGTGCCGGCCGGCTCCGCGCGGAGGTCGTCGACCCGCATCGTGACCGGCGCCGTGGCGCTGCCCGAGGCGTAGAGGTAGAGGAGCACGGCGCCGGGCCGCTGCAGGGCAGCCGTCGCATCGGTCGCGGTGACCGCCCAGGCGGCGGGCTCGGCGGTCGCGCTGCGCCACACCTTGGCCCGCAGCTGCGTCGTCCCGGTCCCCTGGACCTCCACGCGCACGGTCAGCTCCTCACCGGCGGCCACGGAGCCCGGCACCGCGTACTGGCCGAGGGTCCGCTCGGCGCCGTTGACGACTGCGACCAGCATCGCGGTGAGCTGGCCGGTGCTGCGGTACCAGAGCTTGAGCCGGTAGTCGCTGCTGCCGGACCGCCGCAGCGCCAGGCTCGCGTACGCCCCGCCACCGGTGGGGACGGCGGGGAGCACGAGGTCGGCCTGCGCGGCGACGTCCGTCCGCGAGACCGCGGCGAGCCGGGCCGAGGCGTCCCTGCCGGGCGCGGCCGTCAGCCGCCCGCTGCCGCCCGTGACCGCCGAGCTGCCGGCCGCCCCGGTCACCGTCCAGGCGCCGCCGACCTGGGCGGTCCCCCAGCCGGTGGCAACCTCGCGGTCGAAGGCGTCCGCCGCGATCGACCCGATGCCGGTGGGCGGTGCGGAGGCGGTGACCACCTGGCTGCTGGTCGCCGTCGCGCCGTCGTCGTCCGTGACCGTCAGCCGGACCACCTGGGTGCCGGGGGCCGCGTAGGTGTGGGTCAGCGTGCGGCCCTCGGCCGTCGTGCCGTCCCCGAGGTCCCAGGCCCACGACGTCACCGTGCCGTCGGGGTCGGCCGCGGCCGATGCGTCGAGCGCGACGGTGAGGTCGGTGGTCGTGCCGGAGAACATCGCCGTCGGGGGCAGGTTGGGGGTGTTGCCGGTGCTCCCGGCGGCGAAGTGCTGGGCGACCCGGTCCGCGGGGAGCACCGACTGGTAGACGGCCACCTCGTCGACCCGGCCGTTGTACCAGGAGTCGCCCGCGAACTCCCAGCTGTAGCCACCGCCGATCCGCCACCAGCCGTGACTCGGCTCGCCCATGAGCACGTCGGTGCGGGCGGCGACCTGCGCCCCGTCGACGTACAGGACCATCGACCCGGCCCGGAAGGTCGCGACCACGTGGTGCCAGCGACCGTCGTTGTACGCCCGGGGGCTGCTGATGACCTTGTAGGCGTTCTGCCAGACGCCGAAGTTCAGCCGGCCCGCACGGTCGAAGTAGACGAGGCGGTCGTGGGCGGGGGCGATCCCGGTGTTGCGGTTGCCGAACTCGACGACGATGCCGCCGGCCGTGGTCCGGGTGTTGACCCACGCCTCGAGCGAGAAGACCTGCGGGGCCGGCGCCTGGACGGTCGTGGCGGCCAGCCCACCGGCCCCGTTGAGCGCCGCGGCCGTGTCACCGTCTCCGGCCAGTGCGCCGGCCTGGCCACGCGTGACGCCGCCGTTCACCGCCAGGTCGTAGCCGCCGACCTGGTCCAGGGCGAAGCCGGTGTTCCCGAGCGACCACAGCGACTGGGCACCGTCGGCCCGGACCATCTCGACGTAGCCGCGCGCCGGGGTGGTGCCGGCGGACACGGTGACCGACGCCCAGGACCCGCTGTTGCGGTTGCCCTGCGGATCGGCCACGACGACCCGGTAGGTGTGCGCACCCGCGGTCAGGCCGCGGTCGGTGAAGGCCAGCGTCTCCCGGTTCCACCAGTCCTGTCCGCTGGTCACCTGGTACACCGGCGTGGGGACGTCGTCCCGGTAGACGGAGTAGGTGAGGTGCTCGTTGTCGGGGTCGTTGGCTTCACGCCAGACGACCCGGGCGGTGCCGGGGGCGGGCGAGGTGAGGGTGGGCGTGAGGGTGCCCGAACTCGGCGCGACGGTGCTCGGCGCCGTCCCTGGCAGCGCGAAGCGCACCAGGCCCTGCTGCGGCACGCCGTTGACGCTCGGGAACTCGCCGCCGTAGACGAGGTACTGGTCGTTGCCGGTGATCGACCAGGCGGACTGCTCCTGGCCGCTGGCGGTGCCCGGCGCCAGGGTGGGCCACCAGGTCAGCAGGGCGGGCGCCGGCGTGCCGGCGAAGTTGGCGTTGACGAACGTGAAGGGGCCGTTGGTCCCGGCGGCGGTGGCGCTGAAGGCCGCCGCGTACCGGTGCTGCCGGGGCTCGAACTCCGCCCACTCGCCGATGTTGCCGCAGAGGTGCACGTGCGAGCCGGTGTAGACGACCCCGCCGAGCGGCCAGCTGGTGTACGTGTCCCCGCGGCAGGTGCTGGCCCAGAGCAGTGCACCGTCGGTCGCCGAGGCGGCGAAGGCGCTCTCCATGTTGCCGGGGCCGTAGTAGTCGTAGCCGGTGCCGTACACGGCCCGTCCGTCGGTCGACAGGCTCCAGATGGCGGAGTTGGCGCCCTGGTTGGTGATCAGCTGGTTGACCGCGAAGGGACGGGTCGCCCCGCTGACCGGGTCGAGGGCACCGACCCCCGTGGCCTTGACGCCGTTGAGGCTGTCGAAGCGGCCCGCGGCGATGACCTTGCCGCCCGCGACGACCAGCGCCTGGACGTCGTTGCTCGTCCGCGAGTTGGCGGCCGTGTCCAGGACGACGTTGCCCTGGGCGTCCCGCTTGGGGGTGAGGGTCGCCTCGTCCTGCCAGATCGGCAGCACGTTGCCCGCCGTGGAGCCGATGCCGGGCACCGGGGCCCACGGCAGCAGGGCGCCGTTGACCGAGGACACCGCAGCCAGCCGCGTGCGGCTGGTCGTCCCCACCGCGGTGAACGCGCCGCCGAGGTAGACCGAGGTGCCGAGGGTGGCGATCGCCCGCACCTGCCCGCTGACGCTCGGGCGCCAGTCGGCGACGAGCGCACCGGTGGCGGTGTCGTAGGCCGCGACGCGGTTGCGGGGCTGGCCGTTGGCGACGGTGAAGTCGCCCCCGACGAAGACGCGGCTGCCGTCAGGTGAGGCGGCGATCGCCAGGGCCTGGCCGTTCAGGTCCGGCGTGAACGACGTGACCAGCTGGCCCGTGCGGATGTCGAAGGCGAGCAGGTTGTTCCGGACCGTCTCCTGCTGCCCTGGAGCTGCGCCGGCGGGACGGGCCCGCGTGAACTTCCCGGCCACGTAGACGGTGTTGCCGACGACGACCTGCGCCCAGACCACCCCGTTGACCTGGACGGTGGGGAGCACGTCGGCCGTGACGGTCGCCGGCGTGCCGGGGTCCAACGGCGTCGCGTCCGCCCGGGCGGTGGCCGGGACCGCGAGGCCCAGGACCCCGGCGACCAGCAGCAGGCTCAGCAGTCCCGCCACCGCCCGGAAGGACGCAGCAGGCAACGACCACACACGTGCAGACACGCTCGTCTCCCCCATGTACCCGGGCGGGCCGTCATCGGCCGCCCTTCACCGAGAGTGACGGTGACACGGGCACCGGGAGTGTGCGATCACCTGATCAGGTGTCCGGCCACCCACAGGTGGCCCCTGGTCACCCGCGCGGGTAACGCTCCGTCACCGGCGGCGGGGTCCCGGACGTACGACGGCGCCCGCCGGCCTCCGGGGAGGCCGGCGGGCGCCGGTCGGGGCGGGCTCAGTCGGCGGTGCCGGTGAACACCAGGTAGGGAGCGCCGGCCTGGTAGCCGACGGCGACCGTCACCGCGTCGCGGGCGTCTCCGGGCACGGTGAAGACGTAGACGCCGACGGCGTCGCCGCCCGGCTCGACGGTCCCGGTGAAGGGTGCGTACGACGCGTCCTCGAGCGGGGACGCAGGAGTGGCGTCCGGGCCGGTGGTCAGGTCCACGGCGACGGCGTCCAGCGAGACGGGCGCGTCGGTGCCGTTGGTGATCCGCACGGTCACCCGCACCGCGGGACCGGCGACCTGACCGGGACCCTCGGCGCTGCCCTCGACCGCCTCGAGGTCCTGGACCTCGGCCGTGACGCCGTCGCCCACGGCGGCCTGCTCACCCACCACCACGGGCGGCAGGCTCGGCGGCAGCGCCGTCGCGTCCTCGGTGGGACCGGTCGGCTCCGGCGTGGGTGGTGCCGGGGGCACGGTGCCGGTCGGGAGGACCACCTCGGTCGGGTAGGCGGTCGCCGTCGTCCCCGGGGCGGCGGTCGTCGCGGCCGCGGCGGTGTCGCCGTCCCCGCCGCCGCGTCCGGCCACGACCGCGAGGACGGCGAGCGCCGCGCACAGGAGGACGGCCACCCCGGCCAGCAGCAGGCGGCGGCGGGAGGACGGCGCCGGGGTCGCCTCGTCTCGGGGACTCATCGGGGCAGGGCTCCCATCTCGCGGTACCAGCGCCCCAGCGCCAGGACGACGTAGCCGGCCGTGCCGAGGGCCAGCAGCCCGTACGCGCCGAGGAAGACCGCCGGCGCACCGAGCAGGACGAAGACCAGGCAGAGGACGCCGTAGTCGGTGGGCGCGACGAGCAGCGAGCGCAGCACGCTCGGCCGGGTGTCGGTGGCGGCCGCCCGGGTGCGGACGCCGTGCCGGGCCCGCAGCGCCTCGTTGAGCAGGGTCGCGGAGAAGTGCACGACCGCCATGACCGAGAAACCAAGCGGGACCAGCAGCCAGCCACGGGCGAGGCCGTCGACACGGGTCAGGCAGAGCAGCACGGCGAGGTGGAGGCTGGCGATCTTGGCGCTGTCGACCACGTGGTCGAGCCACTCCCCCGCCGGCGACCCGCCGCCGCGGAGGCGGGCGAGCTGGCCGTCGGCCGAGTCGAGGGCGTAGCCGAGCACCAGGCACGCGGCAACCGCGGCGCCGGTGGCCCACGCCGGCGGCGCCACCGCGAGCAGCACGATGCCGGCCGTCGTCCACCCCGCGCTCACGGCGGTCACCGCGTTGGGCGTGAGCCCGGCGTGGAAGGCGAGCGCGGCCAGCACCCGGCCCAGCGGCCGGTTGACGAACCGCGAGTAGGCGGGGGCGCCCTGGGCGCCCTTCTGCGCGCCGGCCAGCCGGCGGACGGTCCCGGCGAGCGTCTCGCCGGCGGCGGGACCCGCCGCGGTCGCGGCGGTCACTGCTGGCCCGCCGGGAGGGAGCGCCAGCCGCCCGGCGCCGGGGTCGGCAGGGGGACGACGTTGTCGGGTACGACCTCGGCCGGCGGCGCCGGCTCGCCGGTGGGCACGGCCGGCGTCAGCGGCAGGTCGGCCGCCGTCGGACGCCGGCGGCCGCTGGGCCGCCGCCGGGGCACGTCGCGCGCGGCCAGCCGCAGGGCCAGCTCCTCGTAGCCGGCGGCGACCTCGTCCCAGTCGTAGCGGGCGGCGAGGATGCGGGCGCGGCGGCCGGCCCGCCGGGTGCCCTCCGGGTCGGCCTCGACGGCGGCCAGCTCCCGCGCCACGTCCTGCGGCGTGCGGAAGAAGCGGCCCGAGTCCCGGACGACCTCGCGGTTGAAGGACACGTCGAAGGCGGTGACCGCCGCCCCCGCGCCGATCGCGCGCAGCAGCGACGGGTTGGTGCCGCCGACGGAGTGGCCGTGCAGGTAGGTCGCGCAGTTGGCGTAGAGCTGGTCGAGCAGCTCCTGGTCCCACACCCCGCCGAGGAAGCGCACCCGCTCGTCGGCGAGCGCGTGCACCCGGCGGGTGTACTCGTCGGCGTAGGGCGCCGACCCGACGACGACCAGCGGCTTGCCCGCCTCGCTGGAGGTGTAGCCCTCGACGATCAGGTCGACGTGGTTCTCCGGCTCGAAGCGGGCGACGACCAGGTGGTAGCCGCCGGGCTCGAGGCCGGCCTCGGCGAGCCGGTGCGAACCCGGGGCGATCAGCGGGGCGCCGTAGGTGAGCAGCGTGGTCGGGGCTGCGAAGGCCTCGCGGTAGTACTCGGCGATGCCCTCGGCGTCGGCGATGAGGACGTCGGACCACCGGACGGCCAGGGCCTCGGTGACGCGGTAGTAGCGCCGGCCGACCGGACCCCACTTCGCGCGCTTCCACTCCAGGCCGTCGACGTGCGTGGCGACCGGGATGCGGGCGGCCCGCAGCGCCGGCAGCAGCGGCGCGTTGGCCGCGTTGAAGAGGATCGCCGCGTCGGTGCGGTGCGCCAGCAGGTGCCGCACCGACAGGGCGGTGTGGCTCAGGGTCTCCAGCGACCGGCGGCGGGCGGCGGGCAGGTGCACCAGCTCCATGCCGAGGTGCCCGGCCGGCGGGGGCTCCTCCGCCCCGGGGGCCGTGCGGCAGTAGACGACCACCCGGTGCCCGCGCTCGACGAGCCGGCGACCCACCTCCTCCACCGCCGTCTCGAAGCCGCCGTAGCGGGCCGGGACACCGCGGGTCCCCACCATGGCGATGCTCGTGCGGGCCATCGGTCGTCCTCCGGGAGGGTGTGGCGCCGCGCGGGTGCGCGAGCGGTGGGCCGGGGACCTCGGGCGGGAGGTCCGCTCCGACGCTAGGAACGGGGAGGAACTGCGCTCGTCCCCCCGCGGGGTGGCACGGGGGTGAGGCGGGGGTGAGACCGCGGCGGACGGCGGCGGCTCAGTAGGCGCCGGAGCTGCTGACCACGGCGCGCACCGTCTTGACGAGGATCAGCGCGTCCAGCGCCAGCGACCAGTTCTCCACGTAGCGGAGGTCCAGGCGCACGGCCTCCTCCCACGACAGGTCGCTGCGGCCGGAGATCTGCCACAGGCCGGTGAGGCCCGGCTTGACCAGCAGCCGGCGGCTGACCGAGGTGTCGTAGCGCTCGACCTCCGTCGGCAGGGGCGGGCGCGGGCCGACCAGCGACATGGACCCGCCGAGGACGTTGAACAGCTGCGGCAGCTCGTCGAGGGAGAAGCGGCGCAGCCAGCGGCCGACCCGGGTCACGCGAGGGTCGTGGCGCATCTTGAACAGCAGCCCGTCGCCCTCGTTGCGGTCGAGCAGCTCGGCCAGCCGGCGGTCGGCGTCGACGGCCATGCTGCGGAACTTGAGGATGGTGAACCGCCGGCCGTTCACGCCCACGCGCTCCTGGCGGTAGAGGACCGGACCCGGGCTGTCCAGCCGGACGGCGAGGGCCAGCGCCAGCAGCACCGGCGCCAGCAGCAGCACGGCGAGCGCGGCGACGGCGCGGTCGACGCCGCCCTTGACCACCCGGCCCCAGCCCTCGAAGCGGGGCTGCTCGATCGACAGCAGCGGCAGGCCCTCGAACGGGCGGATGTGCAGCCGCGGGCCGGCGACCTCGATGAGGCCCGGCGCGACCAGCAGCTCGGTGCCGGTGCCCTCGAGCTCCCAGGACAGCCGGCGGAGGTACTCCGCCGCGGTCTCGCTGGCGGAGGTCACCGCGACGGTGTCGGCCCCGTGCCGGGCCACCGCGGCGGCGACGTCGTCGAGCCCCGTGACCGGGACGCCGAGCACCTCGGCGACCCGCGTCCGGCTCTCCGGCGTCACGCAGGCGGCCACGACCTCCAGCCCGGCGAAGACCCCGCCGCGCAGGCGGGCCGCCAGCTCGGTCACCGCGCCGCCGCGGCCGACGACCACCACCCGCTTGGTGCACGAGCCCCGGGCCCGCAGCCGGCGCAGCCGGCACCGGGCGGCGTACCGGCCGGCGAGGGTCAGCACGGTCAGGCCGGGGACGGCGAGGACGACGAGGCCGCGGCTGAGGTCCAGGTGCGCGGCGTAGGAGGTGAAGCTGCTCAGGGTCAGCAGGAGGAACCCGGCCCGGCCGACGCGGCGGAACTCGTCGCTGCCGGTGCCGAAGACGCGCTCGTCGTGCGCGCCGGTGCCGACGAGCAGCACCGGCCAGACGAGCACCAGGGCGAGCGCCGGCAGCACCAGGGCGGCGCGCACCGGTGCCGGCGAGGCGAGGACCACGGCCCCGGTCGCGGCGACCGCGGCGGTGAGGTCGAGGGCGTGCAGGACGGCGGAGTAGCGGCCCTCCCAGCGGCGCGACGGCGGGCGGGGCACCGTCCGCAGCCGCGCGGCGACCGGGCCGGGGGTGAGCCGGGCCTGCGCGGCGGTCCCCGGTCCTGCACCGTGGCGGTCCAGCAGCACGTCTCCCCCTCGCCCCGCGTCACTCTGCGTGTGCGAGGGGGTCGCCCGTCACGGTGCGTGTCAACTCACCGGAGCGAACCAGCGCGGGACTCCCCCTCCGCGCCATCGACACTCACAGAGCGTCATGGGAGGGTCAATGCGGAGAGTGACTGTTCACCCGAAGGGGAGGATCAGGTGCGCGGGTGGACCACGTTCTGCGCCGCCTCGAGGCCCCGCGTGAGCAGCTCCTCGGCGGCGTCGGCCGCCTCGGCGACCAGCAGGTCGAGCTCCTTGCGCTCGGTGGCGGAGAAGTCGCGCAGCACGAAGTCGGCGGGGTCCTGGCGGCCCGGTGGCCGGCCGATGCCGACCCGCACGCGGAGGTAGTCCCTCGTGCCCGTCGCGCGGCTGATCGAGCGCAGCCCGTTGTGCCCGCCCTCGCCGCCGCCGCGCTTGAGGCGCACCGCGGCGAAGGGGACGTCGAGCTCGTCGTGGACGACGACGAGGTCCGTGGCCGGCAGCTTGTGGTAGTCGAGCAGGCCGCGCACCGGCCCGCCGGACTCGTTCATGTACGTGGTCGGCCGGGCCAGGACGACGCGGCGGCCGGCCAGGCGCCCCTCACCGGCCAGCGCGCGGGCGCGGGCGCCCTTGCCGGCGGTGAGCCGCACGCCGGCGCGGGCGGCGAGCTCGTCGAGCACCATCGCGCCGACGTTGTGCCGGTTGCCGGAGTAGGAGGGGCCGGGGTTGCCCAGCCCCACGACGAGGAACGGCCCCTCGGAGGGTGCGGACGCCGCAGGGGCGCCGGCGGTGCCGGCGCCCCTGCGGGTCGTGCTCTCGGTCAGCGGGGACCTCAGCTGTTCTCGGTCGACTCGATCGACTCGCCGCTGCCCTGCTCGAGCGGCTCGGGGACGACGTCGCCCTCGCCGGCGGCCTCCTCGGCCGGCGCGGACTCCTCGCGCTCGATGCCGGCCTCGGCCTCGGCCTCGGCGAGCTCGGCGTCGAGCTGCTCGGCGGTCGGGGCGGCCATGACGTTGACGACCAGCGCCTCGGGGTCGGTGAGCACGGTGGCGCCGCCGGGCAGCGACAGCTCGCCGGCGGTGACGCCGTTGCCGGCCTCGTGACCGGTGACGTCGACCTCGATCGTCTCGGGGATCGCGGTCGCGGGCGCCTCCACGGAGACGGTGTTCAGCTCGACGCTGACCAGGGTCTCGGCGGCGGCGTCGCCCACGACGACGACGGGGACGTCGACGGTGACGCGCTCGCCCCGGCGGACGACCAGCAGGTCGACGTGCTCGTGCTGGCGGGTCAGCGGGTCGCGCTGCACCGACTTGGTGAGCGCGAGCTGCTCCTGGCCGTCGAGGACGACAGTGATCAGGGCGTTGGTGCCGCCGTTGCGCAGCACCGCGGCGAACTCGAGGGCCGGCAGCGACAGGTGGACGACGTCCTGGCCGTGCCCGTACAGGACGGCCGGGATGCGGCCCGCGCGGCGGGTCCGGCGGGCGCTGCCCTTGCCGAACTCGGTGCGGGCCTCGGCGACGAGGCGGAAGTCAGCCACGGTGGTGTGCTCCTCAGACAGCGGATGGGCCTGGTGCCGGCGGCCGGGCGCGGCACACCTCGCAGGAGCACACGCACGTCGATCACGGAGCGCGGACGGACCGCCTCCCTCGCCGGGCTCCGGCCAGTGTACGTGGCACGCCCGGACCGGGTGCGCGGACCGGGGGTGCCGCGCACCCGGGCGGCACTACGGGGCGGTCGTCCGCGCCGTGCCGACCGCGGCCGGCGGGACCGGCTCGTCCCCGCGCGCCCGGACCAGGGCCTCGACCCGGTCCGGCGCCGGCCCGTCCGCCCGGCGCGGGGCCGGGACCCGGGGCAGCGGGCCGAGCAGCGCCGTCCAGGCGGTGAGGTAGCGCTCGGCCTGCGCCCGCCAGTCGAGCTCGCGCACCGCCCGGTCGCGGGCGGCCAGCGACAGCGCCACCCGGCGCTCCTCGTCGTCGAGCAGGTCGGCGATCGCCGACGCGAGTCCCTCGGGCCCGGCGGCCGGGTCCACGTAGACGCCGGTGTCGCCGGCCGACACCCGCGACTCCCGGAGGTCGAAGCCCACCGACGGCACCGCGAAGGCCATGTACTCCATGACCTTGTTCATGGTGGAGACGTCGTTGAGCGGGTTGAGCGGGTCGGGGCACACGCCGAGCGCCGCCGTCGACAGGTAGCGGGCGATCGTGGCGGCGTCGGCCCGGCCGGTGAAGGTCACGTGCTCGGTGAGGTCCAGCTCCGCGCTGAGGGCGACCAGGTCGTCGAGCGAGTCGCCGAAACCCAGCAGCGCCAGGTGGACGTCGGACCGGCCGTGCCGGTGCACCAGGACGTCGAGCGCCCGCAGCGCGACGTCGACCCCGTCCTGGGGGCCCATGATCCCCAGGTAGACGAGCAGGTGGCGGCGGCCGCGGCGCAGCTCCGGCTCCGGGTCGCGCGGCCGCATCACCGACGTGTCGGGCCCCGACCGCACCACCGTCACCCGCTGCGGGTCCCGCCCCCCGCGCTGCACGGCGATCGACCGGTAGGACTCGTTGGTGGAGACCACGTGGTCGGCGGTGCGGTAGGTGCTGCGCTCGAGCCACAGCAGCGTCCGGTACTGCAGCCGGGCCACGAGGCCGCGCGGCTCCCCGAACCGGGACCGGAAGACCTCGGGGTTGAGGTCGTGCTGGTCGTAGAGGAACCGCACCCCGGCACGCCGCCACAGCCGGGCCAGCAGCCAGTAGGTGTCCGGCGGGTTGCACGCCTGGATGGCGTCGAAGCCCACCCGGCGGCGGACCCGGACCGACAGCAGCGCCGTGCGCACCCAGGCGTACACGAACTCCCACAGGTAGGAGAGCAGGCCGCGGGTCGCCGGGGCGGGGCGGTACTTGAACAGGTGGACGCCGTCGAGCAGCTCGTAGCCGGGGTCGCCGGGTCCCTTGGGGCAGATCACCGACACGGTGACGCCGGCGGAGGCGAGGGCCTGGCACTCCAGCCACACCCGCCGGTCCAGCGGGACGGGCAGGTTCTGCACGATCACCAGCACGCGCGGGGATCGCGGGGACGTCACGGTACGCATGGCCCTCCTCGGGCTCACGAGGCGAGGTCGCCGGCGGGCACCGGTCGGGACGGGGGCAGGCGGCGGGACGAGGCCCCGGACGAGGAGCCGGACGACGGGCCGGACGACGGGCCGGACGAGGACCCGGGCGGGGCCTCCGGGGCGAGCAGCCGGGCGAGCTCGGCCGTCCGCGCGTCCCAGGTGTCGCCCGCCACGGCGGCGCGCCGCTGCGCGGCGTCCCCGGGCCGGGGGTCGGCCACCGCGGCGCGCACCAGGTCCACGAACTCGTCGGCGGACCGGGCGATGTCGAGGACGTCCGCGTAGCGCCGGGCCTCGGGGAAGTCGGTGGTGACCGTCCGCAGCCCGAGGGCCAGGTACTCCTTCATCTTGATCGGGTTGCAGGCCCGGATCCACTCGTTGTCCAGCCACGGCATCAGGGCGACGTCCAGGCCGGCGCACCAGCGCGGCACCTCCGCGTGCGGCCGCGCGCCGACGAGGTGGACGTTGGGCAGCTCGTCGAGCCCGTCGAGGTCCATGAACACGGGGCCGACGACGACGAGGGAGACGTCGGGCAGCTCGACGGCCACCCGGCGCAGCAGCTCCAGGTCGACGGTGTGGTCGCGCATCGTGCCGACGAAGCCGACCCGCGGACCCGGCACCCGCTGCAGCTTGGGCGGCGGCTCCCCGCCGGCGTCGTCGAACCAGGCGGCGTCCACGCCGTGGTCGAGGAACACCGCCCGCTCCCCCGCCAGCGGCGCGTCCTCGGCCATGAGGGAGTGGGCCACGTACAGGACGGCGTCGGCCTCCCGCAGCGACTCCTCCTCGAGGGCACGGATGTGGCCCGTGTCGACCTCCGACCAGGCCGAGAGCTTGTCCGACCGGTTGACCAGGACCCTCCGCCTCGGCAGGCCGCGGACCACGGACCAGGCGGTCGGCGGGCTGAGGAGCACCGAGGGGGCGGGCATGCGCAGCCACCACAGGACCGCGCGGACCTGCCAGCGCACCAGCCGGGTGTTCAGCGCCCGCCCCAGCCGCGAGCCGTAGGCCGGCACGCTCAGCGGCGAGTACACGTGGAAACCGGGGACGTCGGCCAGCGGCTGCCGCACCCCGCGGAGGACGCTCCGCAGCTTGCGGCCCAGCCGGCCGGCCACCCCGGAGGTCCGCCCCGGCCAGGGCACCCGCATGCCGATGCCGTTGACGAGCAGCACGCGGCGCTCCTCGGCCAGCCGGAACGCCAGCTGGAAGTCCGCGTGCGCGCGGTTGTGGTACCACCAGTCGAGGCCGGCGAAGACGAGTACCGGGTCTTTCTCCTGGTCAGCGGGCCGCCGCACCTCAGTGGGCCCCGTTGGTGGCGAGCATGCGGCGCAGGCTAGCGACGGGGGCCCCCTCGCGGGCCCCCTCCGCGCGCGCCTTCTCGCAGACCACCCCACCGGGTGGTCCGGCCGACGGCGGCGGTCAGGGTCGGGGCAGCACCGAGCCGTCGGCCGTGACGTTGTCCTCCCAGGCGTCCACCGACGCCCCGGGCGCGACGTCGACCTCGCCGTAGCCGTCCAGCGGTCCGAAGTCGTTGCCGGTCACGTCGGCACCGACGCACCCGGCCTCCAGGCGCAGCACGAACCCGCCGCCCACCAGGTAGTTGTCGGCCACGACCGGTGCGGTGAAGCCGCCGCCGTCGTCGCTGAGGAAGACCGCGGCGTTCTGGTTCTCGGCCGGCCCGTCGAGGACGATGTGGTTGCCCCGGACGACGACGTCGTCGCCGCCGTAGAGCTGGATGCCGTCGTTGTGGCTGCCGGGCAGGCTGCGCAGGTCGTGGACGACGTTCTCCTCGAACCGGCTGCTGCCGGTGCCCTGCTGGATGCCGTCGGGCGTCCCGGAGATGTCGTTGCGCAGCAGCACCATCCGCGCGTTGCCGTGCACCGCGCCGTTGCCCCAGTCGCCGGCCGGCGACGGCACGTCCTCCGGCCAGACGATCGTCGAGTCGCTGATCCGCAGCTCGCCGGCGGCGTCCTCGGCGAGGACCACCGACCAGGCCGCCCCGTTGGCCTCGACCACGCTGTCGGTGATCGTGAGGACGCCCGGTCCCGGGAGCACGACGCTGCCGCGGACCCAGACGTGGTCCAGCGTCACCTCGTCCCCGAGCACGACGAGCGTCCCGTCCTGCCACGAGGTGCCCGGCGGTGCGCTGTCGGGGCCGTCGACGACGGTGAGGTCGCCGCGGTCCCCCCGGAAGCCGACCTCGCCGGGCGCCGCGCGGCCGGAGGCGCCGGGGCCGGTGGGGGCCGGCGCCGGCGCGGACGTCGGGCTGCCCGGGTCGGCCGGGGCGGGGCCGGTCGCCTGCCCGGCCGGGACGAACAGCACGTCGATCCAGTAGTTGGCCGCGTCGTAGGTCCCGTCGGGCAGCACGGGCACGTCGCTGTAGCGGAAGACGCCGGCGCCGCCGTCGGCCACCACGGCGACCGGGCCGGGGTCCGGGAGGGGCTGGCGGAACCAGCCCAGCGACGCCACGTACCCGCCGTCGGCGTGGTAGCTGGCCACGTAGACGCCGCCGGCGGTCAGCGGGACCGGCCGGTCCAGCGGGGTCTCCTGCCAGCCGGGGGTGTCGCGGGAGGGGAACGTCGCCTCGCCGAGGACCGCTCCCGTCGAGGACCAGACGGTGGCCGCGTGCGCCGCGCCGTCGCCCGCGGCGCGGTAGAAGCGCAGGCCGGTCAGCGTGCCGTCGACCGTCGCGGTGAAGCGGATGCCGAGCTCGACGGGGCGCCCGTCGGTGTGCCCGACGTCGGAGTCGGGTCCCTGACCGTCCGGGAAGAGGGTGGCCGGGCGGACCGGGGTCACCGTGCCGCCCGGGTCGTCGCCCGTCCACGCGACCGCGAGCACCACCGCGAGCAGGACGGCGGCGGTGGCGCCGACGACGGCGAGCCACCGGCGGCGCGGCCCCGGCCCCGGGTCCGGTGGACCGGGCGGGACGAGGCGCAGCTCCGGCGGTCTCACGGTCGTGCGCTCGTGCACGGCGGCCCCCCTGCTCGTCGCGTCGTCCGGCGGCAGGGACCCGCCCGCGGCCGGGCCGTCCCCGCGACGCGGGTGGCGCACCTTATCCCCGAAGCGGTGACGGGCCGGGCGTTCTCGTGCTCCGGACGGCGTCGTTCACCTACAGTCACCGGGCATCCACGGACGCCATCCGGAGACAGGAGCGCCCCGGCCTCATGACCGCGGTCGAGCAGGGCCCGTTGCTGGTCGTCAACGTGCACGGCATCGGGCCCGAGCCCCCCGACGTGACCCCCGAGGAGCGGGACTACTGGGTGTCCACCGACGAGTTCGAGACGCTGCTCGACTCGCTGGACACCGCCGGGCTGCCGGTGGTCCTCACCGTCGACGACGGCTTCCTGTCCGACGTGACCATCGCCCTGCCGCGGCTGGTGGAGCGGGGACTGACCGCCGCCTTCTTCCCGTGCGCGGGCTGGCTGGAGCGCCCCGGCCGGGTCGGGGTGGACGGCGTCCGCGAGCTCGTCGCCGCCGGGATGCCGGTCGGCACGCACGGCTGGTGCCACCGCGACTGGCGCCGGCTGCGCCCGGACGAGGTCGACGAGGAGTTCCGCCGCTCCGCCGAGGTGCTCGCCGACGCCTCCGGCCACCCGATCACGGAGGCGGCCATCCCGTTCGGCCGCTACGACCGGGTGGTGCTGGCGCACCTGCGGCGGGCCGGCTACGAGCGCGTCTACACCAGCGACGGCGGCCTGGCCGACCTGCGCCGGTGGCGGGTGGCCCGGACCAGCGTGCGCCCGGGCGTCGACCGGGACTGGCTGCCGCGGCTGGCCGCCGAGGCGCAGCAGCCCCGGCGGCGGGCCCGCGACCTGGCGGCCCGGGTGGTCAAGGGCCGGCGCCGCGGTCAGGCGCCGGCGACCCCCTGACCGGGCGTCAGCTGCCGGTGCAGGACTGGCTGCGGCCGGCGCCGGTCGGCTGGTAGTCCGCACCGATCGGCACGACCCGCGCCTCCCAGGCGGTCAGGCCCGCGCAGCTCACCGCGACCGGTCCGTAGCCGTAGCCGCCGTCGGCGATCCGCAGCCCGCGGACCGACCCCGGCATGCCCAGCCGGAAGGAGTAGCCGCCGCCGGCGACGAGCAGCCCGTCGACGTCGACCGAGGTGTTGCCCTGCCCGGCCGGGTAGAAGAACGGCGCGGTGCCGTAGCAGCCGTCGGCCTCCACCATGTGCAGCGTGACGTTCCGGACGGTGAGCGCCGGGCCGTCGTAGCCCTGCAGCGCGTCGCCGTGCCAGTCGCCGCAGCGGTCCGGGGACGTGATGCGGGCGAAGGAGTCCTCGATGGTGACCGCGCCGCAGCCCAGGCTCCGGCCGGCCACCCGGAAGCCCTCGGGGAGTCCGTCGATCTCGACGCGGCGGGCGGTGTAGCCACCGGCGCCGACGGCGGGGGCGTCCCCGCCGGTCACCTGTCCCGGCGCCCGGACCACGGACACGTCCTCGAGCAGCAGGCCGTTGCGGCACCGCGAGCCGGCGACGTTGGTGATCGAGCCGCCCTGGACCTCGACCCGGCGGACGGTCACGTCGTCGGCGTCGATGACCAGGTCGGCGCCGACCAGGCGGACGTCCTGGACGACGGCGCCGGGGGTGGTGACGTGCAGGTCGGTCGTGCGCGTGGTGGCCGGCGTCCACCCGGCCGGGACGCCGGTGTTGGCGGGGTTCGGGACGGGGCCGGTCGCCGTCGAGGGCGCCGGCTGCGGCGTCGTCGTCCGCGGCGGCGTGGCCGGGGTGGACGGGGACGCGCTGCCGGTGGGGGCCGGGGTCGTCGGGACCGTCGTCGTGGGCACCGGGGTCGTGGGCACCGGGGTCGTCGGCGCCGGGGTCGTCGGCACCGGCGCCGGGGCGGACGGGGTGGTCGTCCCGCCCGGGGACGTCGCCGGCGGCCGGGAGGGGGCGGTCGAGGAGCGGGGCGCCTCGGTCCGCTGGCCCCGGCTGGCGCCGTGCTGGTCGCGGGAGACGAGCCGCTGCCACCACGCCGACCAGGAGGACGACCACGAGCCCGCCTCCGTGGTCTCGGTGACGGGCACCGACGACCCGGCCACCTGCAGCAGCGAGGCGCCGGTCAGCACCGCGGCGCAGACGAGCACGAGGGCGACCAGGCGGCGGCTGCCGGCACGGCGGGCGGGACGGCTCCGGGGGGAGCGGGCTCTCGGCACCGCGGGAACGTAGCGCCGAGTGACCGGCCGAGTACCAGGAGAAATCGGTCCGGGCGCCACAGGACTCCACTCAGGTCACAGGAGCGTCACGGGGCACCACGTCCGCACCGGCGGTCCCGGTCCGGCCGCGCGCCTCCCCCCTCGGCAGCCGGAGATGGTCCCGGAACCGCGGAGAACCACTCGTTGTGGGGGTTCCGGCTTCACCCGTCACCGGAACTCCCCTGTTGCGCCCTCCCAACTGGCACACTCCGCGCCCATGTGTGCCACGGGGACCAGGTCGTGACGGCCGGGGTCAGGCGTGCTCCCGGCCGGTCGGTCCCCCCGCCCGGACTGGTGCTCGCACGCGTGCGCAACCCCCCGGCGGCGCCCGTCCGGCGACCGAGGGTTAGCGTCGTCGTCCCCTGCTTCGACTACGCGCGCTACCTGCCCACCTCGGTGGGCAGCGCGCTGAGCCAGGAGGGCGTCGAGGTCGAGGTGGTCGTCGTCGACGACTGCTCGCGGGACGACTCGCTCGCCGTCGCGCGGCGGCTGGCCGCCGCGGACCCGCGGGTCACGGTGGTCGCGCACCGCTCCAACGCCGGGCCGGTCGCCACCTTCAACGACGGGCTGGCCGTGGCCGGCGGCGAGTACCTCGTCCGGCTCGATGCCGACGACGCGCTCACCCCCGGCTCGCTCGCCCGCGCCACCGCGCTCGCCGAGAGCCGGCCCGAGGTCGGCATGGTCTACGGCGCCCCGCTGCACTTCTCGGGCGAGACGCTGCCCCGCCCGCGCACGCGGGTGCGCGGCTGGACCGTCTGGTCCGGTCCGCGGTGGCTGGAGCTGCGCTGCCGGCTGGGCGTCAACTGCATCACCTCGCCCGAGGTCCTCATGCGCATGGACGTCGTCCGCGAGGTCGGCGGCCAGCGCGAGCTGGCGCACACGCACGACATGGAGATGTGGATGCGGCTCGCCCGGGCCGCCGACGTGGGCCACCTCCGCGGCCCCGACCAGGCCTGGCACCGCGAGCACGGGGCGAGCCGGTCGGCGCGCGCCGTCGACGTCGTCACCGACCTGCACGAGCGGGCCGAGGCGTACACGACGCTGTTCGAGGACGGCCTCGGCGACCCCGGCGAGGACCGCCGGCTGCTCGCGCTGGCGCGGACCGCGCTCGCCGACGAGGCGGTGGCGCGGGTGTGCCAGGCCTACGTCCGCGGCTGGGCCGGTGACGCGGTGACCGACGCCTACCTGGCCTTCGCCGCCGGTCAGGTCGAGGACCTCGACCGGCTGCCGCACGGGCCGCGGCTGCGGCGGTCGGTCGCCGCGGGGACGGCGCGGGCGCGGTACCTGCCCGGCCTGTTGCTGCCCGCGCTCGTGTACCGGGCCCGGCGCGAGGTGCACGCCCGCCGCTGGCGAGGGACGGGCCTGTGAACCCACGGGACGGCGTGGTCCTCGCCGGCAAGGCCGTCCGGGCCCTGCGCGCCGAGGGCCCCGCGGGCCTCACCGAGCGTGCCGTGCGCACGGCCACCCGGCGGCTCGCCCTCGGCGCCGACCTCGGCATGCACCCGGACGACGTCGTCGACTCGGCGCGGGTGGTCCTCCCGCCGCCGGGCCCGGTCCGCCCGCGCGGCACCGCCCTGGAGGTCGGCTGGGTGATCACCCCGCCGGGGCCGACCTCGGGCGGGCACACCACCCTGCTGCGCTTCGTCGAGGCGCTGGAGCGGGCCGGGCACCGCTGCGTCCTCTACCTCTACGACGTCGGCGGCGGCCCGGTGGAGCGGCACGAGGCGATGATCCGCGCGCGCTGGCCGCGGGTCCGCGCCGAGGTCCGCTCCGTGGCCGACGGCCTGCCGGCCATGGACGCGTACGTCGCCAGCTCCTGGGACACCGCGCACGTCCTGGCCCGCCACGGTCGCGGCACCGGGCACCGCTTCTACCTCGTGCAGGACTTCGAGCCCTACTTCTACCCGCGCGGCTCGCTCTACGAGCTGGCCGAGGACACCTACCGCTTCGGGTTCCAGGTGGTCACGGTCGGCCACATGGTCGCCGACGAGCTCCGCGAGCGCTTCGGCATCTCCCCCACCGTGGCCGAGTTCGGCTGCGACACCGCGGTGTACGGCGCCCGCGACGACGGCCCGCGCGACGGCGTGGTCCTCTACTGCCGGCCGACCACCCCCCGCCGCGGGTACGAGCTGGCGGTCCTGGCCCTGGAGCGGTTCCACCGCCTGCGCCCGGAGGTGCCGATCCACACCTTCGGCGCCCGGGTCCGGCGGCTGCCGTTCCCCGCCGACGTGCACGCGCACCGGACGCCCGCGCAGCTCAACGAGCTCTACCAGCGGTGCGCGGCCGGGCTGGCGCTGTCGTTCACCAACATCTCGCTGATCGCCGTCGAGCTGCTGGCGGCCGGCGTGCTGCCGGTGGTGAACGACTGGCGCGGGTCCCGCGCGGACCTCGACAACCCGTTCGTGGAGTGGGCCCGCCCCACGCCGGACGGGATCGCGGACGGGCTGTGCCGGGCCGTGGACCGGCGTGCGGCGCTGTCGACGCAGGACGTCGCCGCGAGCGTGGCGGGGCTGTCCTGGGACCGCTCCGAGCGGACGGTCGTCGACGTCATCGAGCAGGTGTGTGCGGGTGAGCGACAGCTCACCCGGGAAACGGGGAGGTAGGGCGTGAGCATCGGCGAGTTCTTCCGGATGGTGGTGCGCTGGAAGTGGGTGATCGTCCCGGGCCTGCTGCTGGCGCTCGGCGCCGGCGCCTTCGTGTACCAGCGCGGCGAGCCCGACTACACCCGGACGGCGAGCTACCTGCTGCTCACGCCGGTGCAGACCGAGTCGGGTGAGAGCAACCCGCTGCTCTTCCTCGGCAACGGCGTCACCATCACCGCCTCCGTGCTGGCCGCGAAGGTCAGCGACAGCGAGACGGTGGAGCAGCTGACCGCCGCCGAGCCCGGCGTGACCTACACCGCGGTCCTCGACGCCGCGGTCGGCGCCCCGGTGGTGCAGACCAGCGTCACCGGGCCCGACGCGCAGGCGGTCGACCGGGTGCTGGCCGCGCTCGGTGACGAGCTGGGCGCCGAGCTGGAGGCCCTGCAGCGGGAGAGCGAGGCCCCCGAGAACACGTGGGTCACCCTGCACTCGTTCACCCAGGACCCGCAGGCGGTGCCCAGCTCCGCCGGTCCCCTGCGCAACGCGATCGCCGCCACCGGCGCCGCGGTGCTGCTGCTGTTCCTCGTCGTCGGCGTGCTGGAGCGGAGGCGCCGGCTCCGCGAGGCTCGACTCGCCCCGGCCTCCGCGGCACACGACGGGGGGACGGGCCTGAACACCGGTCCCACCCGGCGTGTCAGCGGGGACCGGGGCCAGCTGCCGCCGGTCCCCGACACCGGGGAGACCCGGGCGAGGGGTCTCGCACGCATCTCGTCGGTCGATGGCCGGTGACCGTCCGGGGGGCGGCACCGGCACGCTGACCGCCCGCGGGGCGTCCGCGGCGGTCCCGGCCGCCTCCCGGACGACCGCCTCCGGCCCCGAGGCCGGCGGCAGGGCGGACTCGCTGGCCGTGCTCGTCCTCTACGCGGTGCTCCTGGTCGGGATCCCGTCGGTCTACATCGTCGGGCCGCTGGGCGCCCCGGGGACGCCCGCGGCGATCGTCGGCGTCGTCGCCCTGGGCCTGTGGGTGCTGCGCCGCCTCACCGGGGCCGCCGCCGAGCGCCCCACCCCCGTGCACTGGCTGCTCCTGCTGTTCGCGGCGTCGATCGCGGGTTCGGTCGTCGCCGCGGGCCTGCGGCCGATGGTCGAGCTGGAGTTCACCGCGCTGTGGCGCGGGCTGATCGCGGTCGCGTCGTGGATCGGGATCGCGCTCACCGTGATGGACGGGCTGCGGACGCGGGAGCGGCTCGAGCGGTTCCTGCGCGTGCTCGTCTGGCTCGGCGCCGGGCTGGGCCTGCTCGGCGGGCTGCAGTTCCTCACCGGCATCGACGTCGTCCCGGTGCTGCACGTGCCGGGGCTGACCCAGAACACCGACCTCGGCGGGCTCTACGAGCGGTCGGGGTTCAACCGGGTCAGCGGCACCGCCCTGCACTCGATCGAGTACGCCGCGGTCATGTCGATGCTGCTGCCGCTCGCCTTCGCCCAGGCGCTGCGCCGCGGGCGGTCGGTCACGGCCTGGCTGCCGGTGCTGCTGATCGCGGGCGCGCTGCCGCTCACCGTCGCCCGCTCGGGGATGCTCGGGCTCGGCGTGGCGCTGGCCTTCGCCTTCCTCATGACCCGCGGACCGCAGCGCGTGTGGCTGCTGGTCGCGGTGGCCGCGCTCGGCGTGGTGGTCCGGGCGCTGGTCCCCGGGCTCCTCGGCACGATCAGCAGCCTGTTCACCGCGGGCGAGCAGGACATCAGCATCGCCGGCCGGACCGCCGACTACGGCGCGGTCGCCGACTTCGTCTCGGAGTCGCCCGTCTCCGGCCGGGGGCTGTTCACCTTCCTGCCGAGCATCTACCGGATCCTCGACAACCAGTACCTGGGCACGCTCATCGAGGCCGGCGTCGTCGGCCTGGTCGCCCTCGTCCTGCTCATCGCCGGACCGGCGGTGCTGTCGCTCACCCACGCCGTCGCCCTGCGCCGTGCGGCAGAGGCCGGCGGCTCGCACCGGCCGCCGGCGGCCGACCACCTGCTGCCGCTGAGCCTGGGCGCCGCGCTGGTGGCGGCGCTGCTGCTGTTCGCGACCTTCGACGGGTTCAGCTTCCCGATGTGCATGGGGGTGTTCAGCGTGGTCGTCGGTGCCGTCGGCGCCACCTGGCGCCTGGGCCGGCCGGCGCCCGCGCCGCGGCCGGCCCGCGGGCGGTGGCAGACGCTCGTCGCGCTGGGCGTGGCCGCGGTCGTGGGTGCCGTCGGCCTGCTCGCCGTCCGCGCGGCCCAGCCGGCGTGGAGCGCGGAGGCGTCCCTGGCGATCGCCGTGCCCCCGGAGCCGGGCCAGAACATCTACTACGCGCGGGTGGACACCGACGGCGTCACCGACCTGCTGCGGTTCGGCCTCGACAGCACGCAGGTCCGCACCCGGCTGGCCGCGGCGGGGGCCGGCGAGTACACCGTCGCGATCGGCACCGGCAGCCTGGGCCCGCACACCGACGTGCTCGGCTTCGGCGACGTCATGCGGGTCGGCATGGTGGCGGCTACCCCGGAGGAGGCCACGCACACCGTGGACCTGCTGGTCCAGGAGGTCGACGACGAGCTGCGCCGGCTGCAGCCGGGGCGGGACCCCGCCTCCGCGGGCACGGTCACCGTCGTCGACGTCCAGCGCCCGGTGGTGGCCCTGGTGCCGGTGCACCCCGCCGCCGGGGCCGCCGGCGTCGCACTGCTGGCGCTGTTCGCCGGCCTCGTCGTGGCCGCGGTCCCGGTCGGGAGCCGGCCGCGGCCGGCACCGGCACCCGCCGCGGGCCGGCACCGGACGCCCGAGCCGGTGGGGGCCGGCGCGTGAGCGGGGACCGGGAGTCCGTGGCGGTCGTGGTGGTGACCTACAACAGCGCGCCGCTGCTGGCCGACCTGGTCGCCTCGCTGCCGGCCGGGCTCGGGGACCTGCCCTGGCACCTCGTCGTCGTGGACAACGCCTCCAGCGACGACAGCGTCGCCGTCGCCTCCCGCCTCCGGCCCGACGCCACCGTCGTCGCCACCGGCCGCAACGGTGGCTACGCGGCCGGGATCAACGCCGGGATCGCCGCCGCCCCGCCGCACACCTGCGTGCTGGTGCTCAACCCCGACGTCCGGCTGCAGCCGGGCTGCGTGCCGGCGCTGGTCCGCGCGCTCCGGCAGCCGGGCACCGGCATCGCGGTCCCGCTGCTCGTCGACGGCGACGGACGGCGCATCGACTCGCTGCGCCGCGAGCCCGCGGTGCACCGGGTCCTCGCCGACGCCGTGCTGGGCGCGACGCGGGCGGGGCGGATCGGCCGGCTCGGCGAGTCGGTCACCGCCGAGGCCCCCTACCGCCGCCCGGGCGTCACCGACTGGGCCGAGGGCTCCACCCTGCTGATCAGCAGCGACTGCCTCCGCGCCACCGGCCCGTGGGACGAGTCCTTCTTCCTCTACTCGGAGGAGACCGAGTTCGCGCTGCGCGCCCGGGACCGGGGCTTCGTCACCCGCTTCACCCCCGAGGCGCACGCGGTCCACCTCGAGGGCGGCTCGAGCACCTCCGCCGCCCTCTGGCCGCTGGTGGTGACCAACCGGGTGCGGCTCCACCGCCGCCGCCACGGCCGGGTGCCGGCCGCCGCCTTCTGGGCGGCCCTGCTGCTGCGCGAGGCCTCCCGCCTGCCGCTGCGCCGGCCGCCCAACCGGGCCGCGGTGCGCGCCCTGCTGGACCTGCGCGGCCTGCGCCGGCCCCCGGGCCCGCACAGCGTCGTCCCCCGTCCCCGCCGTGCCGGCGCTCGCCCGGCCCCGTCCGACACGCTGGAGGTCCGATGACGGTCACGGTGCGCCCCATCCAGGCGGCCGACCTGCCCCGGGTGGGGGAGTTCCTGCACCGGTCGATGAACTCCTCGCTCAGTCCCGGGCAGTGGGCGCGCGTGGCGCTGCCGACCTGGCCCGTCGAGTCGCCCAACCACGGGTTCTTCCTCGACGCCGACGGCGAGGTCGTCGGCGCTCACCTCGCCTTCTACTCCGAGCGCACGCTGGACGGCTCGACCGAGCGCATCTGCAACCTCGGGGCGTGGTGCGTGGAGGAGAGGTACCGCTTCCAGGGCATCCGCCTGCTCAAGGCGATCCTCGCCCAGGACGGCTACGCCTTCCTCGACCTGTCCCCCAGCGGCAACGTCGTGCCGCTCAACGAGCGGCTGGGGTTCACCCACCTGGACACCGCCACCGCCCTGGTCCCCTGCCTGCCCCACCCGAGCGTCCCGGGGCGGTGGCAGGTGCGCACCGGCGCCGCGGTGGCCGAGGTCCTCAGCGGGACCGACCTCGAGCTCTACAAGCACCACGCCGAGGCGGCCGCCGCCCACCACGTCGTCCTCTCGCGCGGCGACCGGCACTGCTACGTCGTGTTCCGGCGCGACCGGCGCAAGGGGCTGCCCCTGTTCGCCTCCCTGCTGTACGTCGGGGACCTCGACCTGTTCCGGTCCGGGATCCGGGTGTTCGCCCGGCACCTGCTGGTCCGCCACCGGGTGCTGGTCCTGCTGGCCGAGCTCCGGACGGTGGGCACCCGGCCGTTCCCGTCGGTCCGGGTCGGCACCAACCGCCGCAAGATGACCCGCGGCCTGCGCTCGGACCCCGAGCGCATCGACTACCTGTACAGCGAACTGACCTGCGTCCCCTGGTGAGGAGGGCACGATGAGCACCAGCACCGCACCGACGCCCACGCGGCTGCACCACCTGGTCCGGGACTCGGCCCGGTCGCACGGGTCCTCGCCGGCCCTCAGCGCCGGGGACACGACCCTGGACTACGCGGCCCTGTGGTCCCTGGTCGAGACGGCCGGGGCCGGGCTGCGCCGGCTGGGCGTCCGGCGGGGCGACCGGGTGGCGGTCTACCTCGACAAGCGCCCGGAGACCGTGGCCGCCCTGTTCGGCACCTCGGTGGCCGCGGGCGCGCTGGTCCCGGTCAACCCGCTCCTGCGGGCCCGGCAGGTGGGGCACATCCTCGCCGACAGCGGCGCCCGCGTGCTGGTCACGACGCCGCAGCGCTACGAGCAGCTGCGCGGGGAGCTGGCCGCCACCGGCGACCTGGAGCACGTCGTCCTCGTGGGCGGCACCGCGGACGCCGATGGGCTGCCGCACGCCGTCGGCACCTGGGACGAGCTGCTGGCGGACGCGCCGGCGGCCGTCCCCGAGGGGCCGACCGTCGACGTCGACGTGGCCGCCGTCCTCTACACGTCCGGGAGCACCGGGCGGCCCAAGGGCGTGGTGCTCAGCCACCGCAACCTGCTCGTCGGGGCCGCGAGCGTCAGCGAGTACCTCGGCAACACCGCCGACGACGTCGTCCTGTCCGCGCTGCCGCTGAGCTTCGACGCCGGTTTCAGCCAGCTGACGACCGCCTTCCGCGTCGGCGCCCACGTCGTGCTGCTCAACTACCTGATGCCGCAGGACGTCGTCCGGGCCTGCGTCCGGCACGGGGTCACCGGGCTGACCTGCGTGCCGCCGCTGTGGATCCAGATCGCCGCGCAGGAGTGGCCGGAGGAGGCGGGGCGGCGGCTGCGCTACTTCGCCAACACCGGCGGCCGCATGCCGCGGGCCACCCTCGACCGGCTGCGGGCGCTGTTCCCCGCGGCGCGGCCCTTCCTCATGTACGGGCTGACCGAGGCGTTCCGCTCCACCTACCTCGACCCCGCCGAGGTGGACCGGCGTCCCGACTCGATCGGCAAGGCCATCCCCAACGCGGAGATCCTCGTGCTGCGGCCCGACGGGACCGAGTGCGCCCCCGGCGAGGAGGGCGAGCTGGTGCACCGCGGCGCGCTCGTGGCGCTCGGCTACTGGAACGACCCCGAGCGCACCGCCGCCCGCTTCCGCCCGCTGCCGGGCGGGGCGCCCGGGCTGGCCGCGCCCGAGCTCGCCGTCTTCTCCGGCGACGCCGTGGTCCGCGACGAGGAGGGCTTCCTCTACTTCGTCGGCCGCAAGGACGAGATGATCAAGACGTCGGGCTACCGGGTGAGCCCCACGGAGATCGAGGAGGTCGCGTACGGCACCGGCCTCGTCCGCGACGCGGTGGCCCTCGGCGTGGACGACGCGACGCTGGGCCAGGCGGTGGTCCTCGTGGTCAGCCTCGTCCCCGGCATGCAGGACGAGGGGCAGGGGCTGATGAGCGCCCTCAAGCGCGAGCTGCCGCTGTACATGGTCCCGCGCCGGATCGTCGTCCGCGACGAGCTGCCCCGCTCCCCCAACGGCAAGTTCGACCGCGCCCTGCTGCGCGAGGAGGTCACGGCGTGAGCGGCCTGGACACCATCCGGTCCTTCGGCACGGTCGACGGCGAGCTGGCGGTCGGCGGCATCCCGGTCAGCCGGCTGGCCGAGCGGGTCGGCAGCACCCCGTTCTTCGCCTACGACCGCCGGCTGCTGACCGAGCGGGTGGCGCTGCTGCGCGCGACCCTCCCGCCCGCGCTGCAGTTGAGCTACGCGGTGAAGGCCAACCCGATGCCGGCCGTGGTGCAGCACCTGGCCGGGCTCGTCGACTCCCTCGACGTGGCCTCGGCCCTGGAGATGCGCACCGCGCTCGACACGCCGGTCCCCCCGTCGCACGTGAGCTTCGCGGGGCCGGGCAAGACCGACGCCGAGCTGGCCCAGGCGGTGGCCGCCGGGGTCACCGTGGAGATGGAGTCGGCCGGCGAGGCGCAGCGGCTGCTGGCCGCCGGGGAGCGGCTGGGCATCCGGCCGCGGGCCGCGATCCGGGTCAACCCCGACTTCGCGGTCAAGGGCTCGGGCATGCGGATGGGCGGGGGCCCGCAGCAGTTCGGCGTCGACGCCGAGATGGTGCCGCTGCTGGTCAAGGAGCTCGCCGACCGCGACGTCGACCTGCTGGGCTTCCACGTCTTCGGGGGGTCGCAGAACCTCAACGCCGACATCCTGTGCGAGACCCAGCGCCGGACCGTCGAGCTCGTCCTCCGCCTGGCCGAGTCGGTGCCGACCCCGGTCCGGTACCTCAACCTGGGCGGCGGCTTCGGCATCCCGTACTTCCCCAAGGACCGGGCGCTGGACCTCGCCGCGATCGGCGCCAACCTGCACGAGCTGCTCGACGGCCCGGTCCGCGAGCACCTGCCGGAGGCGCGCACCGTCGTGGAGCTCGGCCGGTTCATCGTCGGCGAGTGCGGCGTGTACGTGACCCGCGTGGTCGACACCAAGGAGTCCCGCGGGAAGCGGTACCACGTCGTCGACGGCGGGATGCACCACCAGCTGGCCGCCTCCGGGAACTTCGGCCAGGTGATCCGGCGCAACTACCCGCTGGCCGTCGGCAACCGGATGGACGACGAGGCGCTCGGCACGGCCACCGTCGTCGGCTGCCTGTGCACGCCGCTGGACCTGCTCGGCGACGACGTGTCGATCCCGGAGCGCACCGGCGTCGGTGACCTCGTCGTCGTCTTCCAGGCCGGCGCCTACGGCCTCACCGCCAGCCCCACCGCCTTCCTCGGCCACCCCGCGGCGGCCGAGGTGCTCGTCTAGCCCGTCCCCCGGGTTCGTCCCACGAGAAGGAGACCGATGAACGACACGTCCACCGACCTCGCCGAGGTCCGCGAGGTCCTGGTCCAGACCCTGGGCATCGAGGACCGCGCCGGCTCGCTGACCGCCGACACCGAGCTGTTCGGCAGCCTGCCGGAGCTGGACTCCATGGCCGTCGTCGAGCTGGTCGCGGCACTGGAGGACCGGTTCGGCCTCGAGGTCGACGACACCGAGCTGACCGGCGACGTCTTCGAGACCCTGGGCAGCCTGACCGAGTTCGTCGCCGCCCGGCGTTCCTGACCCGGACCGGCCGGGCCCGGGGTGCTCCCCCGGGCCCGGCCGTCGTCGGTCAGGCCCGCGCCGGCGACTCCCCGGCGACGGCCGCGGCGTCCGGGACCGGCGCGCCGTCGTCCGCGGTGGAGCGCGCGGCGTGCCGGCGCACCCACCGGAAGACCAGCAGCGCGTAGACGGCGGTCCCGCAGAGGCCGCCGGCGGCCAGCGCCAGCCACGACGACGAGAACTGGCCGCTCACCAGCCAGGCCACGGCCCCGGCGGGCACGGCGGCCAGCAGCGGCGGCCAGACGTTGCCCAGTACCGTCGACACCCGCCCGCCGGCCGCGCGGACGGCGACCAGGTAGACCGGCGCCACCAGCAGCACGCCGACCACGACGTGCGCCCAGCCGGCGCCGGCGAGCCCGCCCCACCGCACGCCGAGCACCATGGCCGGCACCAGCGTCACGATCCACCACACCTGGACCAGCAGGACCGGGCGGGCGGCGCCGCGGGCGACCAGGAAGGTGGCCAGGACGTCGAGGACCACCCGCAGCGCACCGAAGGCGGCCAGCCCGGCGAGCGCGTCCGCGGACGGCGTCCAGCGCGCGCCGTAGAGGGACACGACCACCGGCACCGCGAGGACGACGAGCATCGCGCCCGCCAGGCCCGCGACCGCGGCGGAGAGCCCGACGGCACGCCCGAGCGCCGCCCCGTCGTCGTCCTGCCGCCGGGCGAACGCGGGCAGGGTCACCGTCCGGATGGCCTGCCCGATCACGGTCATCGGCCAGGACGAGACGTTGAACGCCAGCACGTAGAAGCCGAGCGCGACCTCGCCCGACGTCCGCGCCACCACCACGTTGTCGACGCTGAGCAGCGCCCAGGACAGCAGGTTCGCCGCCGCCAGCGGGGCACCGAAGCGCAGCGCGCTCCCGGCGACGTCGCGGTCGAAGCCCAGCCGGAACCGGGTGCGGGTGAGGACGAACTGCAGCGTCGTGCCCACGAACTGGCCGGCCAGCCGCGACCAGGCCAGGGCCATCGGGCCCATGCCCATGAGGATCAGGCCGATCGTGACGACGGTGCTGACGCCGAAGTTGGACAGGTCGCAGACGAACGCCTTCGACTGCTGGAACTCGCGCACCAGCCGGGCGCCGGGCACCACGCCGGCGCCGCTGATGACCAGCGTGCAGGCCAGCACGACGATCACCGGCGCGGCCGCGGCGCTGCCCAGCGCGGTGGCCACCGGCACCGCCGTGGCCGCCATGAGCCCGGCGAGCAGGACCGAGCTGGCCAGGCTGATCGTGGCGACCGTGGGGGCGCGGCGGTCGGGGTCCTCGGCGCGCACCAGGTCGGGGGCCATGCCGAGGTCGGCGAGGGTGACCAGCACCGTCTGCACGGTCAGCGCCACCGCGAAGACACCGAAGGCCTCCGGGGACAGCAGCCGCGCGACGACGATGCCGATGAGCAGGTTCCCGGCGCGCAGCACGAGGCTGTTGAGCGTCCCCCACGCCACGCCGCGGCGGACCTGGCCCTCGAGGGCGGGGGCGCCGTCGGCCGGGGCGGTGGTCACCGGCCCGCTCCTGCCGCCACGCGCACCGCCTCTCGGCGGTCGGCCCAGCCCTGCAGGCGCGGCGAGGCCTCCACCGCCTGGAACTTCGCCAGCCGCACCGCGGGCCGGGCCAGCCGCCGCGCGACCTCGGCGCGGGTGAGCCGCCGCGCGAGGGCGCCGCGGTAGACCTCCTCCTGGCGGGCCGCGGCGGCGGTCAGGGAGAACCGGTCGGTGACCAGTCGGCGTCCCAGGGCGCCGAGCGGCACCAGCTGTGCGGGGTCGTCGAGCAGGTCGTCGAGGACCCGCTCGAGCAGCGCCGCGCCGTCGCCCTGCCCGTGGCCGTACCAGCCCTGCTCGAGGAACTCCGGCACGGTCTCCGGGGTGAGCAGCCGCCAGTACCCGTTGCTGCCCTGCACCACCAGCGGCTTGCCGAAGGCCATCCCCTTCATCGCGGAGCTGCCCATGCCGAGCACCACGTCCGCGGCGTCGTAGGCCGGCCGCGGGTCGACCAGCCCGCCGGCCACGACCACCGGCGGCCGGTCGGCACCGGCGTCGGCCGCGGCGGCGTTGACCTCCGCGGCGCGGCTCTCGACGTCGCCCGCGGCCGGGCCCTCGCCGACGACGAGCAGCCGCACGCGCCGGCGCCGGGACAACCGGCCGACGGCCGTGATCGCCTCCAGGACGCCGGCCGCCTTGTCCAGGTCCGCGCTCATCCGGCAGACGACGGCCAGCAGCACCTCGTCGTCGGCGACGCCGAACCGCCGGCGGGCGCCCGCCCGGTCGGGGCCGGGGGCGTTGAGGTCGGTGTCGATCGGCGGCTCGATGAGGTGCACCTCCCGGTGCCGCGTGCGCGCCTCGTCGGCGAGCTCGCGGGTGCCGACGACCAGCGGGAAGTGCCGTGGCAGCACGCGGGAGACGTACATCGACAGGACGGTGACCACCATCGGCACGCCCAGCCGCAGGTGCGGGCCGTAGGCGAGGTCCAGGGCCGGCCCCCACTCGTAGCCGTGCACCAGGTCGATGCGCCGGTCCCGCACCAGGCGGCATAGCTCGTTCATCGTCCGCACCGACGGCCAGGAGTTCTCGACCGGGGCGCGGTGGTACTCCAGGCCCAGCTCCCGCACCCGGTCGACGAGCACGCCGTCGGGGGCGAACACCAGCACCTCGTGGCCGTCGGCCTGCGCCCGGGCGGCCAGCTCGACGGCGGTGAGCTGGCTGCCGCCGATCTCCATGAGGTGCGGGTGCACGAGCAGCCTCATCCCGCCGCTCCCGTCGCGACGACCTCACGGAGCTCCCCCGCGGCGAGGACGTGGGGGCGCCCGCAGGCGGTGCAGGTCAGGTCCTCGGGCAGCCGCTCGCCGCAGGAGCAGACCCACCCGCGCCGGCGGGCCGGGTTGCCGGCGACGAAGGCGTGCGCCGGCACGTCCCGCGTGACCACCGACCCGGCGGCGGCGAAGGCGTGCCGGCCGATCCGGGTCCCGCAGACGACGACGGTGCCGGCGCCGAGGGTGACGCCGTCCTCCACGATCGTGGGCAGCAGCGCCTCCGGGCCCTTCTTGACGTGCGCCCGCGGCCGCAGGTCGTTGGTGAACACGACGTTCGGGCCGAGGAAGACGTCGTCGCCCACCTCGACGCCGTCGAAGACGAGCACCGCGTTCTTCACGGTGACCCGGTCGCCGAGCCGCGCGCCGCCCTCAACGAATGCGTGGTCGCAGA
This sequence comes from Geodermatophilus sp. SYSU D01045, assembly GCF_054050295.1. Taxonomy (NCBI): domain Bacteria; kingdom Bacillati; phylum Actinomycetota; class Actinomycetes; order Geodermatophilales; family Geodermatophilaceae; genus Geodermatophilus; species Geodermatophilus sp. SYSU D01045. The sequence goes on from NZ_JBJGZB010000030.1 coordinate 31,039, forward strand.
TGTTGCAGTCGGCGCCGACGCGGGCGCCGGGCAGCACGTGCGCCCACGCCCACACCCGGGTGCCCGGCCCGACGTCGTCGCTCTCGCACAGGCCCAGCGGGTGCACCCGCACCCCGGCCGGGGGCTCCCGGTCAGCCACGGCGCGCGGCGACCGCGGCCGCCAGGGTCTCGGCGACGCGCAGCTGCTGGTCGGCGGTGATGCCCGGGTACAGCGGCAGGGAGAGGATCTCGCCGGCCGCCCGCTCGGTGACCGGGAAGTCCTCGGGACGGACCCCGGCGCCGGCGAGGGCGCCGGTGCGGGCCACCGGCACCGGGTAGTGGATCCCGGCCCCGACGCCGGCCGCGTTGAGCTCGGCGAGGACGGCGTCGCGGTCGGCCACCCGCACCACGTAGAGGTGCCAGACGTGCTCGTTGCCCGGGGCGACCCGGGGCACCCGCACGCCCGGGACGTCGGACAGCAGCTCGGCGTAGCGCTCGGCCGCCTCCACCCGCTCGGCGTTCCACTCGGTCAGCCGGCGCAGCTTGGCGCGCAGGACGACGGCCTGCAGGGTGTCCAGGCGGGAGTTGAAGCCCAGCACCGGGTGCTGGTACTTGACCTCGCTGCCGTGGTTGGCCAGCAGCCGCACGGCACGGGCCACCTCGGGGTCGTCGGTGGTCACCGCGCCGGCGTCGCCGAACGCCCCGAGGTTCTTGCCCGGGTAGAAGCTGGTGCCCGCGGCGTGGCCCCACCCGCCCATCGGCACCCCCTGGTGGGTGGCGCCCTGCGACTGCGCGGCGTCCTCGACCACGAGCAGGCCGTGGCGCTCGGCGACCTCCCGCACCCGGGCCATGGGGGCCATCTGCCCGAACAGGTGCACCGGCACCACGGCGCGGCAGCGGGCGGCGACCTGCTCGAGCGCGTCCGGGTCGAGGAGCAGGTGCTCGTCGTCGACGTCGACCGGCACCGGCCGCGCACCCGCGCGCAGCACCGCCTCGGCGGTGGCGACGAAGGTGTTGGCCGGCAGCGCGACGGCGTCGCCCTCGCCGACGCCGACGGCGCGGAGCGCGAACTCCAGCGCGTCGGTGCCGTTGCCGACGCCGACGCAGTGCGCGCGGCCGGTGTACGAGGCGAACTCCTCCTCGAACGCGGCGACGTCGGGACCGCCGATGAAGGCGGTGGCGGCCAGGACGCGGGCGAAGCCCTCGGCGACCTCCCCGGCGATCCGGTCGCGCTGGATGCCGAGGTCGACGAGCGGCACGGCCGCTGCCGGGGCGACGGTGGTCACGGGACAGCCTCCTCGAGGTGGGGGTGGACAGCAGAGCTGGGGAGCGGGCGGGCGGGGTTGCCGGCCCAGACCTCACCGGGTGGGACGTCGCGGACCACGACGGCACCCATGCCGACGACCGCGCCGGCGCCGATGCGCCGTCCCTCGCGGACGAGCGCCCCGGAACCGAGGTAGGCGGCCTCCCCGACGGTGACCCCGCCGGCCAGCCGGACCCCGGCGCCGAAGGTGACCGCGTCGCCGACCTCGTCCTCGTGGGTCAGGACGACGTGCGGCATGACCACGGCGTGCCGGCCGAGCCGGACGGCGGCGGTGAGCACGACGCCGGCGTGCAGGACGCTGCCCGGGCCGACGACGCTGTCGAGGGAGACGCTGGCCAGCGGGTGGACGACCGTGGCCCACGCCTCGTCGGGGAGGCCGAGCCGCGCCACCAGCCGGCGCCGGGAGTCCGGGGCGCCGGGGTTGCCGACGCAGGCGACCACCGCGGCACCGCGCGCGACGTGGGCGGCGGCGTCGTCGGTCGGCCCGGTGACCGGCACCCCGCCGACGGCGGTGCCGTGCCAGCGCGGGTCGTCGTCGAGCACGCAGGTGGGGGTGTAGCTCTCCCCGCCGGGGCCGCTGGCCGGGTGCGCGAGCAGCAGCTGGACGGTCTCCCGGGCGAAGCCCCCGGAGCCGAGCACCACCAGCGGCCGCGGAGCGCCGCTCACCGCAGCAGCACGTCGCGCAGCACCGCGACCACGCGGTCCTGGTCGACCTCGGTCATCTGGTGGAACAGCGGCAGGATCAGGCTCTGCGCGGTCAGGTGCTCGGTGACCGGGAGGCTCACCCGCGGCCGGTCCGCGTAGGCGGGCTCGAGGTGGGCGGCCATGATCCCGCGCCGGCAGGTGATCCCGGCGCGGGACAGGGTCTCGAGCAGGGCGTCGCGCGTGGTCGGTGCGCCCTCGGGCAGCACGATCCAGAACGACTGGTAGTTGGTCCGGCCCCAGGGCGGGTCGGTGACGGTGCGCAGGCCCGGGACGTCGGCCAGCAGCGCCTGGTACCGGGCAGCCAGCTCCCGCCGGCGGGCCACCATCGCCGGGAGGCGGGTCAGCTGCACCAGCCCGATCGCCGCCTGGACGTCGGTCATGCGGAAGTTGAAGCCCGGCTCGAGGTACTGCTCGGGCGCGACGATCCCGCCGGCGTGCCGCTCGGCGGCGCTCACGCTCATCCCGTGCTCGCGCAGCCGGCGGGCGCGTGCCGCCCACTCCGGGCGCCGCGTCACGAGCATGCCGCCCTCGCCCGTCGTCACCACCTTGCGGGGGTGGAAGGAGAAGGCGCCCAGGTCCACGTCGGCGCCGACCGGCCGGCCGTAGAGGGTGCTGCCGATCGCGCAGGCGGCGTCCTCGACGACCGGGATGCCGAGCGGGTCGAGCAGCCGGTGGACCGCCTCCGTGTCGGCCGGGACGCCGGCCTGGTGGACGACGACCACCGCGCGGGTGCGCGGGGTGAGGACCGCCTCGACCGTCTCCGCGGTGAGGTTGCCGGTGACCGGGTCGACGTCGGCGAACACCGGGTCGGCCCCGACGTACCGGGCGGCGTTGGCGGTGGCGATGAAGGAGAACGAGGGGACGACGACCTCGTCGCCGCGCCCCACCCCGAGCAGGTGCAGCGCGAGGTGCAGGCCGGTGGTGCAGTTGCTGACCGCCACGCCCTCGGCCACCTGGACCCGCCGGGCGAACTCCTCCTCGAAGGCGCGCACCCGGGGGCCCTGGGCCACCCAGCCCGACGCGACGGCCTCCGCGGCGGCCGCCGCCTCCTCGTCCCCGAGCCAGGGCCGCATCACCGGGATGGGAGGCAGGCCGGTCACGGGCGGTGTCAGGGCGGTCATGCGTGCTGCTCCTCGTCGGGGCGGCCCTGCGACGCGGCCGGCGGGGCCGGGCGCGCGGGGGCCGGGAGGTGGATCCGGTCGTGCCGCAGGGTCACCGCGGCGGCTCCACGGGCACCGCGCGCCCGTGCTCGCGCAGGCTCTGGCTGGCCGCCTCGAGCAGGCGCAGCACCCGCAGCCCGGCCCGCCCGTCGGTGAGCGGCGGCCGGCGCTCGGTGATCGCGGCGGCGAACTCGCCCATCATCACGCGCAGGGCCTCGCGCTCCTGCAGCGCCGGCGCGACCATGTCGCCGATCCGGTAGGAGACCCGCGTCTGGTTGCGGGCCTCGACGCCGAGCGTGCTCGGGTCGCGGGTCTCGACGCTGCGGTCGTAGACCGCCAGCCGCTGGGCCGGGTTGAGGTCGTCCCAGACGACGGTGCGCCGGGAGCCGCCGACGATGAACGTGCGGATCTTCGTGGGCGACAGCCAGTTCACGTGCACGTGTGCGAGGGCGCCGTTGGACAGCTCGATCGCCAGGTGCGCGACGCAGACCTGCCCGCAGTCCAGCGGGTCCGACCCCCGCGCGGCGACGCTGACCGGGACGACGCCCTCGGGCAGCAGCGAGTCGAGGATGGACAGGTCGTGCGGGGCGAGGTCCCAGATGACGTCGACGTCGGCCTGGACCAGGCCGAGGTTGATCCGCACCGAGTCCAGGTACTGGAGGGTGCCGAGCTCGCCGCCGTGCAGCAGCTCGCGCAGGTGGCTGACCGCCGGGGTGTAGCAGTAGGTGTGGTCGAGCATGAGGACCAGCCCGGCGTCCTCGGCGGTCTGCACGAGCTTCGCGCCGTCGGCGTACGTGGCCGCCAGCGGCTTCTCGACCAGGACGTGCTTGCCGGCGGCCAGCGCCGCCATCGCGATGCCCAGGTGGGTCCCGGCGGGGGTCGCGACCGCCACGGCGTCCACCGCGGGGTCGGACAGCACCTCGTCGAGGTCCGGCGTGGCCCGCACGGTGCTGTAGTCGCCGAGCACCTGGCGGGCCCGCGCGACGTCGAGGTCGCAGAGGTACTCCAGCCGCATCGCCGGGGTGGCCTGGGCGTTGCGCACCAGGTTGGGCCCCCAGTAGCCGGCGCCGATGACGGCGATGCCGATCCGATCGCTCACGTGCTCCCCCGTCGCTGCGTGGTGTGGTTCCTCGTCGTCCCGTGCACCGCCCGGGGCAGTGTGTCCTCTCGCGCGCCCGGTGTGACCGGCTTCGCGCGCGGCATCCCCCGGTGTGGCGACACGACCGGCTCGCGGACGCTCACCCGACCGTCACCAGCCAGGTCACCGGCGAGGCAAGGACGTTGCCGGCGCGGTCCCGGGCGGCGACCACCGACACCGTGTATCCGGCGCCCGGGGTCAGGGCCGCCTCCGGCTCCAGCCGGGCGACCAGGGTGACCGGGTCGTACACGGTGCGGGCCGGCACCGGCGCGCCGTCGGGCCCGGTCAGCACCATCTCGACGCCGGTCACGTCCTCGGAGAACAGCGCGGTCGGGGCGCTGCCGGCCGGGGCGGCGCCCTCCGGTCCCCGGGCGGTGACGACGGGCGCCACGGTGTCGCCGCCCTCCGGCGCGGCCGTGGTGACCACGACGTCCACCCAGGGGTTCGCCCCGGCCACGGACTGCGTCGGGAAGGCGCCCGGCGGGCCGGTGAGGCCGTTCGGCCGCTCGCCGTCGGCCGGCGCGGTCAGCGGTCCCGAGGACCGTGCCGCGGTCAGGCCCTCCGGCGTCGCCGACCACCGGCCCTCCGGCGCGGTGTAGCTCACGACGTACTCGCGGCCCGCGGCCAGCGGCACGGGGCTGCCCAGTTCCGCCACCTGCCAGCCGTCCGCGGTCTCGTCGGTGAAGGTCACCGAGGCCAGCCGCTGGCCGGTGTCGGACCAGAGGCTGCCGACGTGCGTCCCGGTGGCCCCGGCGCCCTTGGCGAAGCGCAGCGCGGTCACCCAGGTGTCGGTCGAGGAGGTGAACCGCATGCCCACCTCGGCCGGCGTCGCGTCGTCGACCGCCTCGGCCGGCGGGGTGTCGTCCGCGGTGAAGACCGAGACGGTCTGCGGCTCCGCGGGGGCGTCGGCCGCGGGTGTCCCCGGGGCCGACGGAGCCGGAGTCGACGGAGCCGTGGTCGTCGGCGCCGTGGTCGTCGGCGCCGTGGTCGTCGGCGCCGGGGACGTGGACGGAGCCGTGGACGTGGTGGTCGGGGCCGTGGACGACGGCGCCGAGGACGTCGAGGCGGGCGCCGGGCTCGTCGGGGCCTCCGCCGGCGTGGCGGTCCCGGTGTCCGCGACCCGGGTGGCCGTCGCGTCCGGCGCGGGCGCGGCGTCCTCGACCGCGGCGGCCAGCGTCACACTCGCCGCGGACGTCCCGGCCGGCAGCTGGGTCACGAAGACGACGTCGACCCAGTAGTTCGTGGTCGACCCCTGGTTCGGGAAGCGCGCGCTCCCGTAGGCGTAGACGCCGTTGGGCGAGCCGCTGGTCGCGGCCGGGGCGTGCAGCGGTCCCCGGTCGATCCCGGAGGTGGCGAACCCGTTGTACGTGTAGGAGTACCGCCCCACCTGGGTGGAGTAGGCGGCGGTGTAGACCTGCCCGGCGAAGACCTGCACCGGCCGGTCGAGGACCACCTGCTGCCACCCGGTGGCGCTCTCCGAGCGGAAGACGGCCGAGGCCAGCGGGCTGCCGTCGGCGGCCCACAGCGACCCGGTGTGGGTGCCGGTGTTGCCCGCGCCCTTGTAGAAGCGCAGGGCGGTGACCCAGCCGTCGACGTCGCTGGTGAAGCGCACCCCCAGCGTGACCGCGGCGGTGTCGCTCGCGGCCGCGACCGCGGGCGTCTCCCCCAGCCCGAACAGCGAGCACGGGCAGGCGGAGGGGTTGGTCGTCGCCGTCGTGAAGGTGAGCGTGTACGGCGCCGCCAGGGCGTTGCCGGCCCGGTCGCGGACCCCGCTGAGGACCGCGCGGACCTCGGCGCCCGCGGGGAGCGGCGCGGCCGGCGTGAAGACCAGCGTCGTCGCGTCGGGCGCGGAGACGGTGCCGGCGACGGCGGCGCCGCCCGCGGTGACCGCGACGCCCGCCGAGGCCGCGTCCACCGCCTCGTCGAACCGGAACTCGATCGGCGAGCCGGTCGCGACGCCGGTGTAGCCCTGCCCCGGCGAGGTGGCGCTGACCGCCGGCGGCGTGGTGTCGGCCGGTGCGGCGGTCGCGAACACGACGTCGACCCAGTAGTTGGTGGCCTGCCACGAGTTCTCCGGGAACACCCCGCCGTCGCCGTAGGCGTAGACCCCGTTGAGCGCGCCGGCGGTGCTCTGCAGCGCGTGCAGCGGCGGGTTGTCGCGGCCGCGGTCGGTGAACGTCCCGGTGTCGGCGGCGTAGCGGCCGTTGGGCGCGTGGTACGAGGCGACGTACGTCGTCCCGGCCGTGACCGGGACCGGCGTCCGGAAGGTCAGCTGCTGCCAGCCGCTCGCCGTCTCGTCGGAGAAGGACCCCGACGCCAGCACCCGGCCGTCCGCGGACCACAGGGTGCCGGTGTGCGTGCCGGTGTTGCCCGTGCCCTTGTAGAAGCGGACGCCGGTGATCCACCCGTCGACGTCGGAGCGGATCCGCACGCCGAGCTCGACGGCCGAGGTGTCGGACACCGCCGGCGTCGCGGGCACGGCGTCGCCGAACACGGTGCAGGGGCAGGAGCCGTTCCCGGCGGTGGTGAACCGCCAGGTGTGGGCCGACATGGTGTTGCCGGCCCGGTCCTTCGCCCCGGTGACGCTGACGGTGTAGGTCGCGCCCGCCGCGAGCGCCGCGGTGGGCGTGAAGACCACCCCGCGGCTGGTGTCGGTCGCGGCGACGGTGCCGGCGACCGCTCCCCCGCCGTCCCGGGTGACGGTCATCGTGGCCGAGCCGGCCTGGACCGGCTCCGTGAACGTGATCGACGGGCGGACGTCGACGGAGACGGACGTCGCGGCGGCGCCGGGCGTCGTCCCCTCCACGGCCGGCGGCGTGGTGTCCTGCGCCGGCACGAACACCGCGTCGACCCAGTAGTTGGCCGAACCGCGCTGCGTCGGGAAGGTGCGCGCCCCGTAGGAGTAGACGCCGTTGCCCCCGCCGTCGCCGTCGGCGAGCGCGGTGAGCGGTCCCGAGGTCACGGCGGTCGCCAGGCCGCCCGCGGTCATGGAGTAGCCGCCGGTGTCGGTGTGGTACGAGACGACCAGCGTCGTCCCGGCCGTGACCGTCACCGGCTGGCTGAAGGAGACCTGCTGCCACCCGCTGGTCGTCTCGGGGCCGAACGTCGCGCGTGCGAGCTCCTGGCCGGTGGCCGACCACAGCGTCCCGACGTGCGTGCCGGTGTTCTGCGGCCCCTTGTAGAAGCGGATGCCGGTGATCGTCCCGTCGACGGCGACGCGGATCCGCGTGCCGACCTCGACCCCGGCGGTGTCGGCGGCGGAGAGCACCGCCGGCACCGCGGTGTCGTCCCACACGCTGCACGGGCAGACGCCGGGTGTGGCCGGCGCCCTCATCGTGGTGAAGGTCCAGGTCAGCGGGCTCGCGAGCGGGTTCCCCGAGACGTCCCGCGCGGCGGTCACCGAGACGGTGTGCGCCGTCCCGGCGGCCAGCTGCCCGGTCGGGGTGAAACGGGCGCGGCGGGTGCCGGGGTCGTAGGAGACCGAGCCGGGCACCGCGGCGCCGTCGGCGCCGGTCACCGTCATGACGATGCTGGCCGGCTGCACGGGCTCGGAGAAGACGGCCTCCGGCGTCACGGTGCGGGCCACGCTGCTGCTCCCGGCCGCCGGCGACCCGACCGTGGCGGTCGGGGCCGAGCCGTCCGCGGGCGGCTGGGTCTGGAAGACGACGTCGACCCAGTAGTTGCTGCCGGCCCACGAGTCCTGCGGGAACCCGGGCGAGCCGGTGCGGTACACGCCGTTGGGCGCGGCAGCGGTGCTCGCCGGCGCGACCAGGGGCTCGTTGGAGACGCCCCGGGTGGTGAAGTAGTCGCCGGTGACCGCGTAGCGCCCCGCGGGGGCGTAGTACGAGGCCACGTAGGACTGCCCGGCGAAGACCGGCTCCGGCGTGGGGAGGACCAGCGTCTGCCACCCGGTGGCCGACTCGCTGCCGAAGCTGCCGGTGGCGAGCGGCTGGCCGGCCGCCGACCACAGGGTGCCGGTGTGGGTGCCGGTGTTGCCGGGGCCCTTGTAGAAGCGGATGCCGGTCACGTAGCCGTCGACCGTGGGCTGGAACCGGACGCCGACCTCGACCGGGGTCGGGTCGTCGGCCGCGGGCACCGACGGCGTCGTCGCGGTGGACCACAGGCTGCACGGGCAGGTCCGCTGCCCGACGGTCGAGTCGTAGCCGACCGGCGTCGACAGCCGCGCGCTGTCGTCGACCGCGCGGACGCGCACGCTCAGCGGTCCCGACGCCGGTGGGGTGTACGTGTAGCTCCAGTTCGCCCGGCCCTCCGCCGGGTGCCAGGTGGTGCCCCCGTCGACGGACACCTCGACGCCGCTCACCACGCCGGCGGCGTCGGTGGCGGTCCCGGCGATGGTCAGCGGGGTGCCGACGACGGCGCCGGTGGCCGGGGAGGTCACCGTGACCACCGGCGGGGCGGTGTCGGTGGTGCGGCTCGCCGGCACCAGGTCGCCCGCCGGCGTGACCGGCTGGACCCCCATGTCGGCGAACAGGTTGACGGTGGCCTGCCGCATCGGGGTGTTGGCCACCGCGTGGCCGCCGTCGTGGGTGTCGTCGAGCCCCCACGACCACTGCACGGTCCCGGCGCCGAACACCAGCGCACCGCTGGGTGCCCACCGGTACAGCGTGAGGGCGTGCGACGCCCTCCCCGGCGCGTAGGACACCCCGTAGTCGTCCTGCAGGACGTCGGGCTCGACGACGTCCACCGTCGTCGAGGAGAGCTTGGCCAGCCCGGCGGGCCGGTGGCCGTTGTCGAAGTCCGCGTCCCACTCGTAGCCCAGCGTCCCCGGGCCGAAGGTGTAGGTCCCGCCGGCCGGCTGGCGGGCGACGTCGGTGTTGCGCCACAGCCGTGCCCGGCCGAACTCGGCGGGGACGCTGATCGCGTCGGTGCGCCGGCCGTACTCGCCGTTGACCTTGAACTGCTGCCCGATGAGCGCGTTCTCGGGCGTCACGCCGGTGGCGAAGCGCGGGTCGCGCCAGGTGCCCGTCCACTCCCCCGTCGGGTCGGTGCGGGCGCCGTCGAGGCTCTCCTTGTACGAGACCATCGTCCGGTGGGCGTCGCGGCTGCCGGTGATCGACGGCTCCCAGCGGACCTTCCACCACATCTCGTTGCCGCTGAAGAAGGCGAGGTTGGTGCCCGCGTTGCGGGCGGCCTCGACGTGGCTGCGCTGGGCGCCGGACCAGTACTCGTCGTGGCCGACCGACAGGAACAGCCGGTGGTTGGCGAGCAGGGCGCCGCGCCGGTCGGCGTCGACGCCGGCGACGTAGGAGACGTCGTACCCGTTCTGCTCGAGGAACCGGATCATCGGGTACTCGGCGTACATGAGCCGGCCGGTGGTCACGTTCGGGTTCAGCGGCCGGTTGTAGCTGACCGCGTAGGCGCGTCCGGCCCTCCCGGGCCCGTTGCCGTCGTAGAGGCTGGCCCCGCCCCAGTTGTTGTAGGCGGCCCAGGTGGTGTCCGAGGTCTGCAGGACGACGTCGGACCGGGAGGCGTCGTCGCGGACGACGAAGGTGATCTGGTTCTCCGCGCCGGTGACCGCCCGCAGGTTGGCGACGTACACCCCGGACACGGCGCCGGTGGGCACCTGCCAGCTGGCCGACACGGTCCAGTTGCCGCAGTCGACCATGCCGGTCGCGGCGTTGCGGGCGCACTCCGGCTGCGCCGGGGGCGGCAGGGTGTTCGGCGTCAGCGTGGTGACGTAGCGCCCGCCGTCGCCGCCGTACCAGCCCAGCCGGTAGACGTCGATCGAGTACGAGCGGGCGGTCGTCCGGACCTTGAAGTCCACCCGGCCGCCGACGTTCGTGCTGATGTCGGTGGTGAAGCCCTCGATGCTCGTGTCGGGGCTGACCTGCCAGTCCGTCGTCCCCTGCAGGGTGTTCTCGCACGCCACCCGGCTCACGACGGGCGTGGCGCACGGGTCCGCGGCGCGGGCCGGGGTGGCGGAGAGGTTGACCGCCAGCACGGAGGCGGCCAGGACCACCAGGCAGACCAGCCCCCGCCGGAGGAGGCCGGCCGGCGTCCCGTTCGCCATCAGTAGGCCCCGTCCGCACGCACCACCGCGGAGAACGTCTTCCAGAGGATCAGGACGTCGAGGGCCAGCGACCAGTTCTCGACGTAGCGGAGGTCCAGCCGCACGGCCTCCTCCCAGGTCAGGTCGCTGCGGCCGGAGACCTGCCACAGGCCGGTGAGACCCGGCTTGACCAGCAGCCGTCGGCGGACCTGGTCGTCGTACAGGGCGACCTCACCGGGGAGGGGCGGCCGGGGTCCGACGAGGGACATCTGGCCGCCGACGACGTTGAGCAGCTGGGGCAGCTCGTCGAGCGACAGGCGCCGCAGCACCCGGCCGACGCGGGTGACGCGGGGGTCGTCGGCGACCTTGAACAGCAGCCCGTCGGCGTTCTGGTTGCGGTCGGCCAGCGCGGAGCGCCGCGCGTCGGCGTCGGTCACCATCGTGCGGAACTTGAGCATCGTGAACGGCCGGCCGTCGAGGCCGATGCGCCGCTGGCGGAACAGCACCGGACCGGGCCCGTCCAGCCGGATGGCCAGGGCGACGGCGAGCAGGACGGGCAGGACCGTGAGCAGCAGCAGGACGGCGACCGACCGGTCCATGGCGGCCTTGACCAGGCGCTTGGGGCCGGTGAACGCGGGCTCCTCGACGTGCACCAGGGGCAGGCCGATGAAGGGGCGCATGTGCATCCGCGGCCCGGCGATCTCCATGAGGCCCGGGGCCACGAGCAGCTCCACGCCCGAGCCCTCCAGTTCCCAGGACAGCCGGCGCAGGTAGACCGCGGCCGTCTCGCTGGAGCTGGTGACCGCGACGGCGTCGGCCCCCAGCCTGCGGACGGCCGCCGTCACCTCCGCCAGGTCCCCGGCGACCGCGACGCCCTCGGCCCGCAGCAGCTCCGCGCGCTGGGGGTCGGGGACGCAGGCGCCGACGACGTCCATGCCGCAGTTGCGGTCCCGGCGCAGCTGCCGGACCAGGTCGAGGACCGCCCGCTCCCGGCCCACCGCGACCACCGTGCGCAGGCACCGCCCGCGGGCGCGCAGCGCGTGCAGGCGGCGGCGCAGCAGGTGGCGGCCGAGGAGGCTGGCGAGGACGGCGGCCGGGACGGCGATGACCACCATGCCCCGGGACAGCTCGAGCGCCCCGGCGTAGGAGACCAGCGCGATGCCCGCCAGCAGGACGACGCCGGCCCGGAAGACGCTGCGGAACTCCTCGTTGCCGTTGCCCAGGTCGCCGACGGCGTAGCCGCCGGTCACGAACACGAGAGCGGCCCAGCCCAACGGCAGCAGCACGAGCGCCGCCGCCATCGTGGGCCCGACGTCGGTGCCGAAGCGGACGACCTGGGCGGTCACCCCGGCGAGGGCCGCGGCGAGCACGTCGGCGACGACGGCGGCGACGACGTACCAGCTCATCCACCGGCGCAGCGGGCGGCGGCCGCGGTCACCCCGTCCCGGGGACCCGCCGGCCTCCCGGCGCCCCGGGGAGAGCCCGAGGGCGGGCCGGCCGGGGCGCGCCCGGTCGTCGTCGAGCAAGCCGTCGTTCCCCATGAGCATCGCCCGGCCCCCCGTCGACCCATCAGCCGGAGCGCACCGGGCAGGTGGCTCCTCGTGCCATGCCTCACCCGCGAGCGCCCGGGGCGCCGGCTGGGGGAGGCCGCGTCAAGCAACCAGAGGGTGGTGACTCTGCGCAACCCTCTTGCGCACGGTGCCGCAGGAAGTCGCTGTTCAGTGGAGTGGCAGTGGCCAACTAAATGCGGAGAGTAGCGACGCGAGGGTGAGTCGCGGACACGGCTGTGACCCCGCGGCCGGAGGTCCCCCGGCCGCGGGGTCCGCGGTGCCGCGCGCCCGCGGGGCGCGGTCAGGCGGTCGCGGGCACCACCCAGTTGCGGTCCTCGATCCGCGTGAGCATCTCCTCGGGCGACTCCGGCCGGGCACGGAACCACTCCACGAGCTCGGTGATGCCCTGCTCGAACGACACCGCGGGACGGAAGCCGGTCAGCTCCTCCACCAGCCGGGCGTCCACCACCAGGCGCAGCACGTCCCCGGGGCGGGGCTCGAGGTGCTCCGGCGTGAGCCCGGGGACCCCCACCGCCGCGGTGACGACCTCGCACAGCCGGTTGATCGTGATCTCCCGGCCGGTCCCGAGGTTCACCGTCCGCCCCACGGCGGCGTCGGTCTCGGCGAGGGTCGCGAGGCCCGCGGCGGTGTCGGTCACGTGCATGAAGTCGCGGGTCTGCTCGCCGTCCCCGAACACCAGGGGAGGCAGCCCGCACAGCGCCCGGACGATGGTGCGCGGGATGACCTCGCCGCTGTCGCCCTCGAAGTGGCTGCGCGGGCCGAAGGTGTTGAAGGGCCGGGCCACGACGGTGGGCATCCCGTGGGTGCGGAACATCGCCCGCGCGTACGCCTCGCCGGCCAGCTTGCTGGCGCCGTAGACCGTCTCGGGCCAGGTCGGGTGCGTCTCGTCCATCGGGGCGTACTGCGCGGTGCCGAAGACCTCGCTGGAGCTCACGTGCACGAAGCGCCCGACGGCCTCGGCCCGGGCCAGCTCGAGCAGCTGGAGGGTCCCCTCGGCGTTCACCCGGTGGTTCTCGAAGGGGTCGTGCAGGCTGTGCCGCACGCCCAGGCAGGCCAGGTGGAAGACGACGTCGACGCCGTCGAGCGCCGCGGCGACGGCCGGCTCGTCCCGGATGTCGGTGACGTCGACCGCCAGCCGGGGGTCGTCGGCGAGGTGCGCCAGGTTGTCCAGGGTGCCGTTGCGCAGGTCGTCGAGCACCCGCACCTGGCCGACGCCGCGCCGGAGCAGCAGCTCCTCGACCAGGTGGCTGCCGATGAATCCGGCGCCGCCGGTCACGACGACCCTCGTTCCGTCCAGTGTGCTCATCGCTCTCCTCGGGAGGTGGTGCTCGGTCCGGTGGCGCACGCCGGCGGTCGCCGTCGTCCGCCCGTCCCCCGCCGGCCGGCCGGGGACGGATGTTCGGTCGTGGTGGCCGGGTGCACTAGCCCCCACCCACCACGGAGGGGGAGGACGCGTCGGGGACGAGGAGGACCGGCTGCCCGCCGTCGACGTCGGCCACCCACACGTCGAAGTCGACCGAGGAGGCCACGCCCTTGCCGACGGAGTAGAGGACCCGCCCGTCGTCGAGCCAGGTGACCTGGTCGTCCACGATCCGCCCCTCGGTGAGCGGGGTGCGCCCGCCGGAGGCGAGGTCGAGGGCGACGAAGTGGTCGTTGCGCGACTCGGGGTCCTGCTCCTTGAGGACGACGGTCGTCCCGTCCGCCGAGACCGACGGGCACGCGCCGTTCTCCGCCGCCACCGTCAGGGTCCGGGTGGTCACGTCGCCGCGGACCAGGTACCGCTCACCGCCGGTCCCCATCGTGGCGTAGAAGGCCGGGCCGTCGCCCACGAAGGAGACGCCCCAGAAGTTGCGGTCCTCCGCCGTCACGGCGACGCCGTCGCGCAGCGTCGTCCAGGTCTCCAGGTTGCCCAGCGACGTCCGGCCGGCCATCTCGGTGATGACGGTCTCGGTCGAGAACTGCGCGTCGGTGTACGCGTGCCCGGTGACGAACACCGTCGACGCCGCGTAGGAGCCGCCGCTGGACATGCGGGCCCGGCTCGGGATGCCGCCGAGGTCCTGCGTGCCGACCTCCGTGAGGTCCCCGTCGAGGAGGACCGCCCGGTACGTCGTCACGAGCCCCGGCACCTCCTGCAGGCAGATGGCCCCGCGCTCGACCGCGGAGATCCGCTCGCAGGACAGGTCGAGCACGGCCCGGGGACCGTCCGGGTCGGACAGCGGCACGAGCGCGACCTGCCCGTACGAGGGGCCGGGCTCGGTGGTGCGGACCACGAGGTGCGGCACGGCCAGCACGTCCTCGACGGCCAGCCGGGCCCGCGCCGCCTCGTCGGCCGCGGCGGCGGCAGCGGCCGCGTCGTCGGCTCGCCGCTGCACGACGAGGTAGGCGACGAGGGCGCCGATGCACAGCACCGCCACCGCGGCGACGACGCCGATGCGGCGCCGGGACACCGGTGGCGGGGCCGGGGGCCGGCCGCGCGGCGGGGCGGACGTCCTGCGCTCAGGCACCGGCGTCCCCTCCCCCGGCCGGGACGCGCTCGACGCCCCGCAGCAGCCGCCAGACCACGGGGACGGCGAGGGCGAGGGCCACGGTGAACGCCGCCATCGCCGTCTGCTGGTCCCACGCGGTCCACAGCAGCCCGAACAGGACGGCGGACAGCAGGCGGCCGCCGGCGACCGCCGTCTGCACCGCGGCGATGCCCGACGTGCGCAGGTCCGGGGGGCTGAGCTCGGCGGCCAGCGCGGACACGACGCCGTCGGTGGCCGCGTAGTAGACGCCGAGGCCGGCGAGGACGACGGCGGTCAGCCCGGCGCCGGCCCCGACCCCGAGCAGCAGGGCCGCGTAGGCCACCAGCAGGGCGACGTGCCCGCCGACGAGGACGGGCACCCGGCCCACGCGGTCGGCCAGCCGGCCCATCGGGACGGCGAGCACCAGGTACACGAGCGCGGTCCCGACGAACAGCAGGGGGAAGTACCGCGCGCTCACGGCACCGTGCTCGCGCAGCAGGAGGTAGAGGAACCCGTCGCTGACGGTCAGCAGGCCCAGGAACCCGCCGGTGACCACCACCCGCCGCAGCGACCGGCCGGTGAGCAGCCGGCCGAGGCTGCGCCACCCCGGCGGTGGGGTGCCCACGGCGGCCGGGCGCTCGCGGACGAACCCGGCCAGGACCGCCACGCCGAGCACCGCGACGACGAAGCTGGCGAGGAAGACGCTGTCGTAGTCGCCGGGCAGGTACAGCAGGAGCGCGAAGGCGACCAGCGGCCCGAGCAGCGCGCCGACGGTGTCCATCGCGCGGTGCACCCCGAAGGCGCGGCCGAGCAGGTCCGGCGGTGCCGCCGCGGCGATGAGCGCGTCCCGCGGCGCGGTCCGCAGCCCCTTGCCCGTCCGGTCGACGGCGAGCACGGCACCGATCGCGGCCGCCCCGCTGACCACCAGGAGCCCGACCTTGCAGACCGCCGAGAGCCCGTACCCGGCCAGGGCGGTGGCTCGCGGACGGCGGGTCCGGTCCGCGGCGAACGCCGCCGCGACGCGGACGAGGACGGAGACCCCCTGGTGGAGCCCGTCGAGGACGCCGAAGGCCAGCGGCGTGAGCCCGAGCGCCAGCGTCAGGTAGACGGGCAGCACCGCGGACACCATCTCGGAGGAGACGTCGGTGAGCAGGCTGACGGTGCCCAGCGCGACGACGGTCCCGCCGACCCGGGTCCGTGTCCCGGACGTGGGCCGGCCGCGGGACGGCCCGGTGCGCGGGACGTCTCGGACGCTCGCGTACATGTTCTCCCTCAGGACGGGGGCGGTCCCGCCGTCACTTCCAGTCGACGTCGGTGCGGATGACCTTGGCCGGGACGCCGCCCACGAGGGTCCGGGGCGGCACGTCCCGGGTCACGAGCGCACCACCGGCGACGACCGCGCCGTCCCCGATGGTCACCCCCGGCATGATCATGGCCCGGCTGGCGATCCAGACGTGGTCGCCGATGACGATCGGTCCGGGGCCGGACCCGCCGGCGATCCAGTGGTCGTCGCTGTCGCGCATGCTGACGCCGAAGCCGATGAAGCAGTCCCGGCCGATGGTGATGGCGTTCGAGCAGAACAGCTGCAGCCCGTAGTTGGCCCCGCCGCCGGTGCCCAGGGTGAGCTCGGCGCCGTTGTCGACCCAGATCTGGAAGTCGGTCCCGACGACGAACGTCCCCTCGACGCGGATGCGGCCGCCGCTGCGGACGACCAGCTGCGACGGGTAGGGCCGGCCCTTGTCGTGCCGGAACCCCAGGTCCAGGTACTCCCCCACCTCGATGGCCGCGCCCGGTTCGCGGGTCAGCCGGGCGAGCCGGCGCACGCGGGTCCGCGGTGCTCCCTGCAGCAGCCCCCGGACCTCGGCCAGCCGCGTCAGCACGTGCCTCAGCTCCATGGCGGGCGACTATGGCAGCAGATCCGGCTCTTGTGGGTCCGGATGCGCGCCGCAGTCGCACGACCACCCCCTGGTGTGACCGCTGGTGGTGGTGGCCGTGGGGCAGGTGGTGGCGCTGGGACCACCCGAGGACCTACCGTTCGCCCGCTCCCCCCCTTTCCTGCAGGTCACCAGCGAGGAGTTCGGCGTGCGTCTGTCGGTCATCGGCTGCGGCTACCTCGGGGCCGTGCACGCGGCCTCGATGGCCGAGCTCGGTCACGAGGTGGTCGGCATCGACGTCGACGAGCGCAAGGTCGCCGCGCTGGGTGCGGGTCGGGCGCCGTTCTACGAGCCCGGCTTCGAGGAGCTGCTCGGCGCCACGCTGGCCTCCGGGCGGCTGCGGTTCAGCACCGACGTCGCCGACGCGGCCGGTGCCCGGGTGCACTTCCTGTGCGTCGGCA
>NZ_JBJGZB010000031.1:0-46087 GCF_054050295.1 Geodermatophilus sp. SYSU D01045
GAACCCGGAAGCTAAGCCTCTCAGCGCCGATGGTACTGCCCCGGAGACGGGGTGGGAGAGTAGGACGCCGCCGGACAACCATTCAGCAGGGCCCCGCACCGATCCCGGTGCGGGGCCCCACTGCATTTCTGGACGATGTCCGGATCTGTACGGAGAACGACCCCCGGTTCCGTCCTGACGGAACCGGGGGTCGTGTCTGTTCGTCCAGGCCGACCGGACCTCAGGGGACGATGCGGCGGAGGCCCGCGAAGGACAGAGCCGCGGCGATCACGCCGAGTACCGCCGGCGCCAGGACCGCCAGGGTGACCATCGGCTGCTCGGTCATTGCCGGCGCCGTTGCGGCCGAGCAGGCCGGTGATGCCGTCGGTGGCGAAGCCGGTGGTGACGCCGTCGAGAGCGGTGTGCTCCCGGTACCGGATCGTCACGTCGGTGAGCGTGGCGGCGGCGTCGCTCACCGCTCGTCCTCCCAGCGGTCGATCATGGTGGCCAGCTCGCGGGTGGAGATGCCGAGCTTGTGCGCCTCGGTCATCAGGGGGCGGACGTACTGGTCGGCGAACTCGCTGTGGCGGCGCTTGAGCAGCTGCTCGCGGGCGCTCGTGGCGACGAACATCCCGACTCCTCGTCTCTTGTGGAGGACCCCGTCGGCCACCAGCTGGTTGAGGCCCTTGGCCGCGGTGGCGGGGTTGATGCGGTGGAAGGCGCTGAGCTCGTTGGACGAGGGCGCCTGGCTCTCCTCGGCGAGGGAGCCGTCGACGATCGCGTTCTCGATCTGCGCGGCGACCTGCCGGAAGATCGGGCCCGCGTCCTCGTTCACTGGGGACGCCGGCCGCCGCCAGGGTCCCCGAGGTCCCTGGGTTGATCACTCATGTGATGACCCGTAGAACCGGCTCGTCGGCGGCGTCACCCCCGGCTACGGTCGGCGCTCGTGGACGACGTCGTCAGGCCCTTCACCGTCGACGTGCCGGCGGACGCGGTGGAGGACCTGCGCCGCCGGCTCCAGGGCACCCGCTGGCCGGACCCGCCGACGGCGGACGGCTGGACCCAGGGCGTGCCGCCGGCCGTGCTGCAGGAGGTCTGCCGGTACTGGGCCGAGGAGTACGACTGGCCGGCCCGGCAAGGGCGGATCAACGCGTTCCCGCAGGTGGTCACCGAGATCGACGGGCTGTCGGTGCACGCCCTGCACGTCCGGTCGCCGCACCCCGACGCCCTGCCGCTGGTCCTCACCCACGGCTGGCCCGGCTCGGTCGTCGAGTTCCTCGAGGTGATCGGCCCGCTCACCGAGCCCGAGGACCCGCGCGACGCCTTCACCGTCGTCGTCCCGTCGCTGCCGGGCTACGGGTGGAGCGGGAAGCCGACCGCGCCCGGCTGGGGACCGGCACGGACCGCCGACGCCTGGGCGGAGCTGATGCGCCGGCTCGGCCACGAGCGGTTCGGCGCCCAGGGCGGGGACATCGGGTCGTTCGTGTCGGCCAACCTGGGCGCGCGGCACCCCGACCGGGTGGTCGGCGTGCACCTCAACATGGTGGTGACCCTCCCGCCGGAGGGGCGGAGCGAGTTCGACGAGCGCGAGCAGCGGGCGCTGGACCGGATGCGGGCCTTCCGCGACGACGGCTCGGCCTACAGCCACCAGCACCGCACCCGGCCCCAGACGCTCGGCTACGGCCTCACCGACTCCCCAGCCGGGCAGTGCGCGTGGATCCTCGAGAAGTTCCACGCCTGGACCGACACCGGCGGCGACCCGGTCGGGGCGCTCGGCGCCGACCGGCTGCTCGACGACGTGTCCGTGTACTGGTTCACCGGCACGGCGACGTCGTCGGCGCGGATGTACTGGGAGATGGCCCGGGCGCCGGGGGAGCGGACGCCGCGGGTCGACGTCCCCAGCGGCGTGTCGATGTTCCCCGGCGAGATCTTCGTGCCGCCCCGCGCGTGGGCGGAGCGGCAGCTGACCGACCTGCGGGCCTGGCGCGAGCACGACAGCGGCGGGCACTTCGCGGCGATGGAGCGCCCGGCGGAGCTGGTGGCCGACGTCCGGGAGTTCTTCCGCCCGCTCCGGTAACCGCCGCGACACATCCGGGAACTAGCGTCCGGGCTCCGCCGACCCCGGAGGACCCCGCGTGCACCTCTCCCCGCACGAGCAGGAGCGCCTGCTGCTCTCCTACGCCGCCGAGCTCGCCCGCCGACGGCGCGCTCGGGGGCTGCGGCTGAACCTGCCGGAGGCGACGGCGATCGTCACCGACCACGTGCTGGAGGGCGCCCGCGACGGCGTCCTGGTCGCCGAGCTCGTGCAGTCGGGCCGCACCGTCCTCACCCGCGACGACGTCATGGACGGCGTCCCCGAGCTGCTGGAGGAGGTGCAGGTGGAGGCGACCTTCCCGGACGGGACCAAGCTCGTCACGGTCCACCAGCCCATCCCGTGATCCCCGGCGAGGTGATCCCGGCCGACGGCGTCATCGAGACGCTGCCCGGAGCCCCGCGGATCGAGCTCGAGGTGACCAACACCGGTGACCGGCCGGTGCAGGTGGGGTCGCACGTCCACTTCGCGCAGACCAACCGAGCACTGGCGTTCGACCGGGCCGCCGCGCGCGGTCACCGGCTCGACGTCGCCGCCGGCACCGCCGTCCGGTTCGAGCCCGGCATCACCCGCACCGTGACGCTGGTGCCGCTGGCCGGCGCGCGCGTCGTCCCCGGCCTGACCGCAGAGGGAGGGCTCGGCTGATGGTGCGGCTGTCCCGCGAGCGCTACGCCCAGCTGTACGGGCCCACCACCGGCGACCGGATCCGGCTGGCCGACACCGACCTGCTGGTCGAGGTCGAGGAGGACCGCTGCGGCGGCCCGGGCCGGGCCGGCGAGGAGGCGGTGTTCGGCGGCGGCAAGGTGATCCGCGAGTCGATGGGCCAGGGCCGCGCCACCCGCGCGCAGGGCGCTCCCGACCTGGTGGTCACCGGCGCCGTCGTGCTGGACCACTGGGGGGTCGTCAAGGCCGACGTCGGCGTCCGGGACGGCCGGATCGTCGCGCTGGGCAAGGCCGGCAACCCCGACACGATGGACGGCGTCCACCCGGACCTGGTGATCGGGCCCGGCACCGAGGTGATGGCCGGCAACGGCCGGATCCTCACCGCCGGCGGCATCGACTGCCACGTGCACTTCATCTGCCCGCAGATCGTCCCGACGGCGCTGGGCTCGGGCGTCACGACGCTCATCGGCGGCGGTACCGGCCCGGCGGAGGGCTCGAAGGCCACCACGATCACCCCGGGTGACTGGTACCTGGCCCGCATGCTCGAGGCGATGGACCCGTGGCCGGTGAACGTCGCGCTGCTGGGCAAGGGCAACACCGTCTCGCAGGAGTCGATGGAGGAGCAGCTCCGCGGCGGGGCGAGCGGGTTCAAGCTGCACGAGGACTGGGGCTCGACGCCCGCGGCGATCGACGCCTGCCTCACCGTCGCCGGCCGGCACGGCGTCCCGGTGGCGCTGCACTCGGACACCCTCAACGAGGCCGGGTTCGTCGAGGACACCCTCGCCGCGATCGCCGGCCGGTCGATCCACGCGTACCACACCGAGGGCGCCGGGGGCGGGCACGCGCCGGACATCATCACCGTCGCCGGGCACCCGAACGTGCTGCCGTCGTCGACCAACCCGACCCGGCCGCACACGGTGAACACCCTCGACGAGCACCTCGACATGCTGATGGTCTGCCACCACCTGGACAGCTCGGTGCCGGAGGACCTGGCCTTCGCCGAGAGCCGGATCCGGCCGACGACGATCGCCGCCGAGGACCTGCTGCACGACCTGGGCGCCATCTCGATGATCGGCTCGGATGCGCAGGCGATGGGCCGGGTGGGCGAGGTGGTCCTGCGCACCTGGCAGACCGCGCACGTGATGAAGCGCAAGCGCGGGTCGCTGGCCGGCGACGGCGCCGCGGACAACCTGCGGGCCCGCCGGTACGTCGCGAAGTACACGATCTGCCCGGCGGTGGCGCACGGCATCGACGGCGAGGTGGGCTCGGTGGAGCCCGGCAAGCTCGCCGACCTGGTGCTGTGGGACCCGCGGTTCTTCGGCGTCCGCCCGCACGCGGTGCTCAAGGGCGGGGTGATCGCGTGGGCGCAGATGGGCGACGCCAACGCCTCCATCCCGACGCCGCAGCCGCAGCTCCCGCGGCCGATGTTCGGCGCCTACGGCAGGGTGCCGGCGCGGACCTCGCTGCACTTCGTCGCGCCCGCCGCGCTGGAGGCCGGGCTGGGCGACCGGCTGGCGGTCGACCGGCGGCTGGCCGCGGTCACCGACACCACCCGGCTCACCAAGGCCGACATGCCGGAGAACACCGCGCTGCCGGAGATCCGCGTCGACCCGGACACCTTCACGGTGACCGTGGACGGCGAGGTGTGGGAGCCCGAGCCGGTGCGCGAGCTGCCGATGGCGCAGCGGTACTTCCTGTTCTGATGACGGCAGCGCTGCTCACGCTGGCCGACTCGCGGCTGCCGGCCGGCGGGCACACCCACTCCGGCGGGGTGGAGCAGGCGGTCGCGGCCGGGCTGGTGCGCGACCCGGCGTCGCTGGCGGCGTTCCTGCTGCGCCGGCTGCAGACCTCCGGCCGGGTCGCCGCCGGTCTCGCCGCTGCGGCGTGCCACGGAGGAGACCTGACGGCGCTCGATGCGGAGGCCGACGCGCGGACGCCGTCGCCGGCGCTGCGGACGGCGTCCCGGCAGCAGGGGCGCGGCCTGGTGCGGGTGGGCCGCCGCGCGTGGCCGTCGCCGGTCTGGGAGGCGCTGCCGGCCGCGCCGCACCACCCGGTCGCGCTGGGGGTCGCCGCGGCCGCGGGCGGGCTGACCGCCCGGGACGCCGCCGCGGCCGCCGCGTACCTGTCGGTCAGCGGCCCGGCGACGGCGGCCCAGCGGCTGCTGGCCATGGACCCGCTCACCGTCGCCGCCGTCACCGCGCGGCTGGCCCCCGAGATCGACGCCGTCGCCGAGAGGTGCCTTTGTAGCGCTGTTGGCTCCCTACCCGCCGACACCGACCCGCTCCTCGACCTCCTCGCCGAGGTGCACGCCGCACGGAAGGACCGCTTCTTTGCCTCCTGACCACGACCTGCAGGACTACGTCGACGCGGAGGTGCCGCACCGGCACGGCGGGCCGCTGCGCGTCGGGCTCGGCGGCCCCGTCGGCTCGGGCAAGACCGCGCTGGCCGCCGCGCTGTGCCGCACGCTGGGCACCGAGTACGACCTCGCCGTCGTCACCAACGACATCTACACGACCGAGGACGCCGACTTCCTGCGCCGCAACGCCGTCCTCCCCGACGACCGGATCGAGGCGGTGCAGACCGGCTGCTGCCCGCACACCGCCATCCGGGACGACATCACCGCCAACCTCGACGCCGTCGAGCTGCTCGAGGCCCGCCACCCAGGACTGGAGCTGGTGTTCGTCGAGTCCGGCGGGGACAACCTGACGGCGAGCTTCAGCTACGGGCTGGTCGACGTGCAGGTGTTCGTCGTCGACGTGGCCGGCGGGGACAAGGTGCCGCGCAAGGGCGGGCCGGGGGTCACCGCGTCGGACCTGCTGGTGGTGAACAAGACCGACCTCGCGCCGCTGGTGGGCGCCGACCTCGACGTCATGCGGCGGGACTCCGCGATGGTCCGCGGGGAGAAGCCGACGTTGCTGATCTCCCTGCGGGAGGACCCGACGGCGGCCGCCGTGGCGGAGTGGGTGCGCGGGCAGGTGCGCGCCCGCCGGCTGCAGCGGGCGTGAGGACGCGGGTCGAGGTCGTCGCGCGGCGCGGCCCGGGCGGGCGCACGGTGCTGCCGGTGGTCCGCGCGAGCGGGCAGCTGGCGGTGCGGCGGACCGGTCCGTCCTCGGTGCACCTCGTGGCGACGGCGTTCGGCCCGCTGGGCGGCGACGACGCGGAGGTCCGGCTGGTGGTCGAGGAGGGCGCCACGCTGGCGGTGCGCTCGGTGGCCGCCGCCGTCGCGCTGCCCGCCCGCGACGGTGACCGCCCCTCGGTGCAGCGCGTCGTCGCCGAGGTGGCCGGGGAGCTGGACCTGCGGCCCGAACCCACCGTGGTCGCCGTCCGCGCCCACCACCGGGCCGAGCTGGCCGCCACGCTCGAGGCGGGCGCAGTCCTCACCGCCAGCGAGCAGGTGCTGCTCGGGCGCACCGGCGAGGAGCCCGGCCGGTGGACCGGCACGACGCGGGTGGTCGTCGACGGCCGCCCGCTGGTGCACACCACGATCGGCCTGGGACCGGGCGCGCCGGCCTGGCTGCCGCCGGTCGCGCCGCGTGCCTGGGCGTCCACGGTCCACGTGGGGCAGGCTGCCGGGGTGCTGACCGCCGGCGACGCCGTCCGCCTGCCACTGGAGAACGGCTGGGTGGCCACCGCCTGGGGCACCGAGCTGCACTCCGTGGTGCGCGCGGTGGAGGCGGTGGCGTGACGCTCGTCGTCCGGGCGCGGCGGGTGGTGCTGCCCGACGGGGAGCGGGCCGCCGCCGTGCACACCGCCGGCGGCGTGGTCACCGCGGTCACCGGCTTCGACGACGTCCCAGCCGGCGCGGTCACTCTCGCCGACGACGAGGTGCTGCTGCCCGGGCTGGTCGACAGCCACGTGCACGTCAACGAGCCCGGCCGCACCGAGTGGGAGGGCTTCGCCACCGCCACCCGGGCCGCGGCCGCCGGCGGGATCACCACGATCGTGGACATGCCGCTGAACTCCGTGCCGGCCACGACCTCGCTCGAGGCGCTGCGGGTGAAGCGGGAGGTCGCGGCCGGGCAGGTCGCCGTCGACGTGGCGTTCTGGGGCGGGGCGGTGCCGGGCAACACCGGCGAGCTGCGGCCGATGCACGAGGCCGGCGTCGTCGGGTTCAAGTGCTTCCTGCTCGACTCCGGCGTCCCGGAGTTCCCGGCGCTGGACGACGCCGGGCTGCGCGCCGCGCTGGCCGAGCTGGCGTCCTTCGACGGGCTGCTCATCGCGCACGCCGAGGACGAGCAGGTCATCGCCGCGGCGCCGGAGCCGGCCGGCACCGGCTACGCGGCCTACCTCGCCTCGCGCCCGCCCGCGGCCGAGGAGACGGCGATCGGCCGGCTGGTCGCGGCCACGCGGGACACCGGGGCGCGCAGCCACGTCGTCCACCTGGCCGACGGTGACGCGTTGCCGCTGCTGCGCGCCGCCCGGGCGTCCGGCGTGCGGATCACCGTGGAGACCTGCCCGCACTACCTGACCTTCGCCGCGGAGGACGTGCCCGACGGCGACACCGCGTACAAGTGCTGCCCGCCGATCCGCGAGGCGGCGCACCGGGAGGCGCTGTGGGGGGCGCTGCGGGCCGGGGACGGCGGCCCTGCTGTGATTGACATGGTGGTCAGCGACCACTCGCCGTGCACGCCCGAGCTCAAGCGGCTCGACGTCGGCGACTTCGGGCTGGCGTGGGGCGGCATCGCGGGGCTGCAGGTGGCGCTGCCCGCGGTGTGGACCGGGGCGCGCGCCCGCGGGATCCCGCTGGATCGGGTGGTCGAGTGGATGTCGGCGGCGCCGGCGCGGCTGGCCGGGCTGCCGGGCAAGGGGGCGATCGCCGTCGGGCGGGACGCCGACCTGGTGGCCTTCGCGCCGGACGAGCGGTTCACGGTCGGCCGGCTCGAGCACCGGAACCCCGTGACGCCCTACGCGGGGCGGGAGCTCACCGGCGTCGTCCGGCGGACCTGGCTGCGGGGCCGGGAGGCCGACGGCAGCCCCCTCGGCCGGCTGCTCGGCCGAGGGGGCCGGTGAGCCTCAGCTGGACTGCTCGCCCTCCTCACGGGCGGCGTCGTCCATGATCTGCGGGTCGTCGGTGGAGCCGCCGGCGGGGTCGGCGTTGCCCAGCGCGGTCTCGGCGGGCATCTGCTGGACGTGCTCGCGGGCGCGCTCGCGCAGGTCGTCGGTGGGTTCGGACACGGGTCCTCCTCGGATCTCTCGCGGACCCCGGCCCGGTACCCCGGCCGTGCCAGAGTGACCCGCGACCGCCGCCGACGAGGAGACCGATGCCTGACCCGTTCGACCTGCCCGACCTCGCCGTCCGCACGCAGGGCGGCGCCGTGGTGGCCGCCAACGACGAGTTCTTCGCCGGCAAGGAGAACCTGGTCCTGCCCGGGCCGGCGCGGGCGCGCGACGACTTCGGCGCCCGTGGCAAGGAGTACGACGGCTGGGAGACCCGCCGGCGGCGCGGGCCCGGGCACGACTGGGCGGTCGTGCGCCTCGGCATGCCGGGTGTGGTGCACGCCGTCGTCGTCGACACCGCGTTCTTCCTCGGCAACTACCCGCCGCGGGCCGCGCTGGAGGGCGCGTCCGTCGAGGGGCACCCGCCGGCGTCCGCGCTGGCCGACGCCGACTGGACCCCGCTGCTGCCGCTGTCGGACCTGGCCGGCGGGACGGCGAACCGCTTCGCCGTCGAGCCGGGCCCGCGGGTGACGCACGTGCGGCTGTCCATCCACCCCGACGGCGGTGTGGCGCGGCTGCGGGTGCACGGCGAGGTGGTGCCCGACCCGCGGCTGCTCGACGCCGGCCCGTGCGACCTCGCCGCGCTGGAGAACGGCGGGCGGATCACCGGGGTGAGCAACGCCTTCTACGGCAGCCCGCACCAGCTCATCGGCCGCGGTGAGGCCCGCTCGATGGGGGAGGGGTGGGAGAACGCCCGCCGCCGCGACGACGGCAACGACTGGGTCGAGGTGGCGCTGGCCTGCGAGGGCACGGTGACCCTCGCCGAGCTGGACACCTCGTGGTTCCTCGGCAACGCGCCCGGGGCGGCGTCCCTGACCGGCAGGACGGCGGACGGCGCCGAGGTCGAGCTGCTGCCCCGCACGCCGCTGCAGCCCGACACCCGGCACCGGTTCGTGCTGCCCGGCGACGCCGCGGTGACCGCGGTGCGGATGGACGTCTTCCCCGACGGCGGCATGGCCCGGCTGCGGCTGTGGGGCCGCCCGACCCAGGCCGGCCGCGCCGCCCTGATCCGCCGCTGGGAGGGGACGGCGCGGGGCTGAGGGCGGCAGGAACGGCCATTCCTGCCGCCCTCGGCGGGTAGGGGCGGGGCATGGCGACGATCGCGGTCACCGGGTCCACCGACGGCATCGGCCGGGCGGCCGCGCGGCGGCTGCTGGCCGGCGGGCACACCGTCGTCCTGCACGCCCGCAGCGAGTCGCGCGGCGCGCCGGTCGTCGAGGAGCTCGGCCGGCTCGGCGACGTCCGGCTGGTCACCGGCGACCTGGCCGACCTCGACCAGGTCCGCGCGCTCGCCGGGCAGCTCGGGGACCTCGACGTGCTCGTCCACAACGCCGGCGTGTGGCCGCCGGACGGCGCGCCGACCAGCGCACAGGACCACGAGCTCGCCTTCGCCGTCAACGCGCTCGCCCCGCACCTGCTCACCGCCCTGCTGCGGGAGCGGGTGCGCGAGCGGCTGGTCTTCCTCGGCAGCGGCATGGTCGGCTCGGGGCGCGTCGACCCCGGCGACCTCGGCGGCCCGCGCGAGCCGGGGCGCGCCTACGCCGACTCCAAGGCGCTCGACGTCGTCCTGGCCCTCGGCTGGGCCCGCCGCCTGCCGCACCTGCGGGTGGGCGCGGTCGACCCCGGCTGGGTGCGCACCAAGCTCGCCTCCCCGGGCGCACCCGGAGACGTCGAGGACGGCGGCGCGCGGGTGGCGCACGCCGCGGCCGGCGACTGGCCCGGCGGCTACACCGCCGGCCGCCGCCCGGCGCGGACGCCCCGCACCCTGGAGGACCACGACCTGCAGGACCGGGTGCTGGCCGCGATGGACCGCCGGGCGGGTGTGGTGGCCTGAGCGGCCGGTCCCTCATCCCGTCAGGGACGGGACGAGCTGCTGCGCCATGGCGGTGACGACCGCCGCCTGGCCGGCGTGGAACCCACGGCCGTCGCACCCGGACACGTTGCCGTCGCCCTCGGTCAGCAGGACGACGACGTAGCGGTCGCCCGCCAGGAGACCGGTGCTGTTGACCACCGCGTCGCCCGCGTCGTCGGCGGAGCCGTTCGCCCACCCCTGCTTGACCGCGGCGCCGGGAGCGACCGCCTGCAGGCCGAATCCCTGGTCGGTGCCGTCCGCGGCCTCGGCCCGCACGTCGTGCAGCGCGGCGCCGAGCCAGGGCCACACCACGGCGTCCGCACGCAGGGCCGCATAGAGCCGCGCCAGGCCGAGGGCCGTGACGTGGGTGTTGCCCCACCGGCCGACGATCCCGTTGGGGGACCCCAGCTCCGGCAGGTCGTAGTGCTCCTCGATCCACGGCTCGAGGTCCGGGCCGCCGGCCCGCTCCCACAGCACGTTCGCCGCGGCGTCGTCCGAGAGGCTGACCATCGCACGGGCCAGCACCTCGGTCTCGCCGGTCATCGCCCCCTCGGTCAGCAACCGGGCCGCGACCATCACCTTCACCACCGAGGCGGTGGCGAACTCCCCGCTCCGGTCGCCGGCCACCAGGCACGCGCCGGAGGCCGTGTCCAGGACGGCGACCCCGACCCGCAGGCCCGCCTCGGCACCCGTGCGGGCCGCTGCGCCCACCGCCGCCGCCGGGACCGCCGAGTCGCCGCGGCAGCCGCCGAGCGTGTCGCGGACGGCCGGCACCACCACGACGGCCGCCGCGGCGGCGAGGACGAGCGTCGCGAGCCGCACCGGGCCGGGCCGGCGCCGCCGCACCGGTCGCCCGCCGCGGCCGTACCGGGTCGGCGTCCGGCCCGGGACGACGTGGGGCGCGGGCCGGGCGGGGGCGGGGCGGGTCGGGGCCATGGGAGGCCTCCTCGGCGGGGCGATCCGGGCCGGCCGTGCATGCGCCGACCCCCCGGACCGGGGTGGTCGGGACGGCGACCACCCTGTCGCCGGGCGTCGTCCCCGCGCGTCGGAGCAGGAGGCGATCCCGGGCAGCCCGCGCGTCCACCCGGCGGCCCATCCGGGGTCACCCCGAGGGCTGAGCGTGTGCGCCGGCGCCGCACCCCGGCGCCCGGAGTACGGCGTCAGCGCACCCCCTCACGTACCCGTGACGTGCTCGGGCCGGACCGGCACGCGGGTCAGCGGGAGGCCGGTCGCCTGGCGGATCGCGGCGAGCACCGCGGGCCCGGAGGAGATGTTGGGTGCCTCGCCGACGCCGCGCAGGCCGTAGGGCGCGTGCGGGTCGGCGTACTCCAGCACCTCGATGCGCATCGGCGGCATGTCGAGCACGGTCGGGATGAGGTAGTCGGTGAACGACGGGTTCTGCACCCGGCCGTCGCGGACGAGGACCTCCTCCATCACCGCCAGGCCCAGCCCCTGCGCCGTCCCGCCCTGGATCTGCCCGACGACGGCCTGCGGGTTGATCGCCTTGCCGACGTCCTGCGTGCAGGCCATCTCCACGACCTTGACCAGCCCGAGCTCGGTGTCGACGTCGACCACGGCCCGGTGCGCGGAGAAGGCGTACTGCACGTGCGCGAAGCCCTGGCCGGTCTCCGGGTCGATCGCCTGGGTGGGCCGGTGCCGCCACTCGACGGTCTCCTCGACCGCCTCGTCGCCGAGCACGTCGGCCAGCGGCAGCGCGACGCCCTCGAGGTCGGACACGACCTTCCCGCCGTCCAGCCGCAGGTCGGTCACCGGCCGGCCGACGGCGTGCCGCGCGCGCTCGAGCACCCGGCCGCGGACTGCCTCGCACGCGGCCTTCACCGCGCCGCCGGTGACGTAGGTCTGCCGGGACGCGGAGCTGGACCCGGCCGACCCGACGCCGGTGTCCTTCGGGTGGAGGACGACGGCGTCCACGCCGAGCTCGGTGCGGGCGATCTGCTGCTCGACGGTGACCAGGCCCTGGCCGACCTCGGCGGCCGCGGTGTGCACGGTCGCGACCGCCTCGCCGCCGACGACCTCCAGCCGCACCCGCGCGGTCGAGTAGTCGTCGAAGCCCTCGGAGAAGGCCACGTTCTTGTAGGCGACGGCGTACCCGACGCCGCGGCGCACGCCCTCGCCGTGGGTGGTGTTGGAGACCCCGCCCGGCATGTGCCGCAGGTCGACGTCGTCGCCGGTGGCGGGCGCCGGCGGGAGCGGCATCGCCTCCAGCCGGCGCAGCAGCTCGGCGACCGGCGCGGGGCTGTCGACCACCTGGCCGGTGGGCGTCTCCGAGCCCTGCTCCATCGCGTTGCGGCAGCGCAGCTCGACCGGGTCCACGCCGAGCTCGGCGGCGAGGGCGTCCATCTGCGCCTCGTAGGCGAAGGCGGTCTGCACCGACCCGAACCCGCGCATGGCGCCGCACGGCGGGTTGTTGGTGTACGCGCCGTAGCAGTCGACGTGCACGTTCGGGACGACGTAGGGGCCGATGCCCATCGTGCCGCCGTTGCCCACGACCGCCGGGGTGCTGGAGGCGTAGGCGCCGCCGTCGAAGTAGATCTCCGCCTTCACGTAGACCAGGTCGCCGTCGCGGGTGGCGCCGTGCTCGTAGCGCATGGTCGCCGGGTGGCGGTGCACGTGTCCGAAGAAGGACTCCTCGCGGTTGTAGGACATCTTCACCGGCCGGCCGGTGTGCAGCGCGAGCAGGCAGGCGTGCACGTGCATCGACAGGTCCTCGCGGCCGCCGAACGCGCCGCCGACGCCGGCGAGGGTGAGCCGCACCCGCTCGGGCGGCATGCCCAGCGCCGAGCAGATCTGCCGCTGGTCCACGTGCAGCCACTGGGTGGCCACGTACAGGTCGACGCCGCCGTCCTCGCCGGGCACCGCCAGCCCGGACTCCGGGCCGAGGAAGGCCTGGTCCTGCATGCCGACCTCGTACTCGCCGACCACCACGACGTCGGCGGTGGGCGCGGGGTCGCCCTTGCGGACCTTGAGGTGGCGCACCAGGTTGCCGTGCGGGTGCAGGTGGGCGCTCTCCCGGCTGAGCTCGGTGACCTCGGCCGGCGCGTCGTGCACCTGGTTCCAGGTGGGGTGGCCCAGCGCCGCGCGGGCGTCGGTGACCGGCTCCCAGACGTCGTAGTCGACGACGATCCGCGCCGCGGCCCGGCGGGCGGTGTCGGGGTGGTCGGCGGCGACCAGCGCCACCGGCTCGCCCTGGTAGCGGACGACGTCGAGGGCGAGCACCGGCTGGTCGGCGAGCTCGAGGCCGTAGACCTTCTCGCCGGGCACGTCGTCGGAGGTGAGGACGGCGTGCACGCCGGGGACGGCCAGCGCCGGGCCGACGTCGATCGAGCGGATGCGGGCGTAGGGGTGCGGGCTGCGCAGCGTGACGCCCCACAGCATGTCGTCGGTCCACAGGTCGCTGGCGTAGGCGAACTCGCCGCGGACCTTGAGGACGCCGTCGGGGCGCTGCGCGTCGGTGCCCACCCCGCCGCCGCCGCTGCCGGGGCCGGTCAGGTGCGAGGGGGCGCCGCTCGGGGCGCGGGTGGGGGTGCTCATCGCGCGTCACCTGCCATGCGGTCGGCCGCGAGCCGGACGGCGTCCAGGATCTTCTCGTAGCCGGTGCAGCGGCAGAGGTTCCCGGCCAGCGCCTCGCGGATCTCGGCGTCGGCGGGCGTGCGGCCCTCGTCCCGCGCGCGGCGGACCAGGTCGTCGGTGGCCACCAGCAGCCCCGGCGTGCAGAAGCCGCACTGGACGGCGCCGGCCTCGAGGAACGCCTCCTGGACCGGGTGCAGCCCGTCCCCGCCGGCGAGGCCCTCGACGGTGCCGACCTGTCGGCCCTGCGCCTGCCCGGCGGCGACCAGGCAGGCGCACACCGGCAGCCCGTCGAGGTAGACCGTGCACGAGCCGCACTCGCCCTGCTCGCAGGCGTTCTTCGAGCCGGGCAGGCCCATCCGCTCACGCAGGACGTACAGCAGGCTCTCGCCCTCCCAGACGTCGTCCACCTGCTGCGGCGTGCCGTTGACGGTGCAGCTCAGGCGCACGTCGGGTCTCCCTTCCGGTAGTCGGCCCAGGCCCAGGTCAGCGTGCGCCGGGCCATGACCGAGAGTGCGTGGACGCGGTAGCGGGCGGTGCCGCGGACGTCGTCGATGGGCGCCGCCGCGCCGGCCACCAGCTCGCCGAAGCGCGCGGCGGTGGCCGCCGGCAGCTCGGCGCGGGAGTCCCACAGGCCGTCGAGCTCCCCGGCGAGGAACTCCTCGGCGGCGGCGGCGCGGCGCGGCGTGGGGGCGGCCGACCCGATGCCGGTGCCGACGGCGCGGCGGTCGGGGTGCAGCGCCAGCCCGAACGCGGCGACGGCGATGACCATCGCGTTGCGCGTGCCGATCTTGCTGTACTGCTGCGGGCCGGTGGGCGGGGTGATCCGGACGGCGGCGATCAGCTCGTCGTCGGCCAGCGCGGAGCGCTTGACGCCGGTGTAGAACGCGGCGACCGGGATCCGGCGGGTGCCGCGGACGCTCGCCACCTCGACCTCGGCGCCGGCGGCCAGCAGCGCGGGGTGGGCGTCGCCGGCCGGGGAGGCGGTGGCCAGGTTGCCGCCGACGGTGCCCCGGTTGCGGATCTGCGGCGAGCCGATCGTGCGGGCGGCCATCGCCAGCCCCGGCAGCCGGTCGCCGAGCTCGGTGATGACCCGGGCGTAGGGGACGCCGGCACCCAGCCGCACTACGCCGTCGTCGACGGTGTCCCACCCCTGCAGCTCGGGGACCCGGGTGAGGTCGAGCAGCAACGACGGGCGGAGCCGGCCGAAGTTGATCGCGACCATGACGTCGGTGCCCCCGGCGATGGGCACGGCGTCGCGGTGGGCGGCCTTCGCCTCCAGCGCCTCCGCCCACGTCGTGGGCTGCAGGAAGTCCATCGTCGCTCCTCGTCGGATCGGGCGGGCCGCGTTCCCGGGGGACGGTCACGGTAGCCCCGGTTCGTTCCGGCCGGGTTGCGCGACGGCACGTGGCGACTCGCCGCGTTCACACGCGGTCGGCAGGATGCCGCGGGTGGAGACGACCGCCGACCTGCTGGTGCACGACGCCGACCTGCTCGCCACCGCCGACGACGGGCGGCGGGAGATCGCCGGCGGCTGGGTGGCCGTGACCGGCGGGGTGGTGAGCGGCGTCGGCGGGCCGGGGGACCCGCGGCCGGCCGCGGCCCGCACGGTCGACGCGCGCGGCTGCCTGGTGACGCCCGGGCTGGTCAACACCCACCACCACCTGTACCAGAACCTCACCCGCTCGTTCGCCCCCGCGCTGACCGGCGGGCTGTTCGAGTGGCTGGTGACCCTCTATCCGCTGTGGGCGCGGCTGGACGAGGAGGCGGCGTACGTGTCGGCCTACGTCGGGCTCACCGAGCTCGCGCTGGCCGGCTGCACCACCTCGACCGACCACCTCTACGTGCACCCGCGCGGCGGCGGCGACCTGATCGGCGCCGAGGTGCGGGCGGCGCAGGACCTGGGGATGCGGTCGCAGTTCACCCGCGGGTCGATGTCGCTGTCGGTGAAGGACGGCGGGCTGCCGCCGGACTCCGTCGTCCAGGACGACGACGAGATCCTGGCCGAGTCCCAGCGCCTGGTGGACGCCCACCACGACCGCTCCCCGCACGCGCTGACCCGCATCGCGCTGGCGCCGTGCTCGCCGTTCAGCGTGTCGACGTCGCTGATGACGCGGACGGCGGAGCTGGCCGAGCGGCTCGACGTCCGGCTGCACACCCACCTCGCCGAGACCCGGGACGAGGACGCGTTCTGCCTGGAGCGCTTCGGCCGCCGCCCGGTCGACTACCTGGCCGACGTCGGCTGGATGACCGACCGGGTGTGGCTGGCGCACGTGGTGTGGCCCTCGGCCGACGAGGTGACCCGGCTCGGGGCCGCGCGGGTCGGTGCGGCGCACTGCCCGTCGTCGAACATGGTCCTGGGCAGCGGGCTGTCGCCGGTGGCGGAGCTGCGGGCGGCCGGGGCTCCGGTGGGGCTGGGCGTGGACGGGTCGGCGTCCGCGGACGCGGCGTCGCTGTGGCTGGAGGCCCGGACGGCGATGCTGCAGGGCAAGCTGCGGCACGGCGCCGGGTCCTTCAGCGCCCGCGACGCGCTGGAGATCGCCACCCGCGGCGGCGCGGCCTGCCTCGGGCGGACCGGCGAGATCGGCGAGCTGTCGGTGGGCGCGTGCGGCGACCTCGCCGTCTGGCCGCTCACCGGGCCGGCGTTCGCGGGCGCGCTGTCGGACCCGGTGGAGGCGTGGCTGCGCTGCGGGCCGGTGGCCGCGCGGCACACCGTCGTCGGCGGGCGGTTCGTGGTGGAGGACGGCGTGCCGGTGCACCCCGGCCTCGACGAGCAGCTCGCCGTCCACCGCCGGGTGAGCGAGCGCGTGCAGGCGGCCCTGTAGGGCCTTCGTCGTGCTGTTGGCTCCTCCCGGAGGCGCCAACGGCACCACAGAGGCTCCTCAGAGGGCGGTGGCGAGGGCCTCCAGGTCGTCGAGGGTGCCGTCGACGTGCGGGGACACCCGCAGCACCCAGCCGGTCAGCTCCGCCGGCGCGCGCCCGGGCTCGATCGCCGTGGTGACGATGCCGTGCTCGGTGAGCAGCCGTGCCCGGGTGGCGACGACGTCGACGCCGTCCGGCGGGCGCAGCGTGGTGGTGGCGGTGGGCTCGTCGAGCGGCTCCACCACCCGCCAGCCGCCGGCGCCGTCGAGGACCTGCCGGGCCGCCCGGCCCAGCGCGGCCAGCCGTTCCCGCACCCGGTGCGGGCCGGCGGCCAGGTGCTCCCCGACGGCGAGCACCAGCCCGACCCGGCCGGCCACGTGCGCCTCGCCGCTCTCCAGCGCTCGCAGCGGCGGCAGGTCGGCCGGGGCGGGCAGCGCCGGGACCAGCTCCGCGGCCACCGCCGGCCGCGCGCAGAGGACGCCGACCCCGCGCGGGCCGGCCAGCCACTTGCGGGAGGTCGAGTAGACGACGTCGGCGCCGAGGTCGACGTCGACGTGCCCGAGCGCCTGGGCGGCGTCGAGCACCAGCGGCACCCCGTGCGCCCGGCACAGCGCCGCGACCTCGGCGGCCGGCTGGACCACGCCGCGGTGGCTGGCCACGTGGGTGAGGTGCACGAACCGCGGCGGGCCGGCGGCCAGGGCCCGCTCGAGCGCGGCGACGTCGACCCGCCCGTCGGCGTCGACCGCCAACGGCTCGACCACCAGCCCCGCGGCGCGCAGCAGGGCGGCGTTCGGCGCGTACTCCCCGGGCGGGCAGGCCACCCGCGCGCCGGCCGGCAGGCGCCAGGCGGCCAGCAGCGCGGTGAGCGCGGCCTGCGCGGACTCGACGAAGACGACGTCGGCGGCGGCCATGCCGACCAGCCCGCCGATGACGCTGCGGCCCTGCTGGAGCAGGTCGGCGGCGGTCGCCTCGGCGACGTAGCCGCCGAGCTCCGCCTCGTGGCGGGCGTGGTGCGCGACCGCCTCGAGCACCCGGTTGCTCTGCCGGCTGCACGCCGCGGAGTCCAGGTGCCGCCCGGCCGGGCGGGGGCGGGCGGCGCGCCAGGAGTCGGCGAGGTCGGCGTGCGGGAGCAGCAGGTCGAGCGTGGTCACCCCCCGACGCTAGGACAGCTGCCCGCGGACGATGGAGACCCCGGAGTGGGCGGGGTCGCCGTCGAGCGGTTCCACGGAGACGTCGACGACCGGGTACTCGGCCAGGTCCAGGCCCGCGGGCAGCTCGAACTGCTCGGTGCCCGCGCGGACGACGCCGAGCGGGACCAGCCCGGACACCGACTCGGTGAGCAGCCACGCCTCGTAGTAGCCCTGCTCCGGCGCGCCGGCGGTGAGCTCGACCTGCAGTACCCGGGTGCCGTCGGCACGCTGGACCACCTCGGCGCGGCCGGAGGCGTCGCTGCCCTCCAGCGGGTCGAGCACGGCCGCGGCGACCTCCACGCCGGCGTCGTCCCGGCTGCCGAGCGCGACCGCCCCGGCGCCGATGGCCAGCCCGGCCACCAGCGCCGCCGCGGCGGCGAGCACCAGCCGCGACCGGCGCGGCCGCAGCGGCACGACCGGCACCACCGGCGCGACCGGGGCGGCCGGCTCGGGGGCGGGCGGGGCCGCCGGGAGGACGTCGGGCACCGGGCCGGCCGGGGGCGCCGACGCCGCGACGACGTCCGGGCGGGGGGTGACGCCCACGCCGGTGGCCGCGGCGATCCCCGCCCACAGCGACGGCGGCGGCGCGACCGGCGGGCCGGGGGCGGCGAACTCCGGCACGGCCAGCGCGTCGACGGCCCGGCGCAGCCGCGCCACCTCGGCGCCGCAGGACGCGCAGCCGTCCAGGTGCGCGGCGGCGGCGTCGGGGAGCGGCTCGCCGAGCGCGGCCAGCGCGAGGTCCTCAGGCGTGCAGTGCGGCACCGTCCACCTCCAACCGGTCGCGCAGGCGCTCGAGGGTGCGCCGGATGTGGCTCTTGACCGTCCCCAGCGGCAGCCCGGTGCGCTCGGCGATCTGCGCGTGCGTGAGGTCGGCGAAGAAGGCGAGCTCGATGATGCCGCGCTGCGGCTGGCCGAGGCGGTCCAGCTCGCCGAGCAGCAGCACCCGGTCGGCGACCGTGCTGTCCACCGGGGCCGCTCCACCGCGGGGCACGGTCTGCGCCTCGGCGAGCGCGGCCTCGGCGGCGCGCCGCTGGCGGTCCCGCCGCGCCCACGTGTCGGCGATCTTGTGGCGGCAGATGCCGACCAGCCAGCCCGGCAGCGGTCCCTGGTCGGCGCGGTAGCCGGCCCGGCCGGTCCAGGCCGAGATGAAGGTCTGCTGGGTGACGTCCTCGGCGTCGGGACCGAGGCCGAACGCGCGCACCGCCATGCCGTGCACCAGTGCCGCCCACCGCTCGTAGGCCCAGGCCAGCGCCTGCTCCTCGCCCGCGGCGAAGCGCCGGGCGACCTCGGCGTCGTCGGGCTCGCCCGCGCCCCAGGGCGCCGGCTCCGCCTCGGTGGTCACCCGTCCGACCCTAGGGCCCGTCCGGCCGGTCCGGGGTGGCCTCCCTGCAGGGGCCCGGTGCGAGCGTGCGAGCGGTGGGGGGCAGGGAGGTCCTTCAACTGTCACGGGACCGGCTCCGCCACCACGACGACGTTGTCGCGGTAGCCGCCGACGTCGGGGAGGAACGGTCCGCCGCAGGTGACCAGCGTCAGCCGCGGCGGCCCCTCGCGCGTGAACAGCAGGTCCACCGGCAGCGCCCGCTTGTCCAGCACCTCCCGCGCGACCACCCGCCACCGCGTCGTCGCGCCGGCGGCGTCGGTGACCAGCACCTCCTGCCCCGGCTCGGCCGAGCGCAGCGGGGCGAGCGCGCCCAGGCCCTGCTCGGCGTCGTCGACGTGGCCGGCGAGGACGGCGGAGCCGGGCGCCCCGGGAGCCGGGCCGAACCGGTACCAGCCGGCCCGCGTGACGTCGCCGGGCAGCGCCATCTGCCCGTCGCCGGCGACCCCGGCCGGGTCGACCGGGGCGTCGACGCCGAGCGCCGGCACCTGCAGCCGGACGGGCGGGGCGACGGCGGGTGCCGACGCCGGGGCGGCGTCGCGGGCCGGGGGCCCCGGTGCCGGTGTCGGAGGGGGAGCGGCCGGCGTGCCGAGCACCTGCTCGACCGGCGCGCCCGCCGCCGCCGGCGGCCGGGTCAGCTCCCACGCGGTGGGCACGCCCACGGCGAGGGCCAGGCCCAGGGCCACGCCGGCGGCGGCGGGTCGCACGTCAGGCCCGCGTGGTGGCCAGCCGGCGCGCGGCCACGCCGGCGCCGACCAGGCCGAGCGCGGACAGGCCGAGCAGCGGCAGCGGCAGGCCGTCGTCGTCGGCCAGCCCGGCGCTCCCGCCGGGGACCCCGGACGGCGCCGAGTGCCCGCCGCTGATCGTCTGGACGGCGAGCTCGAAGCCGGCGTCCTGCGAGCCCCACGCGTACACGACCGTCGTGGCGCCCTCGGTGACCGCGAGGTCGGCCGGGCCGAGCGCGACGGTGGAGGTGCCGGCCAGGACGACGTCGGCGCTGACCGTGCCCGCGGGGACCTCGAGCGACGCCTCGTCGGGGTTGGCGAGGCCCGGCGCGACCACCTGGCCACCGGCGCGGACGTCGACCGCCGGGGCCGCCGCGACGTGCCGGACCACGACGCGGCCCTGCCCCGCGGCGACCGCGGAGGTGTCGTTGACGAACGGGGTGAGCGCGGGCTGGCCCTCCGCGGTCAGGTGCGCAACCACGGTGGCGTTCGCGCCGGCCGGGACCGCGACGCCGTCCGCGGACAGCAGCGGCGTGCCCGAGCCGTCGGCGGCGTCGGCGGGGAACAGCGCCAGGTCGTAGGAGCCCGCGGGCAGCGACAGCGGGTCGGTGAGCGTGCCGGGCTGGAAGTCGTCGATCAGCCGCTCGCCGTTGGCGTACACGTCGACCGGGGTGTCCGGGACGGCGTGCAGCACGGAGACGGTGGCGGTGTCGGCCGCTGCGGCCGGCGTGGTCCCGAGCGCGACGAGCGCGCCGGCGCCGGCGACGGTGGCGAGGCCGAGGGTGCGGGTCCGGGTCACGGGGTCCTCCGGGGTCGGGGGTGCTGACACCTCCTCTTCCGGCGTTCCCGCAGGTCCGGATGCAGGCCCCGGGAGCCGACAGCGCTACAGGGGTTCAGACGGGATGGACAGGGAGACGGCGAAGTCGCCGTCCGGGTCGGTCCACCAGTGCGTCGTCCGCAGGCCGGCCGCGGCGAGCTCGGCCTCGACGCCCGCCCGGCGGAACTTCGCCGACACCTCCGTGCGCATCTCCTCGCCCGCGGCGAAGCGCACGGTCAGGCCCAGCGCCGGCACGGTGACGACCTGCGCGACCCGCGCGCGCAGCCGCATCTCGATCCACTCGTCCGCCGCGTCCCACACCGCGACGTGGTCGAACGCCGCCGGGTCGAAGTCGGCGCCGAGCTCGCGGTCGAGCACCCGCAGCACGTTGCGGTTGAACTCCGCGGTCACGCCGGCGGCGTCGTCGTAGGCGCGGACCAGCCGGCCGGGGTCCTTGACCAGGTCGGTGCCGAGCAGGAAGGAGTCGCCGGGCGCGAGCGTGCCGGCCAGCTCGGCGAGGAACGCCGCCCGCGGGCCGGGCTCGAGGTTGCCGATCGTCGAGCCGAGGAAGGCCACCAGCCGCCGGCCGCCGCGGGGCAGCACGCCCAGGTGCGCGGTGAAGTCGCCGACGACGGGGTCCACGGCGATGCCCGGGTACTCGGCGGTGACCGCCTCGGCGGCCGCGGCGAGCACCGACGGGTCGACGTCGCAGGGGACGAACCGCCGCAGCGTGCCGGCCCCGGTCAGCGCGTCCAGCAGCAGGCGGGTCTTCTCCGAGGTGCCGCTGCCCAGCTCGACGAGCACCTCGGCACCGGAGGCCGCGGCGACCTCGCCGGCGTGCGCGGCCAGCACCGCCCGCTCGGCGCGGGTCGGGTAGTACTCGGGCAGCCGGGTGATCTCGTCGAACAGCTCGCTGCCGCGGGCGTCGTAGAACCAGCGCGGCGGCAGCGCCTTCGGCGTCGCGGTCAGCCCGGCGAGGGCGTCGGCGCGCAGCGCGGCCGCGACGTCGTCGGGGGCGAGGTGGCGGGTCGTCGTCACGGGTCTCCTCGGCTCGCGGTCGGGTCAGGTCAGCGGGGTGACGGTCAGGCCGTCCGGGGTCACCTCGACCAGCGAGCGGTCGGGCACGTCGGTCCACGCGGGGTCGTCGTCCCAGGGCTCGCTGGCCAGCGCCGTCCCCTCGTCGGTGACCAGGGCGGAGAGCGTGTCGCCCCAGGTGGTGGCCAGCAGCCGGGTGCCGTCGGCGGCGAGCAGGTTGAGGCGGGCGGCGGGGTCGGCGGCGGCCACCTCCCGCACGGTGTCGCCGAGCCGGTCCATCCCGCGGGAGGAGACGAGCGCGGCCAGCAGCGCGCTGTCCACCGTCGACTCGGCGTCGCGCACCGGCGGGAGCACCGCGCGGGCGACCCGGCCGTTGTGCGACAGCAGCCAGCGGCCGTCGGTGAACGGCGCCGCGGCGCTCTCCTCCAGCGGCATGCCCACCGTCGCCGAGCGGACCGCGGCCACCACGCACCCGGACACCAGCACCGGCGCCACCGACGCGAACGACGGGTCGGCCCACAGCGGCCGCGCCGAGCGCCACCGCACCGGCTCGGTCCGGCCGGGGGCGAAGAACCCGACGCCCCAGCCGTCGGCGTTCACGGTGCCGTACCGCTGCCGCCGCGGCGCCCAGGACTGCACCAGCAGCGACGACGGCGGCTCGAGGACCAGCGAGGCCACCGACCGCGGCCGCCCCAGCCAGGCGAGGTGACGGCACATCGTCAGTCCACGTCCCAGGCCAGCCGGATGCCGCTGAACACCTGCCGCCGGACCGGGTGGTCCCAGTTGCGGAACGACGGCCGCAGGATGGAGGGGTCCACCGCCCACGAGCCGCCGCGCAGCACCCGGTAGTCGCCGCCGAAGAACGGCGCCGAGTAGTCGGCGTACAGCATCGGGGTGAAGCCGGGATAGGCCTCGAACCCCGACGACGTCCACTCCCAGACGTCCCCGACCGCCTGCTCCACGCCGTACGCGGACGCGCCGGCCGGGTAGGCGCCCACCGGTGCCGGGCGCAGCGCCGCCCCGCCCAGGTTGGCCAGCGCCGGCGTCGGGTCGGCGTCGCCCCACGGCCAGCGGCGCCGGCGGCCGGCGGCCGGGTCCCACGCGACGGCCTTCTCCCACTCCGCCTCGGCGGGCAGCCGGGCGCCGGCCCACGCCGCGTACGCCTCCGCCTCGAAGAACGTGACGTGCTGGACCGGCTCGTCGGGCGGGACGTCCTCGAGCACGCCGAAGCGGGTGCGGGCGCCGCCCGGGCCCCAGTACAGCGGCCGCTCGAGCCCGGCCTCCCGCCGGTGCGCCCAGCCCCGCGGCGACCACCAGCCGGGGGTGTCGTAGCCGCCGTCGGCGACGAAGGCCGCGTACTCGGCGTTGGTCACCGGCACCCGGCCGATGCGGAACGCGGGAAGGTCGACCACGTGCGCGCCGCGCTCGTTGTCCAGCGCGTACGGCTCGTCGGCGGCGTCCACGCCCAGGACGAACGGGCCGGCGGGCACGAGCACCGACGTCCCGGCCACCCCGGGCCGGCCGGCCGGCGTCGGGCCGCCGGTCCCCAGCACCGGCGGCCCGACGCGCAGGCCGAGGGCCTGCAGCATGGTCTCGGTGTGCTGTGCCTCGTGGCTGACGACCATCGCGACGTCGAACGGGTCGTCGTCCGGCCCGGCGCGCCCGATCCGGTCGAGCACCCGGCCGCGCACCTCGGCGACGAACGCGCGCGCCTCCACCGGCGGCAGCAGCGGCAGCCGGTCCCGGACGGCGCGCGGGTGGGTGAAGGCGTCGTAGAGCGCCTCGACGGCGGGCGGCAGCAGGCCGGCGCGGCGGGCGTCGCCGTGGCGCAGCAGCCACAGGTCCTCCTGCTGGCCGACGTGCGCGAGGTCCCACACCAGCGGGCTCATCAGCGGGCTGTGCCGGCGCAGCAGCTCGGGCTCGTCGAGGTCGGTGAGCAGCAGGGTCCGCCGCCGGGCGGTCTCCAGCTCGCGGGCGAGCCGCTCGTGCGCCGTGGTCACGGGTGCACCTCCGGGACGACGGGGGTGGTCTGCGGGGCGGTCTCGGTGGCGGCGGCCAGGGCGGCGGCGGGGCCGCCGGCGCGGGCGGCGTCGGCCAGGACGTCACCGGGGCCGCGGCCGCGCCCGGCCAGCTCGGCGAGGGGGGGGGGGGGGGGGGGGGGGGGGGGGGGGGGGGGGGGGGGGGGGGGGGGGGCGGCGCCGCCCGCCCCCGCCCGCCGCGCCCCGCCCCCCCCCCCCGCCCCCCCCCCCCCCCAGGTCCGGGTCGACGGCGGGCAGCGCCGCGGCCAGGCAGCGCACCGCGGCGGCCCGCAGCTCCGGGTCGGCCAGCCCGTCGCGGGCGGCGCGGGTCCACGCCCCGGCGACCGGCGCGGTCGCCTCGGCGGCGGCGTCGGCGGCGGCCGGGTCGTCGAGCAGCGCGGCGGTGACGGCGGCCAGGGCCGGCCACCACGGCTCGGGCGCGGCGTCGAGGTAGCGGATCTCCAGGTATCCGCGCAGCCGCACCGGCGGGAACAGCGTGGACAGGTGGTAGTCCAGGTCGGTCGTGGTGGGGCGGCGCCCGCCCAGGGGGACCGCGCCGGTCACCCAGTCGGCGAAGCGGGTGCGGGTCAGCACCGGCTCGGCGTCGCCGGTGTCCGGGTCGCGGACCAGCATCACCGGCGCGGCCAGCGCGTACGCGGCCCACTCGCCGGCGGGGTCGGCGCCGCCGAGGATCGGGCCGCAGCGGGCCTGGTCGAGGGCGCCCCACACCTGCTGCCGCGACGAGCGCCAGCCGGTGGCCCGCCCGCCGAGCAGCGGGGAGCAGGCCGAGACGGCGACCAGCACCGGGCCGAGCTGGTGGGCGAGCGCCACCCGGCGGCCCCACCCGCCGCGCGGGCCGGCGTCCAGGTTGACCTGCAGGGACGCGGTCGCGGTCATCATCGCCGTCCCCGCCGCACCGCAGCCGGCGGCGGTGAAGTGCCGCTCCATCGCGCGGTAGCGCGGCGCGGGGCTCACCCGGGCCGGGCGGCGCAGCGGGTCGGCGCCCACCGGCGCCAGCCCGAGCCGGTGCGGGGCCAGCGCGGCGGCGAGGACGGCGCGGTCGGCGCGCAGCGCGGCCACCGCGGCCGCGGCGCCGGGCAGCGGCGGCCCGGACAGCTCCACCTGCCCGCCGGGCTCCAGGGTCACCCGGCTGCCGCCGGGCAGGGCCGGCACGTCGGCCACCGCGGCGCACACCCGGTCCCAGGGCACGCGGGCGGCCGGGGCGTCCAGGTCGACCAGGTGCGCCTCGAGCTCCAGGCCGACCGGGCCGGCCGGGCCGGGCCGCAGCGCGGTGGCGGTGACCGCGGCGACGGCGGTCTCGAGGTCGAGCGCGGTGCGCTCCTCGACGGCAGGGCCCACGGGGCCCACCCCCTCCAGGTCCGGACCGGTCGCGAACGACCGCGGGTCGGTGCGGGGGCGGCTCCGTGCAGGGGCCGTCCTCGGCTGACATCCATGCACTACACGGCGCCTGTGACAACCCCCGGGCCGGAGGACGCACCGCGCCGCCGTCCGGTGTTCGCGCGAGGATCGCCCGGTGGACTCCTCCCGGGACCGGGACGCCGCGGGGCGGGCGCGCAACGCCCGGCCCCGCGACGCCCTCGGCCGCCCGCTGCCCCGCGGGGCGGTGGGCGAGGAGCGCGCGCCCGAGGGGGTGCCGCGCACGCCGGACGAGGCGCTGACCGAGGCGCAGCGGCTGCTCGACGCCGGGCGCCCGTTCCACGCCCACGAGGTGCTGGAGGACGCCTGGAAGGCCGCGCCCGGGCACGAGCGGCAGCTGTGGCGGGGGTTGGCTCAGCTCGCCGTCGGGCTGACCCACGCAGCCCGCGGCAACGCGCGCGGCGCCGCCCGGCTGGTCGAGCGGGGCGCGGGCAACGTGGCGCCCTACGCGGCCGCGCCGCCGCACGGGATCGACGTCGCCGGGCTCGTGGCCTGGGCGCGCGGGCCGCTCGCCGCGGACCGGCCGTTCCGGCTGCGCGGCCCCGCCTGACCCTCGTGCACTCCCGCGGAAGTGCGCGGTGCGCTTCCGCGGGAGTGCACGGGACCGGGTCAGCCGTGCTCGGCCAGCAGTGAGCGGGCGCGGGCGGCGAACGGCGCGAACCCGAACGCGTCGCAGATCTCCAGCGCCCGCCGCAGCTCCGCCGCCGCGCCCGGCCGGCCGAGCAGCCCGAGCACGCCGCCGCGGTAGAGCGCGGTCGGGCCGAGGACGGTCGTGCCCGCCCACAGCACCACCACGGTGTCGCCGTAGCCCTCCAGCGCCGGCAGCTGCGAGGCGGCCAGGTCGCGGTCGCGCAGCTCCAGGGCGGCGTCGGCGAGCAGCACGGCCCGCACCGGCTCGCGGGCGCCGTGCGCGGGGAACGCGAGCCACCGCTCGACGACGGCGCGCGCCTGCTCCCGCCGCCCGGCCTGCGCGTGGGCCAGCGCGAGGACGGACAGGAACCCGGCGTCGACGGTCGCCGCCAGGTCGACGACCTCGGGCACCAGCGCGCCCATCCGGCGCTCGTGCCAGGCGGCGATGCCCTCGATCGTCTGCCGGGACATGCGGGTGACGTCGGCGGCGGCCGGGGAGGTGGTCGGCGCCTCGCGGACGGCGGCGTCGGCCAGCCGCCGGGCGCCCTCGGCGTCCCCGCGGGCCAGCGCGAGCCCCGCGGACCACCAGGCGTCCAGCTGCAGCAGGTCGCCGTCGCCGCGCCGGGTGGCCAGCTCGGTGAACCGGCGGGACACCGCCGCGGCCTCGTCGGCCTGCACCGTCTCGGTGAGCGCGCAGCGCAGCAGGTGCAGGGCGGTGGCCTCGGCGGCGGGGTCGCTCCCCGACT
The DNA here is from genome assembly GCF_054050295.1 of Geodermatophilus sp. SYSU D01045. NCBI lineage: Bacteria > Bacillati > Actinomycetota > Actinomycetes > Geodermatophilales > Geodermatophilaceae > Geodermatophilus > Geodermatophilus sp. SYSU D01045. Next base: position 26,230 of record NZ_JBJGZB010000031.1, read on the forward strand.
CGCGCAGCAGCGCCCGGGCCAGCTCCACCCGCTCCGCCGCGTGCGCCGGCGTCCAGTCGGCCACGAACCGGGCCACCCGCGCCCGGGGCCGCGCGGACGGCACGTCGCCGGCCGCGGCCAGCGCCCGGTCGGCCAGCTCCCGGCCGCCCGCCTCGCCGGTGGAGGACCGCTGCACCGCCAGCGCGGCGAGCACCGCCGAGGCCAGCTCCGGCGGCAGCGCGTCGGCGCCGGCCGCGGCCTCCTCCAGCAGCGCGACGTCGGTGGCCGCCGGCGCGCCGACCGAGGCCCAGTAGCCGCCGAGCCCGCCGCCGGCGGAGGCGACGGCGGCCCGGGCCAGCCGCGGCGCGTCGCCGACCCCGCGGGCGAGGTCCGCGGCCGCGCGCAGCGCCGCGCCGCTCTCCTCCAGCAGCCCCAGCCGGCGCAGCGCCCGGCCGCGCACCAGGTGCAGGTCCGCCGCCAGCGCCGCCTCCCCGGGCGGGACGTGCGCCAGCCCCCGGTCGGCCAGCGCGGCGGCCTCCTCGACGCCGGCCCGGTCCAGCGCCTCCCGGGCGGCCCGCAGGCACGCGCGGGCGGCCGCCGGGTCCGGCCCGCCGGCCGCGGCCTCGCTGCGGTGCACGGCGATGGCGCCGGCCGCGGTCGCCGCCGCGGGCCCGGCCTCCAGGACGTCGGCCGTCCGGCCGTGCACGCGCGCCCGCTCGACCGGCCCCAGGTCGGCCAGCAGCACCTCGCGCACCAGGTCGTGCGCCACCCGCACCCGGCCGGGGGAGGTCTCGACCAGCAGGCCCGCGGACAGCGCCGTCGTCACCCCGCCGTCGTCCCCGGACAGGACGGCGGCCAGCAGCCCGACCGGCACGTCCCGGCCCGCGACGGCGGCCGCGGCCAGCGCCTCGCGGGCGGGCGCGGGCAGGGCGGCCAGCCGCAGCCGGACGACGTCGCGGACCCCGGCGGGCACGGCCTCCCCGGCCGACGGCGGCAGCGCGGCCAGCTCGGTGACGAAGAACGGGTTGCCGCCGGTGCGCTCGGCCAGCGAGGCGACGACGGCGCCGGCCGGGGTGTCCCCGCGCAGCCCGGTCACCAGGTCGGCGACCTCCTCGGCGGCCAGCCCGGTCAGCCGCAGCCGGCGCGCGCCGGGCAGCCGGGCGGCCAGGCCCAGCACGCGGGTGAGCACCGGGTCGGCGGTGGCCTCCTCGCGGCAGGTCACCGCCAGCAGCAGCCGGCTGCCGTGGAGCTGGGAGAGGACCACCTCGAGCACGTGCAGGGAGTCGCCGTCGGCCCACTGCAGGTCGTCGAGGACGACGAGCAGCGCCCGCTCGGCGGCGAGGGCGCGCAGCCGGCGGGCGGTGTCCAGGCCGAGGGCGAAGCGGGCGCCGGTGTCCGCGCCGAGCGCCGCCTCGGGCAGCCCGCCGAGCACCTGCTGCCAGGGCCAGTACGGCGGCGCGCCGCCGATCTCGGCGCAGCGGCCCCAGCGGACGGCGGCCCCGGCGCGGGCGGCGAAGGCCTCGACCAGCCGGGTCTTGCCGATGCCCGGCTCGCCGGTGACGACCACGGCGGTGCCGCGGCCGGCGTCCGCGGCGCCCCACGCCGCCGCCAGGGCGGCCAGCTCGCCGGGCCGGCCGACGAAGCCGTCCCCGGCCGGCGCCTCCCGCGGCGCGGGCACGGGGGCAGGGGTCCGCGCCGGGGCGGCCAGCGCCGCGTCCTGCCGCAGGACGGCGGCCTCGACGTCGCGCAGCTCGGCCGAGGCGTCCAGGCCCAGCTCGTCGGCGACCCGCTCCCGCGTGCGGCGCAGCACGTCGAGCGCGTCGCCCTGCCGCCCGGCCCGGTACAGCGCCCGGGCCAGCAGCGCGGCGGTGTGCTCGCGCAGCGGGGCGACGGCGGCGGCCGCGGTGAGGTCGGGCACCAGCTCCGCGCCCGCGCCCAGCGCCAGCCGGGCCTCGGCCAGCCGCTCGACGGCGACCAGCCGCAGCTCCTCCAGCCGCGCCACCGCCGGGACGACGTCCTCCACGTCGGCGACGTCGGCGTACGGCCGGTCCTGCCACAGCGCCAGCGCCTCGGTCAGCAGCCGGGCCGCCTCCCGGTCGTCGGCGGCGGTGCCGGCGGTGACCAGGTCGGCGAAGGCGTGCGCGTCGACGGCGGTGCGCGGCAGGACCAGCGCGTAGCCGTCGCCGCGGGTGACCAGCACGGCGGCGTCGCGGGCGCCGCGGCCGGGGTCGAGCAGCCGGCGCAGGCGGCTGACGTGGCCCTGCAGGGTCGTCGTGGCGGTGGCCGGCGGGGCGCCGCGCCACAGCCGGTCGGCCAGCGTCGCGGCCTGCACCGTCCGGCCCTCGGCGGCGGCCAGCAGCGCCAGGACCTCGGCGGGCCGGCGCCCGCCGAGGTCCACCGCGGCGCCGTCGCGGAGCAGCCGCGTCGGCCCGAGCACGTCCAGCCGCAGGTCCACGGCCGGGGAGGGTAGGTGGTCCGGGCCCTCCGGGGGCTCAGGCGGCTCCCGTGCCACCGTCGGGGGACCGGCGCAGCGGCGCCACCCGCCACCAGGCGAGCGCGGCGAGCAGCAGCGTGACGGCCCCCGCGGCGCCGGTCTCCGTGGAGAACCACTCGGTGGGCCCGCTGTCGGCGGTCAGCGGCGCGAGCACGTGGTAGAGCAGCGCGTTGAGCACCGCGTGCGCCAGGACGCCGGGCCAGATCCCCCAGCGCAGCTGCATCGAGGCGAGCACGGCCCCCAGCGAGGTGGTGCCCACGGTCAGGCACAGCAGCGCGAACGGCACCGGGATCCCGGCGGGCGCGCCGCCGAGGAAGAGCACCAGCGGCCAGTGGAACAGCGACCAGGCCAGCCCGCTGACCAGGACGACGGTGCGCGGGCCGGCGACCTCGGCCAGGCGCTGCACCAGCAGCCCGCGCCAGCCGACGTCCTCGAACAGCGCGAGGGCGACGTAGGGCAGGACCAGCACGGTCAGGCCGAGCGCCACCGTCGGCGTGAGCCCCTCGGAGGCGAAGCCGGCCAGCCCGGTGGCCCAGAGCAGGCCGCCGGCGGCCAGCGTCGGCAGCAGGGCCCACAGCCAGGCGGTGCCGAGGCTGCGCCACGACGTCCGGCGGAAGCCCCAGCCGGGCCGGCGCAGCGTCCCGGCGGTCACCAGCCGGGCGAGGACGGCGGCCAGCAGCGGGATCAGCGCCTGGCCGAACAGCAGCGCCTGGATCAGCGGCGGTTCCTGGTCGACGTGCGCGACGTCGGCGTCCGCGGCCGCCGCGACGGCGGTCGTCACGGTGAGCAGGCCGGCGGTGGCGCCGAGGAAGACGCCGATCTCCCGCCACGGCGACGGGCGGGCCGCGGGCGCGGCCGGCGGGGCGGACGGGGACGGGGCGGACGGGGACGGGGCGGACAGGGACGAGGCGGACATGGACGGGGCGGTGCTCATGGCGGCTCCAGGGGAGGTCGGTCTCGATCGGCGCCCACCGTCGGGGCCGGGGCTGGTCGGGGGCTGGTCGGCCGCTGGCGGGGGCGGGACCAGCGGCCCACCAGCGCACGGGCGCACCGTGCGGGGCATGGAGCCGCTCGACGCCGTCCCCCCGCCCGGCCGTCCCGCCGCCGAGGCGGTGACCGTCCCGCCCGGCTGCCCGCCGCGCCGCCTCGTGGCCCGCGGCGCCGACGTGGTGCTCGTCGTCACTGCCGGCTGCCCGCTGGTCGCGGTCGGCTCCGCGCCGGCACGGCCGCGCCCGCCCGGGTCGGCCGTCGTCTGCCCGCGGGGCGTGCCCTGGTCGGTGGCCGGCGGGGACGCCGCGGCGCGGGTGGTCGTCGTCGCCGTCCCGGCCGGGCCGCAGGCCGCCCTGGCCACGCTGCTCGGCCCGCCGCCGCTCGACGGCGCCGCGCTGGTGGCGGCCGCGGCCGACGGCGGCCTCGAGGTCGTGCTGGAGCCGATCCCCGGCGGCTGAGCGCGGGCCGCGCCCGGCGGTGTCACGATCGGGGTGTGAGCAGCGACACAGCAGCGGACCCGACCGCCCTCGGCGAGCCGGCCGCCGTCCCGCGCGGGCCGGTCACCTCGGCCTCCTACTCGATCACCGTGCGGCTGACCGCCGACGGCGACCCGGCGAGCATCGGCCGGATCGCGACGGCGGTGGGCGAGGCCGGCGGCGCGGTGACCGCCATCGACGTCGTCGACTCCCGGCCCGACGGGCTGACCGTCGACGTCACCTGCTCGGCCGCCGACGCCGCGCACTCCGAGGAGATGGTCACCGCCCTCGGCGCCGTGCCCGGGGTGGCCGTGCGCAAGGTCAGCGACCGCACGTTCCTGCTGCACCTCGGCGGCAAGCTCGAGGTGGCCTCCAAGGTGCCGCTCAAGACCCGCGACGACCTGTCGATGGCCTACACCCCCGGGGTGGCGCGGGTGTGCCTGGCGCTGGCCGAGCACCCCGAGGACGTGCGCCGGCTGACCATCAAGGGCAACACCGTCGCCGTCGTCACCGACGGGTCGGCCGTCCTGGGCCTGGGCGACCTCGGGCCCGGTGCCGCGCTGCCGGTGATGGAGGGCAAGGCGGCACTGTTCAAGCGGTTCGCCGACATCGACGCCTGGCCGATCTGCCTGGACACCCAGGACGTCGACGAGATCGTGCGCACCGTCGAGCTCATCGCCCCCGGCTTCGGCGGCATCAACCTCGAGGACATCGCCGCGCCGCGCTGCTTCGAGATCGAGGCGCGGTTGCGCGAGCGGCTCGACGTCCCGGTCTTCCACGACGACCAGCACGGGACGGCGATCGTGGCGCTCGCCGCCCTGCGCAACGCCCTGCGCGTGGTGGACAAGCAGCTGGCCGACGTGAAGACCGTCGTCGCCGGGGCCGGCGCGGCCGGGACGGCGATCGTCAACCTGCTGCTCGCGGCCGGCGCCGGGCAGGTGCTCGTGTGGGACCGCGAGGGCATCCTCTCGCCGGACGACGAGCGGCTGTCCCCCGCCAAGGCCGACCTCGCGCGGCGCACCAACCCCGCCGGCGTGCGCGGCGAGCTGCCCGACGCGCTGGCCGGCGCCGACGTGTTCATCGGGGTGAGCGCCGGCAACGTGCTGCCGGTGGAGGCGCTGGCCGCGATGGCCGAGCGGGCGGTGGTCTTCCCGATGGCCAACCCGACGCCGGAGGTCGACCCGGTCCGGGCCCGGCAGCACGCCGCCGTCGTCGCCTCGGGCCGCTCGGACCTGCCCAACCAGATCAACAACGTGCTGGCCTTCCCCGGCGTCTTCCGGGGGCTGCTCGACGCCCGCGCCACCGAGATCAGCACCGGGATGCTGCTGGCCGCGGCGGGGGCGCTGGCGGCGATCGTCCGCGACGACCAGCTCAACGCGAACTACATCATCCCGAGCGTGTTCGACCCGGCGGTCACCCAGGCCGTGGCCGCCGCGGTCGCCGACGCCGCCCGCGCCGAGCCGGGCGCCACCGCCACGGTCACCGACCGGACGTCGTTCGTCGGCTGAGCCCCGTGCGGAGGTGGCCCGTGCACCTCCGCGGAAGTGCACACGATCGGGGACGACGGGAGGCGGCGACGGCGGGGATCATGGCCGGGTGCCCGAGTTGCCCGAGGTGGAGGCGCTGGCCGCGTTCCTCCGCGAGAACGCCGTCGGCCGGGTGGTCGCGCGCGCCGACCTGACCGCGCTGCAGGCGCTCAAGACGTTCGACCCGCCGCTGTCGGCGCTGGCCGGCCTGGAGGTCACCGGCGCCGCCCGGCACGGCAAGTTCCTCGACCTCGACGTCTCCGGGCTGCACCTGGTCGTGCACCTGGCCCGCGCCGGGTGGCTGCACTGGCGCACCGGCCTGCCCACCGCGCCGCCCAAGCCCGGCAAGGGCCCGCTCGCGCTGCGCGTCCACCTGGCATCTGAGGACGGGACGCCGTCCGACGGCTTCGACCTCACCGAGCAGGGCACCCGCAAGAGCCTCGCCGTGTACCTGGTCCGCTCGCCGTCGGAGGTGCCCGGCATCGGCCGGCTCGGTCCCGACGCCCTCGCCGTCGACCGCGAGCAGTTCGCCGCGCTGCTGGCCGGGCGGCACGCGCAGCTCAAGGGCACGCTCACCGACCAGACGGTGCTGGCCGGTGTCGGCAACGCCTACTCCGACGAGATCCTGCACGCCGCCCGGCTCTCGCCGTTCAAGATGGCCGACAGGCTCACCGACGACGAGCTGGTCCGGCTGTACGACGCGCTGCGGGCCACGCTCACCGACGCGCTCGAGCGCCAGGTCGGCCAGGCGGCGGCGACGCTCAAGGGCGAGAAGCGGTCGGGGCTGCAGGTGCACGCCCGCACCGGCCTGCCGTGCCCGGTGTGCGGCGACACCGTCCGCGAGGTCAGCTTCGCCGACACCTCGCTGCAGTACTGCCCCACCTGCCAGACCGGCGGCAAGCCGCTGGCCGACCGGCGGATGAGCAAGCTGCTGCGCTGAGAGCGGTCCCGGCCCGCCGGGGGGTCCCGCCGGCGCCGCCGCGGTGGTACGACGGCCGGGTGCGCGACGCCCCGCCCCCGACGGTGACCCTCGAGCACGTCGCGCGGGCCGCGGGCGTCTCGCGCGCGACGGTGTCCCGGGTGGTCACCGGCAGCGGGCCGGTGTCCGCGGAGACCCTGACCCGGGTGCGCGCCGCCGCCGAGGCGCTCGGGTACGAGGCCGACCCGGTCGCGCGCGCCCTCGCCAGCGGCACCGGCACGCGGGTCGTCGTCGCCGTCACCGGCACGTCGGACGGGATCCTCGACTGCGAGTACACGGCTCGGCTGGTGACCGCCGGCGCCCGGGTGTGCACGCCGGCGGGGCTCGGGATCGCCGTCCGCCGGCTGCCGCTGCGGGCTCCGGGCGCCGAGCTCGACGCCCTGGCCCGGGACCGCACCGTCGGCGGGGTCGTCCTGGTCAACACCACGCACGAGCTGCTCGCCGCCGTGCCGCGGGCGCTGCGCGGCCGGGTGGTGTCGATCGGGGTGGGCAGCGCGGACGTCCCGTCCTTCGACGTGGACGGCGCCGGGGCCGCCGCCGCGTCGGTGGCGCACCTGCTCCGGTCGGGACGCCGGCGGATCGCGATGGTCACCGGCCCGCCGTGGCTGCCGTGCGCGCAGCGCCCGGTCGAGGCCTACCGCGCGGCCGTCGCGGCGGCCGGGCTGGAGGCGCGCACGGTGCCCGGGGGCTTCGACGCCGCGGCGGGGGAGGCCGGGGCCGAGGAGGTGCTCGCCCGCTGGCCGGACACCGACGCGGTCCTCGCCGGCTGCGACGAGGTCGCCCTCGGCGTCCTGGCGGTGCTGCGCCGGCACGGCCGGGAGGTCCCCGGCGACGTCGCGGTCGCCGGGTTCGACGACGTCCCCGTCGCCGGGGTCACCGGGCTGACGACGGCGACGCACCCGGTGGAGCGGATCGCCGGCGCGGCGGTGCGGGCCGTGCTCGCCCGCGCCCCGCTCACCGGGTCGACGGCCGGGGAGACGGTGTTCTTCCCCTCCGAGCTGGTCCTGCGCCGCAGCGCCTGAGCATCAGCCGAGCCGCAGCGCCATCAGCCGGGAGAGCACCCGCGCGAGCACGGTGCCGCCCACGCCGGCGTCGTCGTGCCGGGCGGGGCCGGCCTCGGCCGAGCCGACCGCGGTCCACCAGTCCTCCAGCGGCGGCGGCGCCAGGACGTCGACCCGCTGGCCCGGCCGCGGCACGAGCACCGGCACGCCCGAGCGCCCCGCGGCGGCCAGCAGCCGCTGCACCGGCTCGGCCCAGCGGTGGAAGGCCAGGTTGAACGTGGCCCAGTGCACCGGCAGCAGCACCCCGCCGCCGAGGTCGCCGTGCGCGCGCACCGCCTCCTCGGGGTCCATGTGGATGTGCGCCCAGGCCTCGTTGTAGGCGCCGATCGGCATCAGCGTGAGGTCGAAGGGGCCCAGCCGGGCGCCGATGCCGGCGAAGGCGGGGGTGTAGCCGGTGTCGCCGCCGAAGAAGACGCGGTGCCGCGGCCCGGCCACCACCCACGACGACCACAGCGTGGTGTCGCGGGTGAGGTAGCGGCCGGAGAAGTGCCGTGCCTCGGTGCAGGTGATCGTCAGGTCGCCGACCGTCGTCGCGCCGTCCCAGTCCAGCTCGACGACGCGGTCCTCCGGCACGCCCCAGTGGCGCAGGTGCACGCCCACGCCCAGCGGGACGACGAACGGCGCGTCCTGCTGCTCGACCAGCGCCCGCACCGTGGGCAGGTCCAGGTGGTCGTAGTGGTCGTGCGAGATCAGCACGGCGTCGACGCGGGGGAGGGACTCCAGCGGCGCCGGCGGCTCGTGCAGCCGGGTGGGGCCGAACACCGGCGACGGCGAGACGCGGTACCCCCACACCGGGTCGACCAGCACGCGGGCGCCGTCGACCTCCAGCAGCGCGCTCGAGTGCCCGAACCAGGTGACGGCGAGCTCGCCGGCCTCGGCCGGGACCTCCGGGCGGGCCAGCGGCACCGGGCGGGCGGGCAGGCCCACGTGCCGGTCGTCGTGCCACTGCCGGAGCAGGCCGCGGCGGGCGTTGGGCGGCGGCAGGGTGGGCGTGGGCAGCGTGTTGTGGAACTTGCCGTGCGACCACTGCGGCGAGCCGGCCACGGTGGGCCGGATCTCCCGCCGGCCGGCGCCGATCGCCGTGGGCAGGCCCCACAGCGCGCGGGCCAGCCAGCCCGCGGGGAGGGCCAGGGCGGCGGCGGTCAGGGCGGTGCGGCGCGCTCGTTCTCGGCGCGGGGCGGGCGACGGCACGACGTCCATGCTCCCAGCCGGGCCCGGGCGGCCGCCGCGACCCGCGTCACCGTCCCGGTCGCCGTACCGTCGGCCCTGCGCACGTCGGCCCTGCGCACGTCGGCCCTGCAGCGAGGAGGCGGGATGTCCCAGGAGGAGGTCCGCCCGCGCCCGGCGGGTGGCACCGGTCCGGACGACGAGGGCGGGGACCCGGCGTGCTGGCTGACGCGGGTGTGCCCGGCGTGCGGGCGGCTCGCCGACGAGGACCCGCCCACCCGCTGCCCCGCGTGCGGCGAGGAGCTCGAGCCGGCCTGACGGGCCCCGGCTCGCGGTGCCCGCCCTCACGCCGTGCGGTGGGGGCGGGCACCACACGGTGAGGCCGGTGCCTCAGCGGCCGGCGGCGAAGTCGGCGAGGGCGCGGCGCAGCGCCAGGCCGTGCCGGTCGGCGCGCACGTGCAGCTCGTCGCGCGCCGACAGCGGCAGCCCGGTGCTCCCCAGCTGCGCCTGGAGCTCGAGGTCCTCGACCAGCGCCTGCTGCGCGCGGGTGACCTCGGCGGCCACGACGTCCGGCCCGGGCAGCGGCTCGCCGTGCCCCGCCCGCAGCAGCAGGCAGCCGTAGACGCGGGTGGAGTCGGCGTCCTCGGGCTGCAGGAGGAACAGCGTCGTCGTCGCCGCGCCGGACGCCGGGGACTCCACCCGCCGCCGCAGCTGGAACGGCGCGCGGTGGACGGCGGTGGCCACCGTCGCGCCCTGCCCGCGCACGCTCGTGAACCCGCCCGGCTCCGGCGTCACCTCGGGCGCCGGCGCGTCGTCCTCGGGACCGCCGTGCACGAACGGGCCGTGCGTGGGATCGAGGAGGGCGTCGGCCAGCGGCCCGGCCGGGCCGGGCGAGCGCACCGGCGCCAGCCAGCCCCGGACGAAGCGCCGGTCGCCGTCCTCGGGCACCTCGAGCGGGACGTCGCGGGGCTCGGCCGGCGCCAGCCAGACGACGCCGAACCGCTCGCGGACGCCCCCCGCCGGCGGGTCGGCCGACAGGCCGTCCGCGCCGCGGGACAGCGCCCAGGTGCGGCCGAGCAGCCGGACCTGCAGCCAGCCGCCGGGCCGCAGCTCGCGGGACAGCGCGACCGGGTGCCAGGCGTGCTCCAGCGACGGGTCGAGGTTGCCGAACACCGGCCCCGGCGGCGGCCCGGGGGCCGGGGCGGGCTCGGGCACCGGCTCGGCGGCGGGGACCGGCGGGAGGGCGACGGCGGTCGGCTCGGGCGCCAGCCAGACCCAGCCGTGCCGCTCCTCGACCGCCCACGGCACCGGGAGGTCCGCCCGCGGCGGCGCGCTGCCGTCGGGCCCGAGGGAGGGGACGTCCACGCAGCGGCCGTCGGCGTCGAACCGCCAGCCGTGGTACGGGCACTGCAGCCTGCCCCCGACGACGGTGGCCGCCGCCAGCGGGACCAGCCGGTGCGGGCACCGGGCGGGGAAGGCGCTGACCTCCCCGCCGGGCCGCAGCCGGACGACGACGTACGCACGCCCGCCGGCGCCCACCGGCACCGGCGTCGTCCCGACCTCGGTGGCGCGGGCCACCGGGAACCACCCCGTCGACCGTGCGGTCGACGTCCCTGCCGTCGCGGTCATGTCCCCAGTGCACCGCCGGCGCACTTCCACGGCGTTACGGCGGTCGGAAGCTCAGGTCACGGGTTGGCACCGAAAGTTTCGCCGGTTTCCGACCCCACCGGCCCCGACCTATGGTGAGCGCCGTCACACGTCCGGAACAGGTCGACACGAGGGGGCACAGCCGTGACCGAACCCGCCGAACGGCGGTTGCTGACGCCGGAGGAGTACCGGCAGGCACAGGACTCGCCGGAGTTCACGGAGCTGCGCAGGCGCTTCCGGGCCTTCGCGTTCCCGATGACCGTGGCCTTCCTGGCCTGGTACCTGCTCTACGTCCTGCTCTCCACCTACGCGCCGGACTTCATGGCGACCCGGGTGTTCGGCAACGTCAACATCGGGCTCCTGCTCGGGCTCGGGCAGTTCCTGTCGACGTTCGTGATCACCCACCTGTACGTGTCGCACGCCAACCGGCGCACCGATCCGATCGCCGACGAGATGCGCGAGCGGCTCGAGCACCACGAGTACGCCACCGGCCGCCGCGGTGGCCCCGACCTCGGGAAGGGGGCCACGCGTGCCCGCTGACGTGCTCGCCGCCGACGCCACCATCGGCACGCCGGCGCTCAACATCGGCATCTTCGGCGCGTTCGTGCTGGTCACCCTGGTGATCACCTTCCGCGCCAGCCGGAACAACAAGAGCGCGGCGGACTACTACGCCGCGGGCCGCAACATCAGCGGCACCCAGAACGGGCTGGCCATCGCCGGCGACTACCTGTCGGCGGCGTCGTTCCTCGGCATCGCCGGGGCGATCGCCGTCTACGGCTACGACGGCTTCCTGTACTCGATCGGCTTCCTCGTCGCCTGGCTGGTGGCGCTGCTGCTGGTCGCCGAGCTCATGCGCAACACCGCCCGGTTCACGATGGCCGACGTCCTGGCCTTCCGGATGCGGCAGGGCCCGGTGCGCACCGCCGCGGCCATCTCCACGCTCGCGGTGTCGCTGTTCTACCTGCTGGCGCAGATGTCGGGCGCCGGCGGGCTGGTGACCCTGCTGCTGGGGGTCACCGGCGAGGCCGCGCAGGCGCTGGTCGTGGTCCTCGTCGGCGCGCTGATGATCATCTACGTGCTGGTCGGCGGCATGCGCGGCACGACCTGGGTGCAGATCATCAAGGCCTCGCTGCTGATCGCCGGCGCGCTGGTCATGACGCTGTGGGTGCTCGGCGAGTTCGGCTTCAACCTGTCCTCGCTGCTCGGCGCCGCGCAGGACAACGCGGTCGAGGGCCGCGACGTCCTGGCCCCCGGGGCGCAGTACGGCGCCACCAGCACCTCGAAGCTGGACTTCGTCTCGCTGGGCCTGGCCCTGGTGCTCGGCACGGCGGGCCTGCCGCACGTGCTGATGCGCTTCTACACCGTGCCGACGGCGAAGGACGCCCGTCGCTCGGTGGTCTGGGCGATCTGGCTGATCGGCATCTTCTACCTGTTCAGCCTGGTGATCGGCTACGGCGCCGGCGCCCTCGTCGGGGCGGACACCGTCCTCGGTGCCCCCGGCGCGGTCAACTCCGCCGCCCCGCTGCTGGCCTTCGAGCTCGGCGGCACGGTGCTGCTCGGCATCATCGCCGGCGTCGCGTTCGCGACGATCCTCGCGGTGGTCGCCGGCCTGACGATCACCGCGTCGGCCTCGTTCGCGCACGACGTCTACGCGTCGGTCATCAAGAAGGGCAACGTGCCGCCCAACGGCGAGGTGCGGGTCGCCCGCATCACCGCCGTCGTCATCGGCGCGATCTCGATCGGCCTGGGCATCCTCGCCCTGCAGGCCGGGCTGAACATCGCCTTCCTGGTGGCGCTGGCCTTCGCCGTCGCGGCGTCGGCGAACCTCCCGACGATCCTCTACACGCTGTTCTGGAAGCGGTTCACCACCCAGGGCGCGCTGTGGTCGATGTACGGCGGCCTGATCGCCTGCATCGTGCTGATCGTCTTCTCGCCGGTGGTGTCGGGTGCGCCGGTCAACCCGGCCACCGGGCTGTCCCCGTCGCTGTTCCAGGACGTGGACTTCCACTGGTTCCCGCTGAACAACCCCGGCATCGTGTCCATCCCGCTGTCGTTCTTCCTCGGCTGGCTGGGCACGGTCCTGTCCAAGGAGAAGCCGGACCTGGACAAGACCGCCGAGCTGGAGGTCCGCTCCCTCACCGGGATCGGTGCCGAGAAGGCCGTCGCCCACTGACGGGTCGCCGACCGAGCACGGCACCAGCCGAGGCGCGCGTCCCCGTCAGGGGGCGCGCGCCTCGTGCGTGTCAGGCGGCGCGGGCAGGGACGGCCTCGGGGAGGGGGACGTCGGGCAGCGCGGCGTCGACCGTCGCCACGGCGGCCGCGGTCGTGGGGGTGGCGCGGCGGGAGCGGCGCACCGCCCAGCGGGTGACGAGGGCGGTGAGGACGACCAGGCCGGCCAGGGCCTCGCGGACCGAGCCGGTGGCGGCGCCGGCCACGGCGACGGCGAGCGCCGTGGCGTAGACCGCCGTCAGGACGGCGGCGGGAGCAGGCAGGTGCACGGGGACCTCCGGGGACTGCCGTTCGCGGGATGCACCCCGCCGGCCGGCGGCCGGGCTGCGGGAGCCCGGCCGCCGGCGCGGCGACGGCGCGGTGGTCGGGGTCAGCGGCTCACTTGAGCAGGTCCTTGGCCTTCTGCAGCATCGTGTGGGCCTCGGTCTGCGGGGTGCTGTAGAGCCGCGGGTCGCCCGGGGGCAGCGTCGGGGCGTCGGCGGTGGCCTCGATCGCCGCGGCGCGGAACTCGCTGCGGCCGTCGATCGAGGGGCCGGAGGCCCAGCGGCCGTTGGCGGCCTCGGGACCGTCGGAGGCCTGGATGAACGTGTAGCCCAGGTCGCCGACCTCCTCGTCGAGCGGGAAGGCCTCGGGCACCGGCAGCCCCTCGAGGCCGTCCTCCTTGAGCTGCTCGATGGCGGCCAGCCACTGCTGCTGGTGCATGTGGTCGCGGGTGATGAGGAACCGCAGCAGGTCCTTGACGCCCGGGTCGTCGGTCATGTTGTAGAGCCGGGCGACCTGCAGCCGGCCCTGCATCTCGGCCGTGGCGTTGTACATGAAGTCCGCGTACAGGTTGCCGCTGGCGGTCACGTACGCGCCGGTCCACGGGTTGCCCATGCTGTCCATGTAGGACGCGGCCTGGCCGTTCTGGATCAGGTGCTGCGGGTTGTGCTGCCCGTAGCCGGCGGCGGCCTCCTTGGTGCGGTCGGCCGAGTCGGGCTTGAGCGGCGCGTGGTCGAGCAGCCGGTCGATCATCGTGATGATCATCTCGACGTGCGCCAGCTCCTCGGTGCCGATCGAGAGGAGCATGTCCTTGTACTTGCCGGGCAGCCGGCAGTTCCAGCCCTGCAGCAGGTACTGCGTGGCGACGGTCATCTCGCCCCACTGACCGCCGAGGACCTCCTGCATCTTGCGGGCGAAGTCCGGGTCGGGGCCGTCGGGCTTGGCCTCGTACTGCAGGGCGTGGGTGTGCGTGAACACGGGCTCTCCCTCACTCGGCTTGCGTCGTCGCGCCGCCGCCGCTGCGGCGACACCCCGGATCTGCCCGCGTCCGGTGGCCCGCCCGTGCCGTCCCGTGGCCCCCCGGTGCCACGTCGTCCGTGCCGTGTCTCCCGGGCCGTGCCTCCCGTCGGCCGTGTCTCCCGTCGGTCCACCGGCCGACACCGCGGCCGGGTGCCGTCCCCCTCACCGGTCGGGGAGCTGGACGCAGAGGGTGAGCCCGGCGTCGGAGGTGGCCCAGACGACGGCGCCCCCGAGGTCGTGCGCGTGCCGCTGCACCGACCACAGGCCGAGGCCCGTGAGGTCGACCGGCGGCGCGTCGTGGCGCAGGTACTGCACGACCCGCTCGGGGCGCGCCACGTCCTGGGTGAGCGCCAGCCGGACCCAGCCGTCGCGGTGGACCACCGTCAGCAGCACCGCGGCGCCGTCCCCGTGCCGGTGGGCGTTCTCCAGCAGGTTGGTGAGGATCCGCTGCACCCGGGCGTCGGCCACGGTCACCCCGGCGGCGCACTCCTGCACCGCCAGGGTCAGCTGGCGCAGCGGCAGGCCGGAGGCGGCCACCGACGCGCGGAGCACCTCGCCGAGCAGCCGGCCCCCGGGGGGCCGCCGCGTCGCCCCGCCGGAGGCGTCGGCGGTGCGCAACATCGAGGACAGGTGGGCGGTCTGCGCGCGGGCGAGCTCCAGCAGCTCCCCGCGCTGCGCGGGCTCGCGGTCCAGGGAGCCGAGCAGCGCCTCCAGCGAGGCCAGCGGGCTCCGCATGTCGTGGCACATGGCCCGCAGCAGCGCGCCCTCGGGTGTGGGGAGCGGCTCCTGGCCCGCCCGCGGGCCGCGGGCGGCGCGGACGAGGTGGTCGCGCACCACGCGGGCCAGGTCGGGGAGCAGGCGGCCGGAACCGGACCGGGCGGTACGGGGTGTGTCGGGGGCGAGGGTCACGGGCACCTCCGGGTGCGGGGGGTCCGGTGCGCCGGGCGCACCGGACCGGGAGGAGGGTCGTGGGGTCGACCGACGCCGGGGCTGGGCGTCAGGGCTACGTGGACGTGGTCGTCGTCGACGACCACCCCCTGTTCAGCCGGGGGCTGTCGCTGCTGCTCCCCGGGGTGAGCGACGGACGGGTGCGCGTCGTGGCTACCACCGACGACGCCTCCGCGGCAGCCGCACTGGTGCGCCGGCACCACGCCGACGTCGCTGTCGTGGACCTGCACATGCCGCCCCCGGGCGGCGTGCGGGCGATCGCGGCGATCCGCCGGGCCGACCCCGTGGTCCGGGTGGTGGCGCTGTCCGGGCTGGCCGAGGCCGACGCGGCGCTGGAGGCGCTGCGGGCGGGCGCGGCGGGCTTCCTGCCCAAGAGCGCCGACCCGGAGCACCTCGTCCGCCCGCTGCTGGCAGTGCTCGACGGCTGGTCGGTCGTCCCCGAGGCGCTGCTGCGCCGGCTGCTCGACGATGCCGCGCCGACCGGCGAGCAGACCGTGGCCGGCCGGCTGACCAGCGACGAGCGCCGGCTGTGGCGGCTGGTGGCCGACGGCACGAGCACCGTCGACATCGCCACCACGCTGCACGTGTCCGAGCGGACCGCCAAGCGGCTGGTCGCCTCGCTGCTGCGCAGCCTCGGGGTGGCCACCCGCGTGGAGGCGGCCGCGCTGGCCGGCCGCGTCGGGCTCGGCAGGGAGACCGGCGGGCTGCACTGAGCGGGCGTGCCGCGGGGCGGCGGTCATCGAGCGCCGGGCTACCCGGGCCGATGATCGACACTCCCGCGTTCCGGTGAACTGGCCCCGACGGGCCAGCGATCCACCGTCAGCCGGCCGGGCGGGGCGCTCCCGTGCCGGGCGCGGTGGCCCACGGTCCCGACGCGGCGGCGGTGAACGCCGCGACGTCGTCGGCGGCCATGTCCACCGCGGCGTAGCCGCCGCTGCCCGCCCCGACGCAGGCGACGACGGTGGCCAGGCCCGCGCGCCGCTGGAACCAGGTCTGCCGGACCTGCCAGCCGACGACGGCCCGCCGCTGCAGCACCGCCTGCTCGCGCACCAGCAGCCCGCTGCGCACGGTGAACGAGCCGGCCCCGGTGGCGTGCCCGAGCGCGGCGTAGCGACCCAGGCCCAACGGCACGCCGAGCACGGTGAGCACGATCCCGGCGGCGAGCACGCCCCAGGAGCCGGTGAGGGCCGTCAGCACGGCCCCGGCCGCGGCGACCAGCAGCCCGGTGGCGACCGCGCGGACCACCGCCCGCCGGCGGGCGGCGGGCGGGTGCGGCGTCAGTGGGCCCGGGTCGTCGACCAGCAGGCCGAGCAGCCGCACCGCCTCCTCGCGCGGGCCCAGCGGGAACAGCTGGCCGCGCCGGCTGGCCGCGCCCAGGCCGGTGACCAGGGCGTTCACCCGCGCGGCGCGCACCAGCCGCATGCCCAGCCCCTCGGCGAGGGTGCCGCCGCGGATCCGGTCCACCTCCAGCTCGGTGTGCCGCCGGGTCACCAGCCCGCGGACGGCGACCAGCGAGCCCCCGCGGCGGACCAACCGGAAGCCCCAGTTGACCACCGCCGCCCCGGCGACCGCCCCGACGGCGAGCAGCACCACCGCGGCCACCGCGGTGACGACGAGGACGCGGACGTCGGTGAGGTCGGGGCCGTCGAGGTCCGGGCGCAGGTCCCGGGGCAGCTCCTGCAGCAGCCGCGACAGCGCGCCGACCGCGGCCAGCGGCACCGCCAGGTAGCTGGCGACCAGCGGCGCGTACAGCAGCCAGCGCCGGTCGAACCGGGCCAGCTCCTGCTCGGCCGGCTCCTCCGGCGGCGGGGCGGACGGGTCCGCCCCGGGGAGCGGCGCCGCGGCCCGCCGGTGGGTGAGCACCGAGGCCCGCAGCCGGTCGCCCTCCGCCCGCGGGACGCCGTCGACGACGACCTCCTCGTCCCCGCCGGTGAGCGTGCCGGCGGCGGCGTCGACGCGGACGCGGACCAGCCCGAACAGCCGGTGCAGCGCCGGCGCCTCGACCTCCACGCCGCGGATCCGGTCGTTGGGCACCGTGCGCACCGACCGCGCCAGCAGACCGCGGGTGACCACCACCGCGGACGCGGTGTCGAGGTAGGTGGTCCGCCACCACGTGAGCGCGGCGAACAGCAGCGACAGCGCCGTCACCGTCGCCACGAGCGCGACGACGACCCCGGGCCCGTCCACGCCGACTGCGGCGACGACGGGGATCGCGGCCGGCACCACCTGCCGGGCCTGGCGGAAGGTGACGGTGTGCACGAGCACGACCAGCGGCGAGGTGCGCCGCGGGGCGGTGAGCCCGGGCGCCGTCAGGACCGGGTCCGTCACGTGGCCTCGTCCCGCACCTGCTCTGCCCGGCGGGCCAGGTCGTCGGCCACCCGCTCGGCGACGGCGACCTCCAGGTGCGGCACCCGGACGGTGCCCTGCGACGAGGCGGTCAGCACCGCGACGCTGGCCAGGCCGTAGAGCTGCTGCAGCACGCCGCGGGTGACGTCGACGGTCTGGATGCGGGCGACCGGCACCAGCGTCCAGGTGCGGCTGAGCCAGCCGGTGAGGGCGTGCACCGCGTCCGCGGTGACCTCCCAGCGGTGCACCCGGTAGCGGATCCACGGCCGCACGCCGATCGCCACCACCGCGTACACGACGACCAGCACCGGCAGCAGCCACCGCAGCACCGGCACCGGACCGCCCACCGACGCCGGCACGGCCAGCAGGAGGACCCCCACGACCACGCCGTAGACGAGCGTGCCGACGACCCCCTGGGTGACCCACAGCCAGATGGCCGAGCGCGACAGCGACCAGGCCGGCTCGCGGACCGGCGGCGCGGGGGGAGCGGACGTCACGGCCCGATCCTCCCAGCCCGCCGGTGCGGCAGGGCCCCACCTGGGAGGATGGGGTGCGTGATGCCGCAGCAGGTCCCGACCGTGTCCGCCGTCGAGGTACCCGAGGACGCCGCGCTCCTCGACGTCCGTGAGGACGGCGAGTGGGTGGCCGGGCACGCCGAGGGCGCCACGCACATCCCGATGGGCGACGTCCCGGCCCGGCTCGACGAGGTCCCCGACGGCGACCCGGTGTACGTGATCTGCCGCAGCGGCGGGCGCTCGGCGCGGGTCGCCGCGTGGCTGAACCTCAACGGCTACGACGCGGTGAACGTCGGCGGCGGCATGGGGGAGTGGGAGGCGGCGGGCCGGCCCCTGGTGAGCGAGACCGGCCGGCCGCCCTTCGTCCGCTAGGACCCCGCCTCAGGACCTGGGCGCGTACTCCGCGAAGCGGGTGCGCAGGTCCTTCTTCGAGAACTTGCCGACGCTGGTCTTCGGGACCTCGTCGATGAACTCGACGGCGTCGGGCATCCACCACTTGGCCACCAGCGGCCGGAGGTGCTCGAGGATCTCCTCCTCGGTCGCCTCTTCGCCCTCCTTGAGGACGACGCAGGCCAGCGGCCGCTCGTCCCACTTCGGGTGCGGGATGCCGACGACCGCGGCCTCCTTGACCTTCGGGTGGCTCATGATCGCGTTCTCGAGGTCGACCGAGCTGATCCACTCGCCGCCGGACTTGATGAGGTCCTTGGTGCGGTCGGCGATGCGGATGGAGCCGAAGGGGTCCATCGCCGCGACGTCGCCGGTGCGCATCCAGCCGTCGTCGGTGGTCAGGACGACGCCGGCGTCGGGGTTGTAGTAGTCCTTCGCGCACCACGGGCCGCGGACCTGCAGCTCACCGGTGGCCTCGTCGTCCCAGGGCTGCGGCTCGAGGCTCTCGGCGTCGACGATCCGGGCCTCGACGCCGAGGAACGGGATGCCGGCGCGGGCCCGCTGGTCGGCCTTGGTCGCCTCGTCGGCGTCGGCGTACCGCTTGGGCAGGACGCCGGAGGAGGCGACCGGGTGGGTCTCGGTCATGCCCCAGGCCTGCAGGATCGGCAGCCCGACCTGCTCGCGGTAGGCCTCCGACAGCGCCTTGGGTACCGCGGAGCCGCCGCAGCCGATGTCGCGCAGCTTGTGCGGCTTGCCGGCCAGGTGCGGCAGCACGCCCTGCCAGATGGTGGGGACGCCGGCGGTGAAGGTGACGCCCTCCTCGACGATCAGCTTGGCCAGTGCCTCGGGCTGCATCATCGGCCCGGGCATGACCAGCGAGGCGCCGGCGGCCGGGGCGGCCTGGGCGATGCCCCAGGCGTTGGCGTGGAACATCGGCACGACCGGCATCGCGACGTCCTGGATGCCCAGCCCGAAGGCGTTCGGCTGCATCACGCCCATGGTGTGCAGGAACGTCGAGCGGTGGCTGTAGACGACGCCCTTGGGGTTGCCGGTGGTCCCGGACGTGTAGCACATCGAGGCGGCGCGGTTCTCGTCCTCGACGTGGAAGTCGACCGGCTCGGCCTCCGCCAGCAGCGCCTCGTAGTCCAGGACGCGCGGGTCGTCGGGGATCTCGTTGTCGCCGCCGTCGTCCATGACGACGACGTGCTTGACCGTCTTCATCGTGTCGACCAGCGGCCAGAACAGCGGCAGGACGGTGCGGTCGACGAAGACCACCTCGTCCTCGGCGTGGTTGGCGATGTAGGTCAGCTGCTCGGGGAACAGCCGGATGTTGAGGGTGTGCAGCACCCGGCCGGTGGCCGGCGCGGCGAAGTACAGCTCCAGGTGCCGCTGGCTGTTCCAGCCGAACGTGCCCACCCGGCCGTCCTCGCTGACGCCGAGGGTGTCGAGGACCCCGCCCAGCCGGCGGGTCCGCCCTGCCCACTCGGCGTAGGTGCTGCGCACCGGTCCGGTCGGGCTGCCGGTGACGATCGTCCCGTCGCCGTAGTGCTGCTCGACGTGCCGGAAGATCGCGTCGATGGTGAGGGGGAAGTCCTGCATGAGCCCGCGCATGGCGGCATCGTGCCAGTGACCGCGCTCACGATCTACCGGGAGGCCGCCGTTCCAGCTCCCGCAGGGCGTCGGCGCCGACCCAGCGCGCGCCGGGGCCTCCCGACCGCAGGTCCCGGGGGGGGGGGGGGGGGGGGGGGGGGGGGGGGGGGGGGGGGGGGGGGGGGGGGGGGGGGGGGGGGGGGGGCCCCCTCCCCCGCACACCTCCGGCCCCGTCGGCCCGCA